>NZ_JBEZZR010000027.1:0-122244 GCF_040639325.1 Actinoplanes sp. NPDC023936 | reverse complement strand
GCATGAGAACTCCCGCTCAAGCCCTCAACGCGCTACTCTCAGCACCGCTACCAGCACAAACAGACTGTGTTGCAACCACCGATTGAATCCGCCGCCCCAACAACCTGCCTGAGCTACGGCTGACCGCTCCGAGCCGTAGCGAGCGCAGCAACCGGGTGTTGCAACCACCGGTTGACTCCGCCGCCTTACAAACCTGCCTGAACTACGGCTCACCGACCCGAGCCGTAGCCAGCGCACGTTCCCGGCACGAGAAACATGCCTGAGCTACGGCTCACCGGCCGATTCGGCGGCGCGTCACGGTCGGTCGCTGCTGACCGTGGAGCGCTCGGGGGTTTCGTCATTCTGTGGGGCCTGGGGCGTCCGCGGGTTTCCGTGCAGCGCGGCTTTTACCTCCGATTCCGGCACGGTGGGCGACAACGGTTCGTGTTGACGGGCGGTCCGGCTGGCGTTCGGTGCTGTCCCGACGAGCCGGCGAGAACGCTGAGAGCCAGCCGGGCAAGACGAGCTGGTCACCAGTGCTGCCGGATGCGTCTTCCGCGAGCACTGCGCGCCAGCCGGGCGCAACATTCCAAGATCTACCGCGGAGGAAGGGCGAGCGGCGGGCGGGGCGAGCGGCGGGCGGGGTGAGCGGCGGGCGGGGCGAGCGGCGGGCGGGGCGAGCGGCGGGCGGGGCGAGCGGCGGGCGGGGCGAGCGGCGGGCGGGGCGAGTGGCGGATCTGGATGTCCAGCACCAGGACCGAGCCGTGAACGAGGTCCTACCCCGGGCAGCCAGCGAATCCGGTGTCAGAATCGGGGACATGCCATGGGTAGCTGACAGCCATGAGATCGACGTCGTGGTGCCCGCGCCGGGGCGGGAGCCGGTGCGCGTACCCATCTGGGTGGTTGCCGTGGGCGATGACCTCTATGTCCGGTCCTGGAAAGGCGAGGCCGGGGTCTGGTATCGGCGGGCGCGCCGGTACGGGACGGGCTCGGTCGTGGTGGACGGCGACGAGCACGCGGTCCGCTTCACACCGGTTGCCGACCCGGCCCTGGAGGAGGCGGTCGACCGGGCGTTCACCGCGAAGTACGGCGGCTCGGAGTACGCGAACGCGATGATCAACCCGCCGGCGAGCGGAACCACGATGCGGCTGGACCGGATCTGAGGCGGCGGCGGGGCTCGCGATCCGGCCGCTGCCCGGCGTCGGCGCGACGGCGGCCGGCGCCGCCCTTCAGCTGCAGCACCACCACTGACGACAACACCAGCAGACCACCCGCCAGCTGCGTCGCCGTCAGGCTCTCGTGCAGCAGCATCGAGGCCAGAACCGTGGTCACGACCGGCTCGAACGTGGAGAGGATCGCCGCGGTCGACGGCCCGGTGCGGCGCAGGCCGGCGAAGAACGCCACGATCGGCAGCACGGTCGAGACGATCACGATGCACGCCAGCCAGAACCAGCCTGTCATGCCGAACCCGAGATCCACGCCGCCGGTGAACAGGGCGCGGACCGCGAGGGCGGCGGCCGCGCCGGCCAGGACCAGGGTGGTGAGCAGGATCGGGGGCATCCGGTGCACGACCCTGTCCGAAAACAGGATGTAGGCGGTGTAGGTGAGCGCGGAGCCGAACGCCAGCGTCACGCCGATGCCGTCGATCGCCACGCCGCCCGCGCCGAGAAGCACCAGCATCACCCCGCCGGAGGCGGCGAGCAGCGCGGCGACAGTGCCCGCGGTGAGCCGGTCCCGGCCGAGTGCGACCGCCGTCGCCGTCACGAGCAGCGGATACAGGTAGAAGACCAGGGACAGCAGGGACGCGTCCATCCGGGCCAGGGCTTCGAAGTACAGGCTCGCCTGCACCGCGTACCCCAATGCTCCGAGGCCGATGGCCGCGGCCAGGAACCGACCGGGGGTGGTGTTCCCGTGCTTCCCGCGGAACGCCAGGAAAGCACCTAGCACGACCGCCGCCAGTCCGAATCGGATCAGTAGAAGCGTGCCTGGGGAGACGCCCGCCTCGAAGGCGAGCTTGCCGAAGATGCCGAGCGCGCCGAAGCAGACAGCGGAGAGCAGGCAGAGAGCGGGACCCATGAGGGCAAGCTTCGGCCCGCTGATTCATCACGTCCAGTGACGATTCCTGGAGCTCATTGTTTAGGATTTGTGCATGGAGCTGCGTCGCCTGCGCTTTCTCCGTGAGTTCGAGGTGCGGGGCACGCTCGGCGCGGTCGCGGCGGCCCTCGGCTACAGCCCGTCCGCCGTCTCGCAACAGCTCGCGCTGCTGGAGAAGGAGGTCGGCGCCCAGCTCCTGGAGAAGGCCGGGCGCGGCGTGCGCCTCACCGACGCGGGGCGGATCCTGGCGGGCCACGCGGGGGTCCTTCTGGCTGCCGCCGATGCGGCAGCGGCGGATCTCGCGGCCCACACCGATGAGGTACGGGGTACCGTGCGCGCCAGTGGACTCCAGTCAGCCGCTCGCCGCCTGCTGGTTCCCGCGGTCGCCCGGATCGCGGCCGCCTTCCCGGGGATCCGTGCCGAGGTCTTCGAGCTGGAGGTGGAGGAGGCCCTGCCCGAGTTGCGCCTCGGCGCGGTGGATCTGCTGATCAGCGACGAGTACGACGGCCATCCCCGGCCACGCCAGGCCGGCCTGCGGTTCGCCGTGCTGCACGCCGAAGAGCTGAAGCTGGTGCTCCCGGCGGCCCACCCGCTCGCCGCCTCGGGCGGCCCGGTGCCGATCACCGCGCTGCGCGACGAGGCCTGGGTCGCCACCGGCGCGAGCACCGGTCACCACGCCATGGTCGTCGGCACCTGCCGCTCGCTGGGCGGCTTCGACCCGGACCTGCGGCACCTCTGCTACGACGCGGAGGTGCAGCTCGAACTGGTCCGCCGGGCCGGCGCGGTGGCGCTGCTGCCCGAGCTGACGCTTCCCGCCGGGGATCCGGCGGTGGCGGTCCGGGACGTCGCCGAGCAGAGCCTGGGACGGCGTCTCTTCGTGGTCACCCGCGACGGTCCGCGGGCGCCGGCCCTGACCACCTTCCTGGCCGTTCTGACCGACGTGGCATCTTCTCTGGGTGATTCCGTCTGAGACGCAGATCCGTGCCATGCACCGGGAGGCCGCGCCGAGCCGTGCGGCGTTCGAGTCGGTCTGGACGCACTGCCGGATCGTCTGGTCGATCGCCTCGCAGCTCATCGCGTCGTCCGGCGCGCCGGATCTCGACGCCGATCTGGTACGGGCCGGCTGCCT
This sequence comes from Actinoplanes sp. NPDC023936, assembly GCF_040639325.1. Classification (NCBI taxonomy): domain Bacteria; kingdom Bacillati; phylum Actinomycetota; class Actinomycetes; order Micromonosporales; family Micromonosporaceae; genus Actinoplanes; species Actinoplanes sp. NPDC023936. The sequence continues at coordinate 119,042 of NZ_JBEZZR010000027.1, read as the reverse complement.
GCTGCACGACATCGGGGTGTACCGGCTGGCCGTTGACGACGCCTACGTCCGGCACGGCGTGCTCGGTGCGGAGCTGGCCCGCGAGCTCGGCCTGCCGGAGGTGCTCAGCCGGTTCTGCTCGCATCACACCGGCGTCGGGATCACCGCCGAGGACGTGGCCCGGCAGGGGCTGCCGATGCCGGTGGCGGACTACCTGGCCGAATCGGCCGAGGAACGGATCGTGATGTATGCGGACAAATTTCACAGCAAATCGACGCCACCGTCATTCGTGACCAGTGACACATTCGCGGCCGCCGTCGGCCGCTTCGGTGCGGACAAGCCCGCGCGTTTCGACGCTCTCACCAGGGAGTTCGGGCAGCCTAACCTTACTCCGCTGGCGCGTGAGTTCGGCCATTCTGTCCGCTAATGAACCAGTTCGGGACCGTGAGATCGACTTGATCTCAACCTAGGTTCAAGTTTTAGAGTCTTGCCGTTTCCTTTGATCATCGGCGAGAGCGCGAGTGAGGGATTTATCTATGGATCGCCCCCTGCGGGTTGCTGTCATCGGTGCCGGCCCGGCTGGCATCTATGCGGCCGACCACTTGATCAAGGCTTCGGAAACGGTCACCGTCGACATTTTCGACAAGCTGCCCACCCCCTACGGCCTGATCCGGTACGGCGTCGCGCCCGACCACCCGCGGATCAAGGAGATCGTCAACGCTCTCACCCGGATCCTGAACAACCCGCGGATCCGCTTCGTCGGCAACGTCGCGTACGGCACCGACGTCAAGCCCGAGGAGCTCAGCCGCTTCTACGACGCCACGGTCATCGCGACCGGCGCCGAGAAGGACCGCGCCCTCGACATCCCCGGCATCGACCTGCAGGGCAGCTTCGGCGCCGCCGACTTCGCGTCCTGGTACAACGGGCACCCCGACGTACCGCGTGAATGGCCGCTGGAGGCCAAGGAGGTCGCCGTCATCGGCGCCGGAAACGTCGCCATCGACGTGGCCCGGATCCTCGCCAAGACCGCCGACGAGCTGCTGGTCACCGAGATCCCGGACAACGTCTACCAGGGCTTGAAGGCCAGCCCGGTCACCGACGTGCACCTGTTCTCCCGCCGTGGCCCGGCCCAGGTCAAGTTCACCCCGCAGGAGCTGCGCGAACTCGACCACTCGCCGAACGTCGAGGTGATCATCCACCCCGAGGGCATCGAGTTCGACGAGGGCAGCCTCGAGGCGATGCGGCAGACCCGGCACGTCAAGATGTGCGTGGACATCCTGCAGAACTGGGCCGTGCGCGACCCCCGCGACCGCCCGCGCCGCCTGCACCTGTACTTCCTGCAGGCTCCGGTCGAGGTGCTCGGTGAGGACGGCAAGGTCGTCGGCCTGCGCACCGAGACCCAGGAACTGACCGGCGACGGCTGGGTCCGCGGCACCGGCGAGTTCACCGACTGGCCGGTCCAGGCCGTCTACCGGGCCGTCGGGTACCTCAGCACCGCGCTGCCCGACCTGCCGTTCGACACCAAGACCGGCACCATCCCGCACCAGGCCGGCCGGATCCTCGACCTCGACGGCGAGCACATCCCCGGCATGTACGTCACCGGCTGGATCAAGCGGGGCCCGGTCGGCCTCATCGGCCACACCAAGGGCGACGCCGGCGAGACCGTCCAGAGCCTGCTCGAGGACGCCGAGAAGCTGCCGGCCCCGGTCGACCCCACGCACGAGGGCGTCCTCGAGTACCTGCGCGGGCGTGGCCTGGACGTCACCGACTGGGAGGGCTGGCAGAAGCTGGACGCCCACGAGGTGACGCTCGGCGAGCCGCACGGCCGCAAGCGCATCAAGGTCGTCCCGCGGGACGAGATGACCGGCATCTGCAACGGGATCTGATCGATTCTCCTTCACCGAAGGCCGGCGCGATCGTGCGCCGGCCTTCGTGGGTATCCGGAGCGGATGAGCCCCACACGTGCGGTTGCTGTCGAGGATCTTGGAGCCTGGCTGCTCAAGGGGAACGCGGACCACGCCGGGCTGCGGGAGCGTTTCGCTGTCGCGCCCCGGGTCGAGCGGTGGTGCGTGCAGCCCAGCTATCGGCTGGAGCTGATGCGGGCCGGGCAGCCGGTGCTGTTCTGGGGCAGCGGCAGCCGGCGGCGCGACAGCGCCTACGGGATCTGGGGCGCCGGGCGGCTGACCGGTCCGCCCCGGCGCGACGGCGACGGCTGGGAAGTGCCCCTGGACCTGACGATCGCCCCGCCGGAAGCCTGGATCCCGCGATCGCGGATCCGTTCTCTGCTTCCTGACATCGAGGTGCTCCGGCAGCCGCAGGGAGCGAACCCGTCGTACGTCACGGTGCGCCAATACGCCGTGATCATGTCCCTCCTGGGGTGACGACGATTATATTTACGAACGGTCGGTCGTTTTGTAGCGTGTGGGCATGACGCAGGACGGCCGGCTGGTGCGAGGCGAGCGGACCCGTGCCGCCGTGCTCGACCAGGCGCTGCTGCTCGCCACCGTCAACGGGCTCGACGGGCTGTCGCTCAGCCAGGTCGCCGACGCGCTCGGGGTCAGCAAGTCCGGCCTCTTCGCGCACTGGCGGTCCAAGGAAGCGCTGCAACTCGCCGTGATCGACCACGCGCGGGCGCAGTGGACCGAGCTGGTCGTCGCCCCGGCCCGCTCGCAGCCGGCCGGGGTGCGGCGGCTGTGGGCCGCGCATGACAGCCGGCTCGCGTTCTACGAGTCCGGGGTGCTGCCCGGCGGCTGCTTCTTCGCCAACGCGCACTTCGAGTTCAACGCCCGCCCCGGCGTGATCCGCGACCGTCTCGCCGCCGAGCTGCGTGACTGGATGGCGTTCCTGACCAGGACCGCCGCCGAGGCGCTCACGCTGGGCGAGGTGCGCCCCGGCGTGAACCCGGAGGGCCTGGCCTACCACACCGAATCCCTCGGGGTCTGCGCCGTGATGCAGGCGCCGGTGCTCGGGACCGGACCGACGTTCCGGCAGGCCCGCCAGGCTCTGCTGGACCACCTGCGCTCGATCACCACCAACCCCACGATCCTTCCGGAGCTGACATGACCGCCGTGACCGAACCCGCCGCCGTCTCCTCCGTCTCCTACGGCGCCACGGTGCACATCCCGGTCCACTTCGACGACCTGGACGCCATGGGCATGCTGCACAACTCGCGGTACGCGGTCCTGGTGGAGCGCGCCATCTCCCTCTGGTGGGCCGAGCGCGGCGTCTCCTTCTCCGGCGGCCGTCCCACCACGCCGGACGCCTTCAACGTGGTCCGCGAGTACGGGATCACCTTCAACCGCCCGGTCCTCGGCACCGGCGACATCACCGTTCACTTCTGGCTCGACAAGATCGGCACAACCAGCGCCGAGTACGGCTTCCGGGTGATCTCCACGGACGGCGCGACGGTGTTCGCCGAGGGCCGCCGCGTGAACGTCCGGCTCAACCCGGCCACCATGCGCCCCGAGCCGTGGACCGACCACGCCCGCGGCCTCGCCGCCACCATCCTCCGCCACACCAACTAACCCACCTCGCCGCGCCCCCGCTGCGATCTTGGCGAGTTGCACACTGACGACGTCCGTGAGCAATTCGCCAAGATCGGCGGGCGGCGGTGGCGGCACGGGTCAGTAGGCGAAGCCTCCCGGGCTGCCGAGCAGGGCTGCGCCGTGGCCGCCCAGCCAGCCCTCGGCTGCGGCTGCGTGCTGGCTGAAGGTGTGCATGTCACGGAAGCGGCGCTGGATGGGCGAAGCGTCCCGCGCCGCCTGGCCGCCGCCTGCCCGGTAGCAGGTGTCGACCACGGAGAGGGCCGCGTCGGTGACCCAGGTCAGGGTCGCGGAGATCCGCGGGCCGATGGCGGGCAGGCCGGCCGGGTCGGTCGAGCAGAGCTCCCACAGTTCGTCGGCGGTCGTCGCCAGCAGGGCACGGGCGGCGCGCAGGGTGAGGTCGGCGCGGCCCAGCTGGACCTGGAACAGCTGGGTGTCGGCCAGACGGGTCTTCGCGTAGAGCCTCTGCTTGCCGCCGGCGGCCAGGGCCGTCGTGGCGTCCAGCGCGCCCTGGGCGATGCCCGTCGCGACGGCGCCGAGGTGCAGCACGAAGTGCATGAGCGGGGCCACGTACGCCGGGCCGGGGATCGACGGGACGCCGGCGAACAGGTCGAACGTGTGCTCGGCCGGGACGTGCACGCCGCTGATCTCGACGTCGTGTGAGCCGGTGCCGAGCAGGCCGAGCACCTGCCAGGTGTCGACGATCCGCACCTGGGCGGCGGGTACCAGCGCCGAGCGTGTCTGCGGCACGTCGCCGATCGGGGCGAGCAGGCAGTTCCCGAAGATCCAGTCGGCGTGGGTGCTGCCGCTGCCGAACGCCCAGCGGCCGTCGACCAGGTAGCCGTCGGGGGTCGGGGTGGCCGTGCCCTGTGGGTTGAAGCCGCCGGCCACGATCACGTCGGGGCCGGACGAGTACATCTTGTCGAAGGTCTCCCGGTCGAGGCAGGCCAGCAACTGCGGCGTCTCGGAACCGATCATCACGGTCCAGCCGACGGCCGGCTCGGCCGTGGCGAGGCGCTCCAGGACCGCCAGGCCGGTGCGCAGGTCGGCCTCGTGCCCGCCGTGGGACCGCGGCACGAACATCCGGAAGAAGCCTGCCGCTTTCAGCTCGGCCACCAGGTCGGCCGGCAGCTGCCGGGCCGAGTCGAGCTCCGCGGACCGGGCCTGCAGAGACGGCGCCAACTCCCGGGCGCGGCGAACCAGGTCGTGCATGTCTACCCCCATGAATCCGGCTGTTGAGGCGATCAAAGCCGATCAGGTGTCCCGTCCACCAGGGACAGTCGCCCCTCCGACTCAGGAAGTTATCCGGGACAGAACCGGGACGTCGTCACCCTCGATGCGGATCACGGGTCATCCCCGCGACGGATCCACCCCCGCTTGAGCAGTCGCTCAAAACCGGCTACGGTACGACTTGAGCGAGTGCTCAAAACACGGAGGTTGATGGTGGAACGTGCTCGGACGCGGCCGGCGAATCTGATCCTGGCCGGTATCATCGTGCTGTTCGGCGTGGTGTTCTTCGTGGTCGTCCAGCGCACCGGACGGGCCGACAGCGCGCTGCTCTTCGTCGTGCTCCCGACCGCGCTGGCGGCCGGCCTCGCGCTGCAACCGGGGAAGAGCACGCACGGCCGGGTCTTCCGGCTCACCACCATCGGCCTGCTGCTGGCGGCGGTGGCGGCGCACGAGGGCGCGATCTGCGTGGTGCTCGCCGCGCCGCTGGTCTATCTGCTCGCCCATGGCATCACCGCGCTGGTCCGGATGGCCGGTGGGTCCCGGAGACTGACCGTGCTGCTCCCGCTGCCGCTGCTGCTGACCGGCGCCGAGGGAGTGCAGCCGGACTGGCGGGTGCATCCCGACCAATCCGTACGGGTGAGTCGCGAGGCGCACATCGACCCGGCCGCGCTGCCCGCCCTGCTCGCCGCCGGGCCACAGCCGCAGGACGCCCGGCCGGTCGCGTTGCGGCTGCTCGGCGTGCCGACGCCGGAGCACGTGCACGGCAGCGGCCTGACCCCCGGCGACCGCTGGATGTTCGGCTATCACGGCAGCTCACACGGCCCCGGCGGGCAGATCGTCACCGAGGTCGTCGCCGCCGGGCCGCGCGAGATCACCTTCGCGGTCGTCGAGGACTCGTCGATCACCGGCCGCTGGGTCGGCATGCGCGACGCCACGCTGAGCTGGCAGCCCGGCGAGCAGGGCGGCAGCGAGGTCACGCTGCGGATCGGCTACCGGCGCGGGCTCGACCCGTTCTGGTACTTCGGGCCGCTCCAGGACCGGTTCATGCACGCCGGCGCGGAACACTTCCTGAACATGCTGAACCTGCCGTGATCCTCGCCCGCTACCTCGCCCTGCTGGTACCCGCGGCGGCGGTGCTCGCCGCCGCCCGCTGCACGCCGAGACGGGTGGGCGCGGTGCTCGCGTTCCTCGCGTCGGCGACCGGCCTCGCCGTGCTGCACGAGGTGGCCGCCGCTGCCGGGTGGTGGACGTTCGCCCGGGTCGACGGGGCGTACCGGGGGTTTCCGGTGGATCTGTGGCTGGGCTGGGCGGCGCTCTGGGGGCCGGTTCCGGTGCTGCTCCGGCGGATCCTGCCCCTGCCGGTCGCGCTCGGCCTGCTCCTCTGGATCGACGCGGTCGCCATGCCGGCGCTCGAACCGCTCGTCACGCTCGGTCCGCACTGGCTGCTCGGCGAAGCGTTCGGCCTGGTCGCGGTCGCGCTCCCGGCGCAACTGCTGGGCCGGTGGACCGACGATCGGCGACGGCTGATCCCGCGCGTGCTGCTCCAGGCCGGGCTCTTCGCGGTGCTGCTGCTCTGGCTCATCCCGAGCGTCGCGTTCAGCCTCGGCGACGGCGGCTGGGAACACCTGTCGCGGCTCTCCGGGACCACGTTGTTCCTGGCCGGGCAGGTGACCCTGGCGCTCGCGGTGCCGGCGCTCGCCGCGGTTCGCGAGTTCGCGGTGCGGGGTGGCGGGACACCGTTCCCGTGGGACCCGCCGCACCGGCTCGTCACGAGCGGCGTCTACGCGTACCTCGCCAACCCGATGCAGGTCAGCGGCGTGCTCCTGCTCCTCTGGCTGGCGGTGCTCACCCGCAGCGCCGCACTCGCCGCCGCCGCGCTGAGCGCGACGGCGTTCTCGGCGGGCTTGGCGGCGGCTTCCGAGCGGCACGACCTGGAGGCGAGGTACGGGGACCAGTGGCGCGCCTACCGACGTGAGGTCCACGATTGGTGGCCCCGGGCCCGTCCCGCCCCGAACGCGGTGCCGGGACGGCTCTGGCTCGACGACGACTGCGGCCCGTGTGCCGGAGTGCGTGATCTGCTGCTCCGGCAGTCGCCGGCGGGCCTGAGCATCGAACCGGCCGGGCCGGACCTGTGGCGGGCGCGTTACGAAGCCGGCGACGGGCATGTCGCCTCGGGGGTCGCAGCGGTCGCCCGCGGGATGGAACACTGTGGACTGCTGTACGCGTACCCAAGCTGGTTGTTGCTGCTCCCCGGCCTGGACCGCCTCGCTCAGCTGGTGGTGGACGCCCTGATCGCGCCGCCGCACCAGGCGGTGGGGAAGAATGGCGCTCGATGAGCGACACGAAACAACGCCTGCTCGACGGTGCGCTGGCCGCGCTGCGCGACCACGGGGTGGCCGGAGCGTCGGCCCGCACCATCGCCGCCGCGGCGGGGGTGAACCAGGCGCTCGTCTTCTACCACTACGGATCCGTCGACGAGCTGCTCGGCGCCGCCTGCGAGCAGGCCACCCGGCAGCGCGTCGGCGCGTTCGCGGACCGCTTCGCGGCGGTCGGCTCGCTGCGGGAGCTGCTCCAGGTCGGCCGGGAGCTGCACGCCGCTGAGCTGGCGCAGGGCAATGTGTCGGTGCTCGCGCAGCTGCTCGCCGCGGCACAGACCGGTGACCGGCTGGCCGCGCCGACCGGTGCCGCGCTGGCGCTGTGGACCGACGAGATCGAGACGGTGCTGACCCGGCTGCTGGCGGGGTCGCCGGTCGCCGAGGTGGCGGACATCCCCGGCCTGGCGCGTGCGGTGGCGGCGGCGTTCGTGGGGATCGAGCTCTATGAGGGGATCGATCGGGACGGGGCGCAGCGGGCGTTCGAGGCGCTGGACCAGCTCGCGGTGCTGGTCGAGGTGGTGGACGAGCTGGGGCCGCTGGCGCGCCGGGCGCTGAAGTCGCGGATCAAGCGGGCCCGCCCGTAGGCGACGCGAAGCGACAAGCCGTGAGATCTTGGCAGCTCGTGCCCATCTCGCAGCCACCATCTGCCAAGATCGCGCCCGTCGCTGCGTCGCTGCGTCGCTGCGTCGCTGTGTCGCTGCGTCGCGGTGACGAGGTCACACGCAACGCCGGCGCCGCATGGACGAGGCCACACACAACGCCGGCGCCGCGGGGACGGGGTCACACACAACGCCTGCGTGGCGATCCATCAACGCCAGGGCAGGGATGAAGGCACACGAACCGTTTGCGTGCGACTTCATCGTGGCTGGCGTGAACTTCGGTGCGCCGCAGCCCCCGCGACAGAGCCGCATCGTGAGCCGCTACCGGGGCACGAGCCCACCGTGAGCAGCCCTGTCGTTCACCGCTCGATCTGGAGATCAACTTAGGCTGAGTGGCATCGGGGCGAGACGGGCTGGTTGACAGTGCTCCCAGCAACGTGCTCGGACAACGCTGCCAGCACCGTGCTCGGACAACGCTCCCAGCAACATACTCGGACAACACGGAGAGCCGGCCGGACCACGGTGTCGGCCCGCGGCTTTGATCACGTGAACGGGCGTCGTCGACATGCGCGATCGCTCAACTGCGCGGCATTGCTCCAGTGCAGCAACCCGCCGCACGCAGCCGACTTCCGCGTGCGCTCACCGCCCTGGCGCCGCGGGCGCTCACCGCCCTGGCGCCGCGGGTGGGCTGGTGCTGAGTGTCGTCGGAACGCGCCGGTGGCAGCGCTGGGAGCCAGCTCGCCCGGCTCGGCTGGCGTCCAGTGCTGCCGACTGTCCGTTTTGTGAACACCAGGAGCCAGCTCGCCTCGCCGATTCCAAGATCCGCGACGTGATCGCCGCCCGCCACCGGGCGATCTTGGTGATTTCCGCAGAGGGGCAACAACGAACCGTCCGTGCGTTTCCGCAGAGCGCCGCCCCCACCTCCGTCGTCGGCGGCGTCCGGCCGGGACAGGCCCACGATCACCGGAGGTGGGCACGCCCGGTGACAACCATCGGTGCCGGCCGGCGACCACTCTCGCGGCGCCGGCTTGGAGATCACCTGTTGTCAGGACATCAGGGTGAGCAGCTTCTCGACGGTGTTCCAGTTGCGGATCGTGGAGGGCGGCGGGTTCTTGACTTTCGTGAGCGCCTTGATCAACGGGCTGTCGCGCATGCCGTCGGGGCACCAGAGGTAGGTCTCGGCGCCGTCGACGACGTACTGGTCGGCGCTGTCGACCTCGGGGATCTCGTCCGAGCCCTCCGCCCCGGCGAAGGACACGAAATAACGGGACCCGTCCGTCGCGACCGATGCGAACGGGTTCAGCGCGACGATGCGGGTCAGCTCCTCGTGGCTGCGCAGGATCACGCCGACCGGGAAGCCGAATCGCTTCTCGATCAGCTGTTCCAGCGCCGGGCCGAGCTCGGCGGCGGGCTGGGTGGCGTCCAGGATCACGTTGCCGCTCTGCAGGAGGGTGGCGACGCCGGAGTATCCGGCTCCGGTGAGCAGTTCGCGCAGGTCCGCCATCGCGATGCGGCGGTTCCGGCCCACGTTGATGCCGCGCAGCAGCACCGCGTAACGAGTCATGCCGCCATTTAACCGCGCATGTCCTGACGCCACATGGCCGCCCGGCCGGGCGTGGCGGTGGCGCACATAGAGCGATCGGCCTCTCTGCTCGTAGGGTGACGCCATGGTGGTCAACCTCGATCTCGACGGCCGGGTCGCCCTGGTCACCGGAGCGGGCAGCGGCATCGGGCGGGCCTGCGCGGTCCGGCTGGCCGAGGCCGGCGCGACAGTGCTGGTGGCGGACGTGGACGATGTCGCGGCGAAGGAGGTCGCGGCGGTCGTCGGCGGGCAGCCGGTGATCGCGGACCTGTCCCGGGCGGACGCTGTCGACGACGTGCCCGGCGCCGTGGACGTGCTGGTCAACAACGCCGGGCTGCAGCACGTGTCGGCGCTGCCGGACTTCCCGCCGGAGAAGTTCGCCTACCTGCAACGGGTCATGGTGGAGGCGCCGTTCCGGCTGATCCGGAAGGTGCTGCCGCACATGTACGCGGGAAACTGGGGCCGCATCGTCAACATCTCCTCGGTGCACGGGCTGATCGCGTCGCCGTTCAAGGCCGCCTACGTCACCGCGAAACACGGACTGGAAGGCCTGTCGAAGACCACCGCGCTGGAGGGCGCGCCGCACGGCGTCACCTCGAACTGTGTGGAGCCCGCGTTCGTGCGCACGCCGCTCGTCGACAAGCAGATCGCCGACCAGGCCCGGATGCACGGCATCCCGGAGGACCAGGTGGTCGAGCAGATCATGCTGGAGCGTGCCGCGATCAAGCGGCTGATCGCGCCCGAGGAGGTGGCCGAACTGGTCGCCTACCTGTGCACGCCGGCCGCCGACCTGATCACCGGCGCGTCGATACCGATCGACGGCGGCTGGACCGCGCACTGACATGCACGAATACCTTGACCTGCTGGCCCGGGAAGCCGCCCTGGTCGAGTTCGAGCGGCCGGTGGTCGCCGCCCGGGCCGCTGGCGCGCCGGCGGAGAAGATCGAGGATCTGGAGCAGGCGAAGCTGCGGGCGCTGCGGGTCCGTGCGCTGCTGGAACGCCGCCGTCGGCGCGAGGAGGAGCTGTCCGCGCTCTACGACACCGCCGGCGACCTGGCCGGGCTGCGTGACGTGGACGCCGTGCTGCGCGCCATCGTGCACCGGGTCCGCACGCTGCTCGGCGTCGACGTGTCCTATCTGACGCTCAATGACACCGAGCTTGGCGACACCTACATGCGGATCACCGACGGATCGGTGGCGGCCAGCTTCCAGCAGCTCAGGCTGCCGCCAGGGGCCGGGCTGGGCGGTCTGGTCGCGCTCACCGGGACCCCGTACGCCACCGCGAACTACCCGACCGATCCGCGGTTCCAGCACACCACCGAGATCGACAAAGGGGTCGCCGACGAGGGGCTGATCGCGATTCTCGGCGTACCGCTGCGCCTGGGGTCCGCCGTGATCGGCGTGCTGTTCGCCGCGAACCGGGCCGAGCGGCCGTTCGCCCGGGAAGAGGTGGCGCTGCTGTCGTCGCTCGCCGCGCACGCCGCCGTCGCGCTGGACACGGCCCGGCTGCTCAGCGAGACGCAGACCGCGCTCGCCGAGCTCTCCGCCGCGAACGCTGTCATCCAGGCGCACAGCGAGTCGGTGGAACGCGCGGCCGACGCCCACGACCGGATGACAGCCGTCGTGCTGCGCGGCGGGGGAGTGGACGACGTCGCCGCCGACCTGGTCGGTGTGCTCGCCGGCGCCCTGGTGGTGATCGACGCCCAGGGCCGTGCGGTCGCCACCGCGCAGACGCCGGGCTCGTCCGGGGAGCCGCCGGACCCGGCGGTGGTCGAGCTGAGCGAGGCGGTGGCGGCTTCCCGATCCGAGGGACGGAGCGTACGGCGGGACGACCTCGTGATAGCGGCGGTGGTGGCCGGTGCTGACAATCTCGGGGCGCTGCTGTTCCGCCCGGACCGCCCGCTGACCGGCGCCGACCAGCGGATCCTGGAACGTGCCGCGCAGGTCACCGCGCTGCTGCTGCTGTTCCGGCGCACTGTCGCCGACGCCGAGGCGCAGGTTCGCGGCGATCTGCTCGACGACCTGATCAGCCGGCCGGTGGCCGAACCCGACGCGGCCCGCTCCCGGGCGGCCCGGCTCGGCCTCGACGTGGACGCGCCGTTCGTGCTGGTCGTCGCGGGGGACGGGTTGCGCCAGCGGGCGCTGTCGTGGGCGCGGACGTTCGCCGCCGGCCGGCACGGACTGGCCGTCATGCTGCAGGGGCGGCTCGCTCTGCTGCTGCCCGGCGACGATCCGACCGGCACCGCCCGGCAGGTGGCGCGCGAGTTGACCCGTACCCTCGGGCAGGCAGTCACGGCCGGCGGCGCCGGACCGGCGCGCGGAGCGCCAGCCGTCGCCGCCGCCTACCGCGAGGCCGGGCAATGCCTGGACGCGCTCCTGGCGCTCGGCCGGGCCGGCAGCGGCGCCGGCGCCGCCGACCTGGGATACGTCGGCCTGCTGCTCGGCGACGGCCGGGACGTCGGCGGGTTCGTGCGGCGGGTGGCCGGCCCGGTGATCGAGTACGACGAGCGGCGCGGCACCGCGCTGGTCCGGACGCTGGAGGCCTATTTCGACGCGGGTGGCGGCCTGGCGAAGGCGGCGGAGGGGCTGCACGTGCACGTCAATACGGTGACCCAGCGGCTGGACCGGGTGGCCCAGCTGCTCGGGGCGGACTGGCATCAGCCGGGACGGGTGCTCGATCTGCAGCTGGCGCTGCGGCTGCACCGGTTGCGGGGTGTCTGACCGCGGTACGTGGACCGCGGGTACGGCGATCTTCGATCGGACGGTATACCGTTTTCCTTCATGGCGGCGTGTCCGATCGCCGCTCGCTGCTCCAGACCTCGGCAGCGCACCATTCGTGAGCAGGTGCCCTGGAGTAGCCATGGATTCCGTCCTGTACCCCACGTACCCGATGCCGCTCTCCCGGCCGTACGGCATCCGTATCGCCTGGTCGCGGGAGACCGGCCAGCCGGCCGGCGTGCGGCGCTTCTCGTCGTCCGGCCGCTGCGCCGCGACGCTTGCCGGGGAGACGTGCGACGAGCTGAGGACCCCGGCCGGAGCCGCGGCGCCGTCCGGCATGGACCGCCGGATCGCGCGGCGGCGGGCGGCCGGAGTCCGGATCGGTCCGCAGCGCGGCCCTGACCGTCCGGGCGGCTGAATCCACATATCCGCGGGGCGCAATGTGTGGGCGTCATCCATGGGCTCGGCGATCCTCTCCGCCGTAACGTCCCGGTAACACCTGGCGCACCCGAGAGGAGCAGCATGTCCACCACCGCCACGACCGAGACAGACGCCCGGCGTGCCCCCATCGTCAAGGTCGTCTTCGCCTCCCTGGTCGGCACCGCCGTGGAGTGGTACGACTTCTTCCTCTACGGCTCGGCGGCCGCCCTGGTCTTCGGCACCCTGTTCTTCCCCAAGTCGGATCCGGTCACCGGCACCCTGCTGGCGTTCGGCACCTACGCGCTCGGCTTCGTGGCCCGCCCGCTCGGCGGTGTCGTCTTCGGGCACTTCGGTGACCGGCTGGGCCGTAAGAAGATGCTCGTCCTCTCGCTGATGCTGATGGGACTGGCGACCGTCGCGATCGGATTGCTGCCGACCTACGCCACGATCGGCATCGCCGCACCGATCCTGCTGCTCACGTTCCGGCTGTTGCAGGGCTTCGCGGTCGGCGGCGAGTGGGGCGGCGCGGTGCTGATGGCCGCCGAGCACGGCGACGACGCCCGGCGCGGCTTCTGGTCGTCCTGGCCGCAGGCCGGGGTGGCGCTCGGCAACCTGCTCGCCACCGGCGTGCTGTGGGTGCTGGCGCTGGTCCAGTCGGACGAGGCGTTCGAGTCGTGGGGCTGGCGGATCCCGTTCCTGCTCAGCGCGGTGCTGGTGCTGGTCGGCCTCTGGGTGCGGCTGACCGTGGAGGAGTCACCGGTCTTCAAACAGGCCCAGGAGCAGCGGGCCCGGAAGAAGGAGAAACACCAGCCGCTGCTGGAGGTGATCCGCCGGTACCCGCGCGAGATTCTGCTGGCGATGGGCATGCGGCTCGCCGAGAACATCGGGTACTACCTGGTCACCGTCATCTCGATCACCTATTTGACGACGTACGCGGGCAGCACCTCGGACAAGAGCATGATCCTCACTGCGCTGCTTGTCGGTTCGGCCGTCCAGTTCGTCATCATCCCGCTCATCGGCGGCCTCTCCGACCGGGTCGGCCGCCGGCCGCTCTACCTGGCCGGCGCGGCCGGGCTGGCGATCTGGATGTTCTTCTTCTTCGACCTGATCGACACCCGTTCCGAGCCCCTGATCATCCTGGCGATCCTGGTCGGCCTGGTGCTGCACGCGCTGATGTACGCACCGCAGGCCGCGTTCTTCTCCGAGTTGTTCGGCACGTCGGTGCGGTACACCGGAGCGTCGGTCGGCTATCAGCTCGCCTCGATCCTGGCCGGCGCGCTCGCTCCGATCATCGCGTTGCGGCTGCTCGGCGACGTGGACACGCCGAACACGACGGCGGTGGCGATCTACATGACGGTGGCGTCGGTGCTCACGATCGTGGCGGTGCTGATGGCGAAGGAGACGGCGCGGACCTCACTGCGGCACGACCGGACCCTCGACGACGCCCGCTGAGGAGACCGAACAAACGCGCTCAGTGATGCCGTTCGGGTGCCGATCGGTTGTTTGTGGCGACCCTGTTGTATCGGCTGGGCCGGTTCTCCTACCGCCGGCGCAAGCTGACGCTCGCGGCCTGGGTGCTGCTGCTCATCGCGTTCGCGGTCGGCGCGGCCACCCTGTCCGGGCCCACCACCAGCGCGTTCTCCATTCCGGGCACCGAGTCGTCGCGGGCCATGGAGGTGCTGGCGGCGAAGTTCGGCACGAACTCGGACACCGCGTCGGCCACGGTGGTGTTCACGTCCTCGTCGGCGCTGACGTCCGCCCAGCTCGACCCGGCGGTGGCCGCGCTGAAGGAGCTGGCGACCGTCGCTGATCCGGTCTACAGCCAGGACAAGCAGACCGCGTACGTCACGGTCGGCTATGACGTGCCGGCCACCGATGTGAGCATCGCCGACCGGGAGAAGCTCCTGGCGGCCGGGGACGTCGCGAAGTCGCAGGGCATCGGTGTGGAGTTTTCCGGCGAGGTCACCAGGACCGTCACGGAGAGCCACGCGGCCGAGGCGATCGGCATCGTCGTGGCCGCGTTCGTCCTGATCATCACGTTCGGCTCGCTCGTCGCGGCCGGCCTGCCGCTGGTCACCGCGATGGTCGGGGTGGGCGTCGGGATGCTCGGCATCGAGATCGCCACCGGCTTCTTCGACCTGTCCAGCTCCACCTCGGCGCTCGCCACGATGCTCGGCCTCGCGGTCGGCATCGACTACGCGCTGTTCGTGGTCTCCCGCTACCGCCACGAGATCGCGGTGGGCCGCGGCGGCGTGGAGGCGGCCGGGCGGGCGGTCGGCACGGCCGGTTCCGCGGTGGTCTTCGCCGGCCTCACAGTGATCATCGCGCTGGTCGCGCTGAGCGTGACCGGCATACCGTTCCTCACCGCGATGGGCGTGGCCGCGGCCGGGACCGTCGCGGTCGCCGTGCTCATCACGCTGAGCCTGGTCCCCGCGGTGCTCGGTTTCGCCGGCAACCGGATCCTGCCGCGCAAGCACCGCGCCGACCCGGCCGCCGTCGAACACCACGCGAAGGTGCCGTTCGGCGAACGGTGGGCGCGCAACGTGCTCCGGCACCGGTGGATCGCGCTGGTCGGCTCGCTCGTGCTGATCGCGGCGGTGGCGCTGCCCGCGCTGGACCTGCGGCTCGCGCTGCCGGACGACAGCACCGCGGCCGAGGACTCCACCCAGCGCAAGGCGTACGACCAGCTGGCCGAGGGGTTCGGGGCCGGTTTCAACGGCCCGCTGATCGTCGTGATCGAGGCGGCCACCGGCGCCGCGCAGAGCGCCGCGATCCAGGCGCAGCAGCTGATCGGCGGCCTCGAGGACGTGGTGACGGTCAGCGATCCGGTCGCGAACCAGGCCGGGGACACCGCGATGCTCACGGTCATCCCGGGCAGCTCCGCGACCAGCGAGGCGACGAAGGATCTGGTGCACGACATCCGGGCACACGCGCTGACCGGCGCGACGATGGCGGTCACCGGCACCACCGCCGTCAACATCGACGTCTCGGAGAAACTCACGAACGCGCTGGGGCCGTACCTGGCAATTGTGGTCGGTCTTGCTTTTGTGCTGCTCATGCTGGTGTTCCGCAGCATTCTGGTGCCGCTCAAGGCGACCATCGGGTTCCTGTTGTCGATCGCGGCGGCGTTCGGGGCGCTGGTCGCGGTCTTCCAGAAGGGTCATCTGGCCGGCCTGATCGGCCTGGAGTCGACCGGGCCGCTGGTCAGCATCATGCCGATCTTCCTGATCGGCATCCTGTTCGGCCTGGCGATGGACTACGAGGTGTTCCTGGTGACGCGGACCCGGGAGGACTTCGTGCACGGCGCGGCGCCGGACGACGCCGTGATCAGCGGCATGAAGCACGGCGCGCGGGTGGTCACCGCCGCCGCGCTGATCATGATGAGCGTCTTCGCCGGCTTCATCCTGGCCGCCGACACGATCATCAAGTCGCTCGGGTTCGCGCTGGCCTTCGGGGTGGCCGTCGACGCGTTCCTGGTGCGGATGACGATCGTGCCGGCCGTGCTGTCGCTGTTCGGGCGGGCGGCCTGGTGGCTGCCGCGCTGGCTGGACCGGGTGATGCCGAACGTCGACGTCGAGGGCGAGCAACTCACCCGCCGGCTGCACGAGCAGGCGCGCGAGGCCGGGCGGGAGAGTGAGATCCCGGCCGCTGCGGCGTGAGGCCGATCGTGAAACCGTGCCTTCGTGATCGACGCGCTCTCCGGGTTTCTCCTTCTCGCCGTCATCGTCATGATCGGCTGGGCGTTGCGGCGATGGGGGAGTCTTCCGGAGAACGCGGAGGCGGTGCTCGGGCGGATCGCGTACACGGCCCTGGCGCCCTGCCTGCTCTTCGAGGGCACGCTCACCGCCGACCTGCGTCTGCTGGTCAGCGGCCCGCTCCTGGTCTCCACGCTCGCGGCCGTCACCTGCTTCGCGATCTTCGTGCTGATCTTCTGGCGGCGCGACCGCGGCACGCGCATCCTGGGCGCGCTCGCCGGTGGCTACACCAACGCCAACTACATCGGCATCCCGGTGGCGACCTACGTTCTCGGGGACGCCTCCCTCGTCGTACCCATCGTCTTCCTGCAGTTGCTGATCATCACGCCGCTGGCGCTGATGCTGCTGGAGAGCGCGACCTCCCGGCGTTCTCCAGCCCGGTGGGCTTTCCTCAAACCCGCGGCGAATCCGCTGGTCATCGCGGTCACCCTGGGTGCGTTCGTCAATTTCTCGGGGGTACGGGTACCGAGCGCGCTGCTTGATCCGATCAGCACGGTCGGCAACGCCGCGGTGCCGGTCGTCCTGATCGCGTTCGGCATGTCGCTGTCCGGCCGCAGGGTCCTCGCGCCCGGCCCGGACCGGCTGCCCACCGTCGTCGCCGTGACCCTGAAGCTGCTCGTGATGCCGGCCGTCGCGGTCCTGCTCGCGCTGGCGCTCGGGCTGTCCCGGGACGCGGCCTACACGGTGACGATCCTGGCGACGCTGCCCACCGCGCAGAACATCTACCTCTACGCGCAGCGGTTCGCCTCCGGCCTGGTCCTGATCCGTGACGCGATCTTCCTCTCCACGGTCGGCTGCCTGCCGGTGATGCTGCTGATCACGGTGATCTTCGATGTTCGCGCTGCCAACTCATAGAGAAGTTTCGAGTTCGAAGCTTGAGAGAGCGCTAACATTTTTCGATTTTTTCTGGGATGTTACGAGCAACCGTCCTCGGTCATGTCCGCTCCCCGCTCGTCTTCGTGGAAGGAACATCCCCCATGTCCCTCGCGATACCCCATCGCCTCCGGGCCGGACTCGTCGTCGTCCTCATGGTCGCCGCGGCCCTCACCGCGGTCGTCCTCAAACCGCAGCCGAGTCAGGCCGCCGTCACCTTCACCAACCCGGTCGCCTCCGCCCCGTACGGCGCCGACCCGTGGATGGGCTACGACAACGGCTACTACTACCTGGCCGCCACCACCTGGAACTCGCAGGTCGTCATCAAACGGGCCAGGTCGGTGGCCGCGCTCCCCGGCGCCGCCGAGTCCGTCGTCCACACCGGAACGGCCGCGGCCAGCTGCTGCAACGTGTGGGCGCCGTCGATGCACAAGCTGACCGGCCCGAACGGCACCCGCTGGTACCTGTACTACTCGGCCGGCACCGCGGCCTGCTGCGACGGTCAGCGGTCGTTCGTGCTGGAGAGCGCCGGCACCGACCCGATGGGGCCGTACACCTTCAAGGGCCAGCTCAACGTGCAGGCGAACAACGGCTGGGCGATCGACGGCAGCGTCGCGACGATCAACGGGTCGAACTACTTCCTCTACTCGTCGTGGGTGGGCGATCTGCAGAGCCTGTTCATCGCGCCGATGAGCAATCCGTGGACGGTCTCCGGGTACGGGACCCGGATCTCCTACCCGACGTACGACTGGGAGAAGGCCGGCGGAAACACCGAGGAGGGGCCGTACATCCTGCAGCGCAACGGGCAGACGTTCCTGACGTTCTCGGCGAGCTCCTGCAACACCCCGGACTACAAGATCGGGATGCTGACCCTGACCGGTAGCAACCCGCTCGCCGCGTCGTCCTGGACGAAGAAGTCCACCCCGCTCTTCCAGCGCAGCGACGCGAACAGCGTCTACGGGCCCGGCCACCACTCGTTCTTCACCTCGCCGGACGGCACCGAGACGTGGATGGCCTACCACGCGAACGAGACCACCGCGCAGGGCTGCGGCGCGACCCGGACCACCCGGATCAAGAAGGTGAACTGGAACTCCGACGGCACGCCGAACCTCGGCACCCCGGACAAGCTCTCCACCGCGCTGACCGCGCCCGCCGGCGACCCGGGCGGCTCGGTGTCGTTCCCGGTCAGCGGCACCCGGTACCGGCTGGTCAACCAGGCCAGCGGCAAGGTGCTCGACGCGCAGAACTGCGGGGTGGCGAACGGGACCGCGATCCAGCAGTGGAGCTCGCTCGGCAATGCCTGTCAGCAGTGGACGTTCACGAAGACGACGAGCAACTACTACCGGATCACCAACGTGAACAGCGGGACAGTGCTCGACTCGGTGAACTGCGGGGTGTCCAACGGGACGGCGGTGAACCTGTGGGCGTCGCTCGGCAACGCGTGCCAGGAGTGGAGCGTCACCCCGGTCAACGGTGGGTACCTGATCGCCAACCGCGGAAACGGCCTGGTCCTCGACGTCACGAACTGCGGCACGGGTGACGGGGTGGCGGTCCGCCAGTGGGCGTCCCTCGGTAACGCCTGCCAGCAGTGGAACATCGTGGTCTGACGGGTGCGGCGGGAGCCGTCCCGGTCGATCCGGGACGGCTCCTGGCGCCTGCTGTCAGGCCGCGTATGTCTCGAACTCGGCTACTCGGGGCGTACCCGAAGCGCTGGTGATCTTGAAGGTGATCTTGGTGAGGGACGTGGCGGCGAAGCTGATCACGCCGGATCCGCTGCCGCTGGACAGGACCGCGCCGGTGGTGCCGTTGAGGACCTGGTAACCGCTGACCGTGCCGCTGCCGGCGGCCAGGCGGACGTTGATCCTGGAGACCGTGGTGACCGAGCCCCACTTGATCGAGATGTCGCCGGTCGTGCCGCTCGGCGACCAGTACGTGGCGAGGTCGCCGTCGCGGACGTTGCCGTAGCTCGTGCCGCTCGCCTTGCTGGAACCGTCCGCGCCGGCGCCGATGCTGAGGTTCGTGCCGGTGGGCTGGCTCGGGGCCGGGCTGCTGGGCGCGGGGCTGCTCGGTGCCGGACTGCTCGGAGCGGGGCTGCTCGGAGCGGGGCTGCTCGGCGGCGGGCTGGACGGCTGGGACGTCGTGCTGCACGTGCCGGTCGACGTCTTGATGCCCTTGTTCGCGCCCGCCGTCAGCGACACCACCGACGGTACGCAGGACGCGTTGTCCAGGCTGTACGAGTAGGGGACGCTCACGCTGGTGTTCGAGGTGACGTTCGGGCCGGCCGGGCTGTTGTCCTCACCCGGCGCCGACCAGGTCACGTTGTCGAAGATGTTGCCGCTGACCTGCCAGTATCCGGCCTGATCGGTGTAGAACGTGCCGAGCACGTCCTTCGAGTCCTCGAAGTAGTTGTTGTCGACCTTGGCGCGGGCGCCGGCCCGGGAGTTGATCCCGGACTCGTGCAGGCTCACGTAGTGGTTGTTGTAGATGTGCGCGATGCCGCCGCGCAGCAACGGGGTACGGGAGTCGATGTTCTCGTACTTGTTGTGGTGGAACGTGATGTTGCCGCTTCCGGTGTCGGTCTCGCTCGAACCGATCAGCCCGCCCCGGCCGGAGTTGCGCAGCACGCTGTAGGACAGGGTCACGTACTCGACGTCGTTCTTCATGTCGAACAGTCCGTCGAAGCCCTCCGACTCGCCACCGGAGGCCTCCAGCGTGACGTGGTCCACCCAGACGTTGCGGACCGTGCTCTCCATGCCGATCGCGTCGCCGCCGTTGGAGGTCGGCGAGCCGGACTTCTTGACGTTCCGCACCGTCACGTTCTGGATGATGATGTTGCTGGAGTCCCGGATGTGGATGCCGAGCTGGTCGAAGACCGCCCCGCCGCCCACTCCGATGATCGTGACGTTGCTGATCTGCTTGAGCTCGATCACGCCGGCCGCGGTGTTGCAGCTGTTGCCGGAGACCTTGGCGGTGTTGCCGTGGTTGATCGTGCCCTCGACCTCGATGGTGATCGGGGTGCTGGCGCTGGCCCGGGTGCAGAGGGCGGTGTGGATCGCGGTGCCGGTGGTGGCGCGTACCGTCGTGCCGCCGTTGCCGCCGGTGGTTCCACCGTTCGCGGCCGCGAAGCCGGTGGCGCTGCCGACGGCGGCGGCGCTCGCCTGGTGCAGGGGGAGTGCGAGGGCGATGGCGGCTGCCAGGCCCGCGCCGGTACTGATCGCCAGTGCTCGTTTCATGCATGCCTCACTAAGGCTTGGGGATGTTTTTGAGGTGCAGGAAAGCGCTTTCCTGGCGACGATAGAGCGGTGTCGATTAACCCGCAAGAAACATCCGGGACAATTTAGTTGCAGGTTTGTTGTTGTCGATGGGGACGGTCCCGAAGGGGGAGGGCGGGGTGCCTCCCTCCGGTGGTGGGGCGACGCGGTGTGTGGAGTTCGGGCGCGCTCCGCACCCCAGATCCACACGCCCAAGTGGTGGCGTCGCGCGGTGTGTGGAGTTCGGGCGCGCTCCGCACCTCAGATCCGCACGCAAGTGGTGGGGTGGCGCGGTGTGTGGAGTTCGGGCGCGCTCCGCACCCCAGATCCACACGCAAGTGGTGGGGTCGCGCGGTGTGTGGAGTTCGGGCGCGCTCCGCACCTCAGATCCACACGCAAGTGGTGGGGTGGCGCAGCGTGTGGAGTTCGGGCGCGCTCCGCACCCCAGATCCACACGCAAGTGGTGGGGTCGCGCAGCGTGTGGAGTTCGGGTCGGCCGGGGAGAGCGGGGTCACCGGTCTGCGCGAGTGCCGGCCCCGCCTGCGCGAGTGCCGGCCCCGCCTGTGCGAGTGCCGGCCCCGCCAGCGCGAACATCATCCCTGCCTGCGCGAGCGGCAGCCCTGCCGGCACTAGCGCTCATGATCGTGACCCAGTGTGCTGGCATCCGAGGTGAAGCTCGCGCTTCGCGGAAAGCTGCGGTCGCCCCGGGCCCCGCAGAATGACGCACAGCGCAAGCGCTCCGCTGTTGCGGTGACCGATCGTGAGCCCAAGACCAACTAGCACTGCGACTATTCGGATAAATGCGATAAATCCGGTGAGCGCCAGGGTGATGGGAGCACGGGCCGCTGGCCGGTCATCACCGGACTTGACGATCGAAGGCCGCCCGCGTCCTCAACGGTCCGGGTTGGCGGAGGGCTCCAGCCGCGCCGCTGTCATGGACGGCGTGGGGCCAGGGGCAGCCACACCCGCATCGGGCCCGGTGTGCGGTTCGCCCACAGGAAGTACGGGATGGCGGTGGCAACCCCCGTGACGGCCGCCGGGGCGGGTGCCGTCGGCGGCAGGTTGCGGTGCAGGGGCGCCTCCGTCGGCAGGTTGCGGTGCAGGGGCACCTCCGTCGGCAGGGTGCGATAGAGGGGCGCCTCGGCCGCCGGTGGGCGGAACCGGACCGGCGCCTGCAGCGTGACAGGTGCGATGCCGCTGGTGTGATAGGCGACAGCGAGTGGCGCCGACGGATCCAGTTCGAGATCGTCGACGCCTGCGCCGGCCAGTTTGCCGGAGACCGGCAGGTCGGCCTGTTCCAGGCAGTAGACGAGGGGCCCGCGGACCAGCGCCGCCGCTCCCCGGGTGGCGTCGACGCGGGGGTGGGCGGCGACCCGGCGGGCCGGCATGGCGAGGGTCAGGGTGATCTGGTCGCCGGGGTGCCAGGTGCGGTGCAGTCGCAGGTACCCCTTCTCGACCAGCCGGCGGGCCGGCGCGGGTGTGCCGTTGACCGTGAGGCGCAGGTCGGCGCACCAGGCCGGGGCGCGCAGGGCCAGGGCCCAGGGCTCGGCGCTGGACGCGGTGACGGTGACGGTGACCTGTTCGTCCCAGGGGTACCGGGTGGAGACGTCGATCGCGCGGCCCGCCGAACGCAGTGCTCCGGACCCGTACAGATGAAGTTGGATCCCGGAATTGTCGCCGGTGGCGATGCGGGTGTGCAGCGAGGTCATCAGAGCGGCCACGGCGGGTGGGCAGCAGGCGCCGGGGTGCGGTTCGCGGCGGGTGTGGCCGGTGCGCGCCTGCAGCGGGTTGGTGGTGAAGAACGACGTGCCGTCCACGCCGACGCCTGCCGCGATGCCGTTGAGCAGCACGCGTTCCATCTCGTCGGCGTAGCGGACGTCGGCGGTGGCGAGCAGCAGCCGCCACGCGAGCTGGAAACTGGCGGCGGCGGCGCAGGTCTCCGCGTACGCGCGGTCCGGTGGCAGCTCGTAGGGGTCGCCGTAGGCCTGGTCGCGGTGCCGGGAGCCCTGGCCGCCGGTGATGTAGGTGCGGCTGGCGAGCGCGGAGTCGTAGAGCCGTTCCGCGGCGGCGAGCAGTTCGTGGTCGTGGGTCTCGACGGCGACGTCGACCGCGCCGGCGAGCAGGGACAGCTGCCGCACCACGTGGCCGGTCACCTCGGTCGCCGAGCGCAGCGGCACGTGGTCCTGGTGGTGGCCGGGGCCGAACTCGGTGTCGCCGAGGGCGCCGTGGCCACGATTCTCCAGAAACCGGCAAGCGAGCTCCAGGTACGGCCGATGGCCCGTGACCCGGAACAACCCGGTGAGCGCGGCCTCGATCCCGGGGTGCCCGGCCAGCTCGTGCGTGCCGTCGGCGGAGGCGGCAGAGGCGGCGAGGTCGGCAGAGGCCGCGAAGGCGGCGAGGTCGGCAGAGGTGGCCGACGCGCCGGTGGGGGCAAAAGCGGAGGGGGCAAAAGCGGAGGGGGCAAAAGCGGAGGGGGCAAAGGCGGAGGGGGCAAAGGCGGAGGGGATGAAGGAGGCGGCGGCGGTGTTGCGGGCCTGCCAGTCGCCGAGGAGCCCGCCGGTGACGAGGCGCACCGCGTCCGCCGGAAGCGGCCGCAGCTTCCCCAGGGCGCTGGGTGTGGGGACGACGGGGCCGTGGATCATGCCGCGCTCACCTCGAGCTTCAGAAAATCCCGAAAACGATTTCGTTGACGCTAGGAGCAGCCCCCTCCCTTGTCAATGGGCTGGTGTCACAGCTGTCGATGAAACGGCTCGCGACTAATAGAGTCAGTACTGGAGGACAGTCGTTAGTTCAGATGGCCGGGGCCCTTTCCCGCCTTGCCCTACTGCTCAGTAGGCAAGTTTTTCGAGGGCTTTCCGGTGGGCACGGTTTACTACAGTCCGGACCGGGTCGTCTGCGACCTGGCCTGGTAGAGAAAGGGTTCGATTCGGTGTTCCGTCGTATCGTGATCGTCAACCGGGGTGAGGCGGCCATGCGCCTCATCCACGCGGCCAGAGATTTGGCCGCGGAGACCGGGACCCCGATCGAAACCGTCGCGCTGTACACCGACGTCGATCGGCACGCCACCTTCGTGCGTGAGGCCGACGTCGCCTACGACCTGGGGCCCGCCGCCGCGCGGCCGTACCTCGATCTGAAGGTCCTGGAGCGCGCGCTCGTCGAGACCGGCGCGGACGCGGCCTGGGTCGGCTGGGGCTTCGTCGCCGAGGACCCGGCCTTCGCCGAGCTGTGCGAGCGGGTCGGCGTGACGTTCGTCGGGCCCAGCCCGGAGGCGATGCGCAAGCTTGGCGACAAGATCGGCTCGAAGCTGATCGCCGAGGAGGTCGGCGTCCCGGTGGCGCCGTGGAGCCGCGGCGAGGTCGCCACCCTGGAAGCGGCCAAGGAGGCCGCCGAGCGGATCGGCTACCCGTTGATGCTGAAGGCGACCGCCGGTGGTGGCGGGCGCGGCATCCGGGTGGTCCGCAGCGCCGACGAGCTCACCGACGTCTACGAGCGGACCAGCCAGGAGGCGGCCCGCGCGTTCGGCAGCGGCGTCGTGTTCCTGGAGCGCCTGGTCACCGGCGCCCGGCACGTCGAGGTCCAGGTGATCGCGGACGGCCAGGGCACCGCGTGGGCGCTCGGTGTGCGGGACTGCTCGGTGCAGCGGCGCAACCAGAAGGTGATCGAGGAGTCGTCCTCGCCGGTGCTCAAGCCGGAGCGGGCCGCCGAGCTGAAGGCGTCCGCCGAGCGGCTCGCCATCGCGGTGGGCTACCGCGGCGCGGCCACCGTCGAGTTCCTCTACCACCCCGGCGACGACCTGCTCGCCTTCCTGGAGGTCAACACCCGGCTCCAGGTGGAACACCCGATCACCGAGGCGACCACCGGGTTCGACCTGGTCAAGGCGCAGCTCTGGGTCGCGTCCGGCAACCGGCTGGAGGGCGAGCCGCCGGTCGAGCGCGGCCACGCCATCGAGGCCCGGCTCAACGCCGAGGACCCGGACCGCGACTTCGCGCCGGCGCCGGGCCGGATCGCCCGCCTCGACCTGCCGGCCGGCCCCGGCATCCGGGTCGACACCGGCGTGAGCGAGGGCGACACCATCGCCGCCGACTTCGACTCGATGATTGCCAAGATCATTGCGTACGGGCGGGACCGTGACGAGGCCCTCGGCCGTCTCCGCCGCGCGATGACCGAGACGATGGTCGTGATCGAGGGCGGCGCCACCAACAAGAGCTTCGTGCTCGACCTGCTGCACCAGCCCGAGGTGATCGACGCGAGCGCCGACACCGGCTGGATCGACCGGGTCCGCGGCGAGGGCCGGCTGGTCTCCAACCGGCACTCCGCTGTCGCGCTGACCGCCGCCGCCATCGAGGTCTACCAGGAGGAGGAGCAGGCCGAACAGCAGCGGCTGCTCTCCACCGCGTTCGGCGGGCGTCCCCAGGTGCAGCACGAGAGCGGGCGGCCGCTCGACCTCAAGCTGCGTGGCGTGACGTACCGGGTGCGGGTGGCCCGGGTCGGCCCGCAGCGGTTCCGGGTCGGCATCGAGTCCGGCGCCGAGTCGGGGGTCGCGGACGTCCAGCTGGACCGGTTCGACCGGCACACCGGGCAGATCCGGGTCAACGGCGTGCGGTACCGGCTGCTCACCGGCACCCACAAGTCCACGCACGTGGTCGAGGTCGACGGCGTCACGCACCGGATCAGCCGGGACGAGGGTGGCGTGCTGCGCTCCCCGATGCCGGCGCTGGTCGTGGCCACCCCGCTCGAGGTCGGCGACGAGGTCGAGGCGGGCGCACCGGTGCTCGTCCTGGAAGCCATGAAGATGGAGGCGGTGCTCCGCGCGCCGTTCAAGGCCCGCCTCAAGGAGCTCGTCGTCTCGGTCGGCAGCAAGGTCGACGCGGGCGCGCCGCTGCTGCGCCTGGAGCCGATCGCCGGCGAGGAGGCGGAGGTCGCCGAAGTCGGCGAGGCCGTCGATCTCGACCTGCCCGCCGAGCCCGGTGAGGTCTCCGCCCGCGAGCGGGCCGCCCGGGGCCAGCGTGACCTGCGCAGCCTGCTGCTCGGCTTCGACGCCGACCCGCACGACAACCGGCGGGTGCTCGACGACTACCTCGCCGCGCGCACCGCGGCCGCCGCGAGCGGCGCCCGGCCGCTGGCCGAGGAGATCGAGCTGCTGGAGACGTTCGCCGACCTCGCCGAGCTGAGCCGCAACCGGCCGGCCGGCGACGAGAGCGGCGGCGACAACCGGGTGCACAGCCCTCGGGAGTACTTCCACACGTACCTGCAGAGCCTCGACGTGGAGCGGGCCGGACTGCCGGAGACGTTCAAGGCGCGGCTCAGCAAGGCCTTCGGGCACTACGGCGTCAGTGAGCTGGACCGCACGCCGCAGCTGGAGGCGGCGGTGTTCCGGATCTTCCTGGCCCAGCAGCGGGCCGCCGGCGACGCGGCCGTGATCGCCGCGCTGCTGCGCAACTGGCTGCAGGAGCCGCCGCCGGACGACGTGTCGCACGAGCCGGCCGGTCTCGCCCTGGAACGGGTCATCTCGGCGACCCAGATCCGCTTCCCGGTCCTCGCCGACCTGGCCCGCGGCGTGGTGTTCGCCTGGTTCGGCCAGCCGCTGCTGCGCCGCAACCGCGCCCTGGTCTACGCCGGGATCCGCAAGCACCTGCGTCACCTGGACACCACCCCGGACGCGCCGGACCGCGCCGAGCGGATCGCCGCGATGGTGCGCAGCACGGAGCCGCTGATGCGGCTGCTCGGCCAGCGGCTGGCCCGCCCCGAGCTGGACAACGCGGTCATGCTCGAGGTGCTGACCCGCCGGTACTACGGCAACAAGGGCCTGACCGGCATCACCAGCCGGACGATCGCCGGCTGCTCGTTCGTGGTGGCCGAGCGCACCGACCTGCGGGTGGCGTCGACCGCGGTGGCCTACGAGCGGCTGGACGGCGCGCTCACCGGTCTCGCCGAGCTGGCCCGGGCCGGCGCGGTGGACGCCGACATCTACCTCAGCTGGGAGGACCAGCCGGCGGATGTCGACGAGATGGCGACCGCGCTGCACGGCGTGGTCAGCGCGACGATGCTGCCGGAGCAGGTGCGCCGGGTGACGATCGCGGTGGCCGGGCGGCACGGCGCGACCGGGCACCACCACTTCACGTTCCGGCCGTCGGCGACCGGGATGGCGGAGGAGCGGCTGATCCGGGGGCTGCACCCGTACATCGCGCACCGGCTCCAGCTGGAGCGGTTCTCCAAGTTCGACCTGACCCGGCTGCCCTCGGTGGACGAGGAGGTGCACCTCTTCCAGGCCGTGGCCCGGGAGAACCCGGCCGACCAGCGGCTCGTCGCGCTCGCCCAGGTCCGCGACCTCACCGAGTTCCGGGACCACGAGGGTCGCCTGGTCGCGCTGCCGACCGCCGAGGACGTGGTGGCCAGCTGCCTCGACTCGATCCGGCGGGTGCAGTCGCAGCGACCGGCGAAGGCGGCCTTCAAGGGCAACCGGCTGGTCGTCTACGTGTGGCCGCCGATCGAGCTGACGGTCGCCGAGCTGACGATGATCGCTCAGCGGGTGGCGCCCACCGCGGCCGGCGCGGGAATGCAGGAGATCCTCTTCATCGGACGGCAGCGGGTCGACGGCGCGCTGCAGAAGATCGCGCTGCGGATCGCGTTCGGGCCGGCCGGCCGTCCCGAGTTCTCGGTCGGCGAGCCGCCGGTCGAGCCGGTCGAGCCGCTCGACGACTACCAGCAGAAGGTGCAGCGGGCGGCGGCGCGGAACACCGTGTACCCGTACGAGCTGACCGGGATGCTCGGCCAGTTCGTCGAGCACGACCTCGACGAGAACTCCGTGCTGGTCCCGGTGGACCGGCCGAAGGGCCGCAACAAGGCCGCCATCGTGGCCGGTGTGGTGACCACGCCGACCCTGCGCCACCCGGAAGGCGTCACCCGGGTGCTGCTGCTCGGCGACCCGACCAAGGCGCTCGGTTCGCTCAGTGAACCGGAGTGCCGCCGGGTGATCGCCGCGCTCGATCTGGCGTCGGAGATGAACGTCCCGCTGGAGTGGTACGCGCTCTCCTCGGGCGCCCGGATCGCGATGGACACCGGCACCGAGAACATGGACTGGGTGGCCGCCGCGCTGCGCCGGATCGTCGAGTTCACCCAGGCCGGCGGTGAGATCAACATCGTGGTGGCCGGCATCAACGTGGGCGCCCAGCCGTACTGGAACGCCGAGGCCACGATGCTCATGCACACCAAGGGCATCCTGGTGATGACGCCGGAGTCGGCGATGGTGCTCACCGGCAAGCAGTCGCTGGACTTCTCCGGTGGCGTCTCCGCCGAGGACAACTTCGGCATCGGCGGGTACGACCGGGTGATGGGCCCGAACGGTCAGGCGCAGTACTGGGCGCCTGACCTGGTCGCGGCCACCGGCGTGCTGATGGCGCACTACGACCACACCTACATCGCGCCGGGGGAGACCGCGCCGCGGCGGGTCGCCACCACCGACCCGGTCGATCGGGACGTGCGGGACTTCCCGCACACCCTGGCCGGCAGCGATTTCACCACGGTCGGCGACATCTTCTCGGCGACGGCCAACCCCGACCGCAAGAAACCCTTCGACATCCGTACGGTCATGCGCGCCCTCGCCGACCAGGACCACCCGGTCCTGGAGCGCTGGGCCGGGATGGCCGACGCGGAGACCGCTGTCGTCCAGGACGTCCACCTCGGTGGCATCCCGGTCTGCCTGCTCGGCATCGAGTCGCGCTCGGTGACCCGCCGGGGCTTCCCGCCCACCGACGGCCCGGACACGTACACGGCCGGCACGCTGTTCCCGCGCTCGTCGAAGAAGGCGGCCCGGGCGATCAACGCGGCGTCCGGCAACCGGCCGCTGGTGGTCCTCGCCAACCTGTCCGGCTTCGACGGCTCCCCGGAGTCGATGCGCAAGCTGCAGCTGGAGTACGGCGCGGAGATCGGCCGGGCGATCGTCAACTTCCGGGGCCCGATCGTGTTCTGCGTGATCTCCCGCTACCACGGCGGCGCGTTCGTGGTCTTCTCGAAGGCGCTGAACGAGAACATGACGGTGCTCGCGGTGAACGGGTCGTTCGCCTCGGTGCTCGGTGGCGCCCCGGCCGCGGCCGTGGTGTTCGCCGGGGACGTGAACGCGCGGACCGCGGCCGACCCCCGGGTGCGTGACCTGGAGGCGCGGGCCGCGGCGGCGTCCGGCACCGAGCGCAGCACGCTGCTGGCCGAGCTGGACGGGCTGCGGACGTCGGTGCGGTCGGAGAAGCTGAACGAGGTGGCCGCCGAGTTCGACCGGGTGCACAGCATCCAGCGGGCGGTCGAGGTCGGCTCGGTGGACGCGGTGATCGAGGCAGCCGAGATGCGGCCCCGCATCATCGCCGCGATCGAGGCCGGCCTGCGCTGACCCGGGTGGAGGGGGACGCCGGCCGGCGTCCCCCTCCACCGTTTTCATGATCGACTTCTCCCCGGGCGGCGGATAACCTCCCTCAAGATCATTTCGTCGTTCCTGGGGGAGGACGATGTCCGTCGAGACGTCGAAGCAGCAGCCGCGGACCCGGCCCGCGCTGACCATCGTGAGCATTCTGGCCGCGATCGGCACCTGTTCAGCCGTTGTCAACGTGTTCCAGGGTGAGGACGGCGCGCTGCCGTCCGCGATCGTCTTCGGGCTCGTCGCCTTCATCGCGTGGAAGTTCCGCAAGCGCAGGGCCGCGGAGGAGCCGCCGCTGGCCTCGTTCGACGGGCAGCCGGCGCCGGTCACAGCACCGGCAGCGCCGACAGCGCCGGTCCCAGGCCCGGTCACAGTGCCGGCAGCGCCGACAGCGCCGGTCCCAGGCCCGGTCACAGTGCCGGCAGCGCCGGTCACGGCGCCGCAAGCGCCGGTCACAGCGCCGCCAGCGGCGCCGAAGCCGGGACCGGCGCCCGCTGCGGAAGTGCCCGAGGGGCCGCACCCGATGGCGGAGGATCCCCGGTCGGCGTGGGCGTATCGGCGCTTCCTCGGTGGCCTCGATCCCCATCCGCTGGACCGGGCCCTGGCCGCCGCCATCCTGGACACCCTGGAGCCCGGCGACCACATCGAGCTCATCGCCGACGCGGAGACCTGGATGAACCCGCGTCTGGACGAGGTCCTGCCCAAGCCCCGGCCGCGCAAGCCGGACACCATCGCGGTGCGCACGCTGCGCGGCTGGATCCTGGTCAATCGCGCCAAGGGCAAGATCACCGCGATCCCCGGCCGGGCTGCGCCGGGCAAGGCCGCCCGCACGCCTGACGACCTCGAGTGGCCGAAGAGCGGCTGGGCCGTGGAGCTGACGCCGCGCGGTGGCTGGCCGCGCACCGTCAAGCTCTTCCTCGACAGGCACGACAAGGTCTCGTTCGAGATCATCGAGACGGGTGCCGGGCCACACATCCGGCGGCTGCCGGAGAACCCGGACGTGCCGCCCGCCCCGGACCCGGGCACGCTGTCGCTGCACGTGCGGGCCGTGCCGTCCGGGCTGCCCGCCGACTGGAAGGCCGCCGAGGAGATCGCCCGCGCCCACATGCGGGACATCGGCTTCCCGGACGCGCGGCTCACCGGTGGCGGCCGCGACGGCGGAGTGGACGTGGCGTCGGCCTCGGCCGTCGCCCAGGTCAAGATGCTGGCGTTGCCGGTCGGCGCGCCGCCGGTCCAGCAGCTGCGCGGCACCCGCCCGGAGCTGGCACACCACCTGTTCTACTCGACGTCGGGGTACACGAGCGCCGCGCAGGCCGCTGCCGCGGAGAGCGGGGTCAGCCTGTTCACGATCGACGCCTCCGGCGCTGTCGAGGCGGTCAACGACGGTGCCCGGCGGCTGCTGCGCACCGGCGCGGGCGGCGGGGAGGCGTCGTTCGAGGGCCCGGACGTGCACGAGTACGCGCGGGGCGTGTGCGACCGCGTCCTGGCGGCCAACGCGGCCACCGATCGGAACCGCGCGCACCACAACGAGAAGTACCCCGGGCAGTGGAAGCACGTCGCCGGATATCTGATCCAGGCGCTGAAGAACATCGACGAGCGTCCGACGACCTTCGAATCGGTGCAGTCCGGGGTGATCTACTACCACCACACCGAGCTGCTGGCCGCCGTCTACTACCGGGAGCTCGGCATTCCGTATCCGGGTGGGGCCGGTGACCGGGTTCCGGACTCGCTGGACGACTTCTACCGCTGAGTCGACATCCCTGGGCTGGGCATCGACCAGCTCAGGGATCTCCCAGCAACCGTTCAGCCGTACCTGCTAATTTCCCGATTTGTGAGTGAAGAGGGTTGTAGTACGAGGCCGGGGATGACCCGGTGCTGATTTTTCTCGGTGTTCTGACGATTGTGCTGCTCACCGCGGCAACCGGCTATTTCGTGGCGCAGGAGTTCGCCTACGTGGCCGTGGACCGGGAGCGGCTGCGGGCGATGGCCGACGACGGGGATGCCGCCGCCGAGCGGGCCCTGCGAGTCACCCAGCGTCTCTCGTTCGTCCTCTCCGGCTCCCAGGTCGGCATCACCGTCACCGCGCTGCTCGCCGGTTACGTGGCCGAGCCGTTCCTCGGCAAGGGCACGGCCGAGCTGCTCGGCGCGACGGGCGTCCCGGAGTCGGTCAGCACCACCATCTCGATGGTGTTCGCGCTGCTCTTCGCGACGGTGGTGCAGATGGTGCTCGGCGAGCTGGCCCCGAAGAACCTGGCGATCGCCAAGCCGGAGACCCTGGCCCGGGCGCTGTCCCGGTCCACGCTGATCTACCTGACCGTGGTCGGCCCGCTGATCCGGGTCTTCGACGCCACCGCGAACCGGCTGTTGCGCGCGCTCGGCATCGAGCCGATCGAGGAGCTGCCGCAGGGCGCCACCTCGGAGGACCTGGACCGGATCATCGCGACCGCAGGCAGCCAGGGCACGCTCGACCCGCGGGCCGCCCTGCTGCTCGATCACGGGCTGGACTTCCGGACCCGGACCGCGGCGGAGGCGATGCGCCCGCGCGTGGACGTCACCACGATCCACGCGTCCGAGCCCGCCTCCCGGGTGGTGGACCTGCTGGACACCGGGCACTCCCGGTTCCCGGTGATCGGTGACGACGTCGACGACGTGATCGGCGTGGTCGCCATCGCCGACGTGGTCACCCTCGAGCCGTCGGCCCGGGCCACCACCCCGGTACGCGACCTGGCCACCGAGCCGGTCGCGCTGCCCGAGTCGTCGCGGCTGCCGCTGGTCCTGGACCGGCTCAAGTCGGCGCACCGGCAGATGGCGATCGTCGTCGACGAGTACGGCGGCTTCGCCGGGATCATCACCCTGGAGGACGTCGCCGAGGAGCTGGTCGGCGAGATCCGCGACGAGGACGACCTGCCGGAACCGGTCATCGAGCGCGACACCGACGGCTCCTGGACGATCCCGGGCCGCGCCCGGGTCGACGAGATCGCCGAGGCGACAGGTGTCCGGCTGCCCGCCGACGACCAGTACGACACGGTCTCCGGCCTGATCCTGGCCCGCCTCGGCCACCTGCCGTCGGCGCTGGAGCAGGTCGACGTCGAGCTGCCCGCGCTCGTCGACGAGGACGGCAACCCGCAGCCGCGCGGCGTGGCCCGGCTGACAGTGCTCGCGGTGCGCCGGCACGTCCCCGACCGGATCAGCCTGAGCGTCCGGGAAGAGGTGTCCGCATGAGCACGACGTGGGCACTGATCGTCTCGTTCCTGCTGCTCGCGCTCAACGGCTTCTTCGTGGCCGCCGAGTTCGCCCTGGTCGCCGCGAAACGGCACCGGCTGGAACAGGCGGCGGGCGAGGGTTCCCGCGGCGCCCGGGTGGCGCTGGCCGGCACCCGCAGCCTGTCGATGATGCTGGCCGGCGCCCAGCTCGGCATCACCCTGTGCACGCTGGGCCTGGGCGCGCTCGCCAAGCCGACCGTCGCGCACCTGCTCGAACCGGTGTTCACCGCGGTCGGGCTGCCGGCGGGCGTCGCGTACGGCATCGCGTTCGTCCTCGCCGTCGCCCTGGTCGGCTTCCTGCACGTGGTGATCGGCGAGATGGCCCCGAAGTCGTGGGCGATCAGCCACCCGGAGAACTCAGCGCAGCTGCTGGCGATCCCGTTCGTCGGGTTCACCACTGTCCTGCGCCCGGTGCTGGCCGGCCTGAACGGGCTGGCGAACGCGTGTCTGCGCCTGATCAAGGTGACCCCGCAGGACGAGCTGGCCCAGGTGCACAGCCCTGAACAGCTGCGGATGCTGCTGGAGACCTCGAAGGAGCACGGCACGATCGCGGACGCCGAGCACGAGCTGCTCACCGCGATGCTCGCGGTGCAGTCCACCGAGCTGCGCCAGGTGATGGTCCCGACCGGCCGGATCGTGTCGGTCGACGCCGGCGCCGACGCCCGGGCGATCGAGCTGCGCAGCATCTCCAGCGGCCGGTCCCGGCTCGCGGTGACCGACCGGTCCGGCGCGATCGTCGGCGTGGTGCACGTCCGGGAGGCCGCGAAGGCGACGAGCCACGGCGACCCGGCCACCGCGGCATCGATGATGAGCGCGCCGCTGCCACTACCGGCGGACACCAGCGTGGTGAACGCGATCGCCGTGATGCGGCAGCACCGGAGTCATCTGGCGCTGGTCTCCGAGGGCGAGCAGGTCGTCGGCCTGGTCACCCTGGAGGACCTGCTGGAACAGGTGATCGGTCAGTTCGACGACGAGACCGACCCGGTGATCGACGCGGCGCGGCGGGCGGGGCGGACCGCCGCGAAGGCATGACGACCGTCAAATAGCCTGGCCGGAGATGAACGGCAGCCATCCGGCGTACCAGCCGGAGAGCACCGCGAGGCTGCCCAGCAGGATGACCGCGTTCCGGGTCGGCGTCCTCGCCAGCGCCACGGCCGGCACCAGCAGCACCGTGAAAGCGGGCAGCAGGTGCCGGCCCATCATCGAGATGTGCGCGTGCGAGCCGGCCGCGAGGACCAGGGTGGCGAGCGCGTAGACGCTGAGCACCCACGGCGCCCGGTTCGCGAACAGCATCGCGAGCAGGATCAGGAAGCCGAACAGGATCAGCACGTTCAGCACCCGGATCGGCTTCCCGGCGTCCTCGCTGTTGCCGAGCATGACGTCCCAGACCACCTTCGACGTCGACGTGCCGTAGTCCCACCAGGCGCCGAACGTGTTCTCGTGAATCTCGAAGTACCTGTCGACGCCACCGAGGCGGTGACCGGCGTACCCCACGTACCCGAGCAGGCCGGCCGGGGCGAGCAGCATCGCCGCGTAGGGCCGCCAGCCGCCGCGCCGCCGGATCGCGGCGATCAGCGCGGCCAGGCCGACGACGCCGATCAGCGCGGCAGCGGTGGGCCGGCTCAGGCCGCTGAGGCCGGCCAGCGCGCCGGCGAGAAGCCAGCGCTCGGTGAGCACCGCCCAGAGCGCCCAGGCGGCGAGCGCGGTGAAGAGCGACTCGCTGAACGCGCCGTTCTGGGTCAGCGCGGCGGGGGCGACCGCCCACGCGGAGGCCAGCATGATCCCGACCCGGTGATCGTGGACGTGCCGGCCGATCAGATAGAGCCCCCAGGCGGCCGCGATCGCCGAGACCAGCGACACGAACAGGCAGGCGGCGACGGGGGAGACGAACGGCAGCTCGGCGAACGGCCGGGCGAGCCACGGGTAGAGCGGGAAGAACATCAGCCGGTGCTCGTAGGGCACGCCGCTGGGGTCGAGCGCGCCGATCGGGCCGCCGATGCCCTGCCCGGCGATCATCGTGTACCACCGGGCGTCCCACGAGATCAGCGCGTCCAGCGCCGACGTGTAGCCACGCCACTGGTTGGTCGAGCCGTCCGGGTAGACCTGCTTGGTGGGATCCTGCGCGTAGCTGTAGCGCGCCAGGACCGACATGACCTCGAGGCTGATCAGGCGCAGGAAGATGTAGATGCCGATCGCCGGAATCGCGTCCCGGATCGCCGCGCGCCACCGGGGCTCGCCGCCGACCTCGGCCGTAGTCACGTCTGTAATGGTCATGAGCCCTTCTCCGCGGCCGCGCCGATCTGCCCCGCGGCGAGACTAGACGATTCCGCCGGTTCGCCGAGGGCCGCACCGGCCAGACGTCGACGAAGATGATTGCATCCATCTGCAATTGTCGATCCCGAGCCGGGGTGGTCCCGGCACGGGAGGCAAAGCATGCATCGAAGAGTGCCCGCCTTACTGACAAGTTCCCTCCTGGCGCTCGGCCTGCTCGCAGCGCCGGCATCGGCCGCGGCCGCACCCGCGGAACCCGACCGATCGGGTACGGCCACAGCAGTCACCCTGATCACCGGCGACCGCGTCACCGTGAACGGCGACACCGCCACTGTCGACGCCGGACCCGGCCGCGACCGGGTCAGATTCGCGAGCTGGACCTCCGAGGGTCACCGTTACGTGATCCCGTCCGACGCGCAGGGCCTGCTCCGCGAGGGCCGCCTCGACAAGCGGCTCTTCGACGTCACCGAACTGGCCGCGGTGGTCAAGGACGACCAGCTCCCGCTGCTCGTCTCGTACCCCGACGCCGGCGCGTCGCGCGCCCGCTCCGCGCTTTCCGCGGGGGAGGCACGGGTCACCCGCGACCTGTCGGCACTGGACACCCTGGCGGTCCGCGCCGACCTCGCCGGGCGCGCGAGCGTCTGGTCGTCGCTGACGACCGGCCCGGAGACCGCCCGCACGTTCCAGGCGGGCGTGCGGAAGGTGTGGCTGGACGGCCGCCGCGAGCTCAGCCTGGACCGCAGCGTCCCGCAGATCGGCGCGCCCGCCGCCTACCAGGCCGGGTACGACGGCACCGGGGTGACCGTGGCGGTCCTGGACTCCGGCATCGACCAGTCGCACCCGGACTTCGCCGGGCAGATCGCCGCGGCCGAGAACTTCACCACCGCGCCCAGCGTGAACGACGAGGTCGGGCACGGCACGCACGTCGCCTCGACGATCGCCGGTACCGGCGCCGCGTCCGGTGGCAAGTACCGGGGCGTCGCGCCCGGCGCCAAGCTCGCGATCGGCAAGGTCTGCGAGCTGGAGTGGTGCGAGGAGTCGGCGATCCTGGCCGGCATGATCTGGGCGGCCGAGCGCGCCCCGGTCATCAACATCAGCCTCGGTGGCACCGACGCGCCCGAGGTCGACCCGCTGGAGCAGGCGGTCAACGACCTCACCGCCGAGCACGACACGCTGTTCGTGATCGCGGCCGGCAACGCGTACGACCGGGGCACCATCGGCTCGCCGTCGTCCGCGGACGCGGCGCTGTCGGTCGGCGCGGTGGACCGCGAGGACCAGATCGCCGAGTTCTCCAGCAAGGGCCCGCGGGTCGGCGACGGCGCGCTCAAGCCGGACGTGACGGCGCCGGGCGTCGACATCGTGGCGGCCAAGGCGGCCAACGGGGTGATCGGCGATCCGGTCGGTGACGCGTACACCACGCTCTCCGGCACCTCGATGGCCACGCCGCACGTCGCCGGAGCGGCCGCGCTGCTCGTCCAGCAGCACCCGGACTGGTCGTCGCGGCTGCGCAAGAACACGCTGATCGGCTCGGCGAAGCCGACCGAGGGCGTGAACGCGTTCGACCAGGGCGCCGGTCGCATCGACGTGTCCCGGCAGATCACCCAGACGGTCACTGTCGACGAGGGCAACGTCAGCTTCGGGATCCAGGTCTGGCCGCACGACGACGACCAGCCGATCACCCGTACCGTGACTTATCGCAATGTCGGCAGCGCAGCTGTCGATCTTTCGCTGTCCGTCTCGGGCGCGCCCTTCTCGGTGGCGGCGGACCGCCTCACGGTGCCGGCCGGTGGCACCGCGTCCACCACGGTCACCGCCGGCACCGGCGCAAACCTTCCGGAGGGCGAGCTGGGCGGTCAGCTCACGGCCACCTCCGATTCGGGGGTACGGGTGACGACCGCTCTCGGTGTCGTCAATGAGGTGGAGAGCTACAACCTCACGGTGCGTGTCATCGGCCGTGACGGCCAGCCCTCCGAGGACCACCTCGTGGTGCTCGCCGGACTCGACAAGCCGGGCTTCATCGACGTCCCGGCCTCCGGTGTGGCGCGCGTGCCGAAGGGCCGGTACGGCCTCTTCGCCTGGATCTACCAGGGTGAGGAGACCACCACCATGCTTGCCGAGGCGGAGCTGACCGTCGATCGCGACCGCACCCTGACGGTCGACGCCCGCACGGCCAAGCCGGTCCGGGTGACCCCGCCGCAGCGCGACGCCGGCACCCTGCTGGCGGCCGTGAACGCGGAATGGATCACCGAGCAGGCCAGTTACGGCGCGAGCCTGGTCGGCGAGGACTTCGACTCGCTGTACGCGGGACCGTTGTCGAGGGTGTCGAAGCCGTTCTTCCTCGCCTCGGTCAACGGCTCGTTCGCCCGGTTCGACGCCGAGGGCAGTTCCCGGAACAGCCCGTACACGACCGACCTGGCGTACTTCAAGCCGGGCCGGATGTTCGACGGGCTGCGCAAGGCGCCGAAGATCTCCGAGCTGGCGACGATCAAGGCGTCCTACGGCGTCGAGGCGACCGGGGTGGAGGGCATCAAGGCGAACGTGGCACGGTACTCCGAGGAGAGCGGCGCGTGGGCGGCGTTCGCCCCGTTCAGCCTGCCGTTCCGCCGCACCGAGTACGTCAACCCGGACGTCGGCTGGAGCGGCGAGTTCCACCAGCAGCGGCCCGGCAGCGACGGCTTCCCGGAGTGGATCGACGAGGCCACGAGCGGCGTCCAGAAGGTCCGGGCCGGTCGCACCTACCACCAGCAGTGGAACCGGGCGGTGTTCGGCCCGAACGTCACCCAGCCGCCGTTCGACGCGCTCTGGGCGAGCCGGCAGGGCGACCTGGTGATCGCCTACCTGCCGCTGTACGGCGACGGCGCCGGGCATCCCGGCTTCTCCTACCTGGCCGAGCAGACGGTGAAGCTGTACCGCGACGGCTCCCTGGTCGGCGAGGGCAGCGAGTTCGAGGTGCCGGCCGGCCGGGCCGGTTATCGCCTGGAGGCGACCGCCACCCGCGGCGCGCCGCACAGGCTGTCCACCGAGGTCCGCGGCGAGTGGACGTTCACGTCCGGTCACGTCGCGGGCGAGGAGTACCAGCGGCTGCCGCTGCACACGATCCGGTTCGCGCCGCCGCTGAACGCGGCGAACGCGGCGCCGGCCGGCCGCTCCTTCGACATCCCGGTCCTGGTCGAGCACCAGCCGGGTGTCACGGTCGGCACGGTCCGGTCGGTGACCGTCGACGTGTCCTACGACGACGGCCGGACCTGGCAGAAGGCCGCGCTGCGCGGGACGGGTGACAAGCGGGTCGCCACGGTCCGGCATCCCGCGGGCAAGGGCTTCGTCTCGCTGCGGGCCTCCGCCGCGGACTCGGCCGGCAACACGGTGAAGCAGACGGTCATCCGGGCGTACGCGCTGGGCTGATCCGTCCGTCGGCCCCCTCCCGATCCGGTATCGGGAGGGGGCTTCTCGTGGAATCGGGCGCGGTTCCGGCGGGACTCCGGTATCGCTTGCGGTGACCCGTACCCTCGAAATCGCCGGAGGCGCCATGCGACGCCGCACCCTGATCGCGGCCGCCGGCGCGGCCGCTCTCTCTCCCCGGCCGGCTTTCGCCCGGGCCGCGGTGCGCACCGGCCTGGACTCTGTCGCAGCGGATGATTGGGAGATATTGCGCGGCGGCAGGCTCGGCGTCGTCGCCAACCTGACCGCTGTCGACCGGGAGTACCGGCACCTGGTCGACCTGATGCACGCGGCCGGGCTGCCGATCGGCGGGATCTTCGGCCCGGAGCACGGTTTCCGCGGCTCACAGCGGGTCGGCGGCAGCTCCGGCGTGGACGCCCGGACCGGCCTGCGGGTGTACGACGCCTACCGCGCCACGCACGACGAGTGGGTCGCGATGTTCACCGAGGCCGGGGTCCGGACCGTGGTCTTCGACATCCAGGACGTCGGCGCGCGGTTCTACACCTACATCTGGACGCTCTACGACTCGATGGCCGCCGCGGCGACGCTGAAGCTGCGCTACGTGGTGCTGGACCGTCCGAATCCGATCGGCGGGCGCGCGTTCGGGCCGATGCTGAGGCCGGGCTTCACCTCCGGGGTCGGACTGAAGGAGATCGTCCAGCAGCACGGGATGACCGTCGGTGAGCTGGCCCGCTACTACAACGGTGAGTTCCTGCCGTCCCCGGTCCGGCTGGAGGTGGTTCCGTGCGAGGGCTGGCACGGCGGCCTGTTCGCCGCCGACACCAGCGTGCCGTGGGTGATGCCCAGTCCGAACATGCCCACCCCGGACACGGCCGCGGTCTACCCCGGGACATGCCTGTTCGAGGGCGTCGCGTCGATCTCCGAGGGGCGGGGCACGACCCGTCCGTTCGAGCTGTGCGGAAGCCCCGATCTGGATCACCGCTGGCGGGACCGGGTGGCGGCGCACGAGCTGCCCGGGGTGGCGCTGCGCGAGGCGTACTTCGTGCCGGTGACGCACAAGTTCACCGATCGGCTCTGTGGCGGCGTCGAGCTGCACGTGACCGACCGTTCGACATTCGACCCGATCCGTACGGCGGTGGCGATGCTCGTCGAGGCACGGAAGCTCCCCGGCTTCGCCTGGCGGAACGACAACCCGGGCCGGCCGCCCTTCGCCGACCTGCTGTTCGGCTCCGACCGCCCGCGAAAGATGGTCGACGCGGGCGCCTCGGTGGCCTCCATCGTCGGCTCGTGGCAGGAGGAGCTGGCCGATTTCGATCGTCGGCGGCAGCCCTATCTGCGGTACCCGCGCTCCTCGGCTTAACCTCGTGGCAACCCTGCGCGGATAGCGTCGGCGCTCTATACGGCTGACTACCTAAGGGCTGAGCTCATGACCTCGCCGCAGCAGCTTCCTCCCGCCGACGACTTCTATCTGGCCGCGCACGACGGGATCGGCGGGCGGGCGCTGCTCTCGTCGCCGGTGCTGGGTGTCGGTCTCGCCGCCACGTTGCTCGGGGAGCTGATGTTCTGGCGCCGCGTCCAGCTGGTCACGGTGTCGCCGGTGGTGGGTTCTCCGCCGGGTGGTCCGTCGGGTGGCTCGTCGGGTGGCTCGTCGGGTGGCTCGGCGTCGGATGGCTCGGCGTCGGATGGCTCCTTGCTGCGGGTGATCGACTCGCAGCCGACCGGCGACCCGGCCAGCTCGGCCGTGCTGCGGCGGCTGGTGGACACTCCCGGTCCGCACGAGGTGCGGCAGTGGATCCGTCATCTCTCCGCCGGCTTCGCCACCGACATTGTCGAACATCGGCTGACCAGCGCGGGAGTGCTCAAACGCGAGACGAAGCGGCGGCTGCTCACATCGAGCACGTCCCTGGTCTTCGCCGACCCGCGCAGTCCCGGCGAGCCGGCCGGGCGGATCCGCACCAAGCTCTCCTACAACGAGCCGCTGGACACCGCCGACCTGATGGTGGCCGGCCTGATCCTCGCGACGGGCCTCGACCAGCTGGTGTTCGACACGCTGAACCCGCGCGACCGGGCACGCTTGTCGGACCAGTTCCGGCGAAGCCTGCCGCAGCCTCTGCACCACTTGATCTCAGCCGCCCGGGACGCCGCGCTGGTGACCACCTGACACGAGGCCGAACCAGGAGTCGGCCGCCCGCCCGCTCGCCCGCTCGCCGTTGCCGGCGAACATGCGTGCCCGACGGCTCGGGCGGCCCGGCCGTAGCGGGGACAGGTTCCCGGGGCGTTTTGCCTGCGTGAGCTACGGCTCGGGGATGTGAGCCGTAGCGGAGGCAGGTTCCTGGCGTTTTGCCTGTGTGAGCTACGGCTGGGGGGTGCGAGCCGTAGCGGGGGCAGGTTCCCGGGGCGTTTTGCCTGCGTGAGCTACGGCTCGGGGATGTGAGCCGTAGCGTAGGCAGGTTCCCGGGGCGTTTGCCTGCGTGAGCTACGGCTCGGGTCGCTCGGCCGTAGCTCGGGCATGTGATCACGCTCGATGAGCTGCCCGGGCTACGGCCGGGGCGCCGGCGCGCGGCCGGACGGCTCTCAGGACATGGCCACGTCGTCGAACCAGACCGTGCCCGAGTTGTCACCCGACTTCAGGTGCAGCTGACAGCCCGCCGCGCCGGCCGGGGCCACCGCCTCGATCACCAGCTTCGTCCACGTCGTGTTCCCGGTCGGGAGGCGGTTCGAGACGCTCTGGCTCAGCCACTTGCCGTCGGCGTCGAACCAGCTCAGCGACATCTCCGTGGTACCCGTCGCGTTGATGCCGCGGGCGTACGACTCCGCCCGCCACCGGTATCCCGGCTGCACCGGCGTGATCGGCGCGGTGACCAGCGACGGCAGGCCGGCCGTGGTGCGGGTGGTGCCGGAGAACTTCGCCGAATAGCGGCCGGTGCGCGGCATGTCGGTGGTGATCACGGCGACGCCGGCGGCGGGCTGGTTCTGCCGCCACGGCGAGTTGTTCG
The DNA here is from genome assembly GCF_040639325.1 of Actinoplanes sp. NPDC023936. Taxonomy (NCBI): domain Bacteria; kingdom Bacillati; phylum Actinomycetota; class Actinomycetes; order Micromonosporales; family Micromonosporaceae; genus Actinoplanes; species Actinoplanes sp. NPDC023936. Next base: position 78,386 of record NZ_JBEZZR010000027.1, on the reverse strand, counting down.
CTGTCGCCTCGAAGCTCAGGTTCAGGTAGCTGTTCGGCATGGTGTCGGTGGTCCACGCGGTGCGGACCACGTCGGCGGCGAGCTTGGCGGTGCCGTCGGTGCGGTAGAGGCCGAACTTGTACTGCGCCGGCATCGTGGAGACCATGGAGTGGCTGGGGATGGCGTTGCTCGAGAAGTCGTTGAGCGTCCACGGCGCGACCGAGCCGACGCCGGCGTCCTTGGCGGCGCGGAACACCCGGGCGAAGTACGCGGCCTGCTCGCCCTCGGTGCTGGTGGCGCTGCTGAGCCCGGTCTCGCCGATCACCACGGGGGAGGGCGCGACGGCGGCCTGCGCCTTGCGGATCTCGGCGAGGGACCGTTCCGAGTTTCCGTAGAAGTGGAAGTCGTAGTAGTCGAGCGGCGTCGAGGTGAGCGCCGACTTGATCTTCGCCATGCCGGCCGCGCCGGTGCCGGCGTCGACGGAGAGGGTGAGCGGCATGGTCGGGGCGGCGGCGCGGATCGCCGGGATCACCTGGCGGACCCAGGTGACGGCGGCGGTGTCGTCCGGCTGGAACTCGTTCTTCAGCTCGACGGCGATGACCTGCGGGTCGGCGGCGTACGGCGCGATCACCGCCTTGGCCCACGCGATGCTGTTCGCGGTGTCGGTGTACCCGGCCCACCAGTCGAACAGGGTGAGCTTCACGCTCAGGCCGTGGGTGCCGGCGATGCTGACGAACGTGCGGAGCCGCTCGGTGTAGGTGGCCGACGGCACGGGATAGCCGAACGTGTTCGGGAAGACGATCACCCGGACGTTGTCGGCGCCGAGGGCGGCCACGCGCGCCATGTCCCTGTCGATCGTGGTGGCGTCGAAGTTGGTCCACATCGCCGACCAGCCCGCGTTGGACGGGTAGTAGTTGATGCTCTTCGCGACGTTCACCGCGGCCATCCGGCTCGCCATCGTCGGCACGGCCATAGCTGTCATGGTCGTAGCCGTCATGGCCGGCGCGGCATCGGCGCCGGCCATGGTCGCTGCCTGCGCCGGTGACACCACACCGACCGTACCGGACAGAAGGGAGGAAACGAGGACAGTGGCGCACAGCCGCGCACTTTTCATCAGATCCGGGCCTTCCTGTCGAGCAGACTTTTCGGGGGTGCTCCTTTCTTCGGCGGCGCGCGTCCCGTCAACAGGACTCCGCTGATGGCTTTGCGGTTGCGATCGGGTAGCCGGCTCAGCCGGGCCAGTCGACGCTGAGGTACTGCGTCTCCTGGAACTCGCGGAGCCCGTCGCGGGCGCCCTCGCGGCCCAGCCCGCTCTGCTTCACCCCGCCGAACGGCGCCGACGGGTCGGAGACCAGGCCGCGGTTGATGCCGACCATGCCGGCGTCGATCGCCTCGCCGATCCGGATGGCGCGGCGCAGGTCGCCGGAGAAGACGTAGGCGGCCAGCCCGTACTCGGTCGCGTTGATCTCGTCGAGCAGCGCCGCCTCGTCGGTCCAGGTGGTGATCGGCGCGACCGGTCCGAAGATCTCCTCCGGGACGGCGGGCGCGTCGACCAGCACGGTCGGCGGATAGAAGTGCCCGGCCGAGTCCGGGACCTGGGCACGGTGCGTGATCCGGGCGCCGGCTGCGATCAGTTCCTCGACGGTACGGGTGACCCTGCGCACCGCGTTGTCGCTGATCAGCGGTCCGATCGCCGACCCGTCACGGGCCGCGCCGACGCTCAGCTTCTCGACCGCCGCACCGAACCGGGCGACGAAGTCCTCGGCCACGTCGGCGTGCACGAAGAACCGGTTCGCCGCGGTGCACGCCTGCCCGCCGTTACGGAACTTGGCGATCATCGCGCCGGCCACCGCGGCGTCCAGGTCGGCGTCCTCGGTGACCACGAACGGCGCGTTGCCGCCGAGCTCCATCGAGGAGTTGACCACCCGCTCGGCGGCGTGCCGCAGCAGCACCCGCCCGACAGCGGTGCTGCCGGTGAACGAGATCTTGCGAACCCGCGGGTCGTCCAGCCACGCGCCGACCACACCTGACGCGTCGGTCGTGGTGACCACGGTGATCACGCCGTCCGGCAAGCCGGCCTCGGTGAGCAGCCGGGCGATCGCGAGCGCGGTCAGCGGGGTCTCGGCGGCGGGCTTGACGACCGCGGTGCAGCCGGCTGCGAGCGCCGGACCGATCTTTCGGGTGATCATCGCGGCCGGGAAGTTCCAGGGCGTGACCAGGGCGGCGACGCCCACCGGGCGGTGACTGACAAGGGTACGGGCGCCGCCCGCCGGAGCTTCGCCGTAGTCGCCGCCGGGCCGGACCGCCTCCTCGGCGAACCAGCGGAAGAACTCGGCCGCGTAGGTGACCTCGCCGGCCGCGTCGGCGAGCGACTTGCCGTTCTCGGTGGCGATCAGCCGGGCCAGTTCCGCGCGGTCGCGCAGCATCAGCTCGAACGCCCGGTGCAGGATCTCGGAGCGGCGCCGGGGCGCGGTCCGCGACCACGCCGGGAACGCGGCGTCGGCGGCGTCCACGGCCGCGCGGGCCTCGCCGAGACCCTGATCCGGAACGGACGCGATGACGTCCAAGGTGGCCGGGTCGACAACGTCGAACGTGCTCATCGGGTGGCCTCCAGGGCGTCGGCGAGAACGTCGAACGCGTCGTTCAGCAGCTCGTCGGTGATGGTCAGCGGGGGCAGGAAACGCAACACGTTGCCGTAGGTGCCACAGGTCAGCACGATGACGCCGTGCTGGTGGGCGTAGCGGGCCACGTCACGGGCGAGACGCGGATCGGGTTCGGTACCGCCCGCTCGGACGAGCTCCACCGCGATCATGGCGCCGCGGCCCCGTACCCCTGCCAATCGGAGGTCTCGCGCCGCCAAGCGTGACAGGCGCTCCTTGATCAGGTTTTCAATTTCGGTCGCTCGGGCGACGAGCCCGTCCTCCTCGATCGTCTCGATCGCGGCCAGCGCCGCGGCGCAGGCGATCGGGTTGCCGCCGTAGGTGCCGCCCAGGCCACCCTCGTGCGCGGCGTTCATGATCTCGGCGCGGCCGGTCACCGCGGAGAGCGGCAGGCCACCGGCGATGCCCTTCGCGGTCACGATCAGATCGGGTACGACGTTCTCGTGCTCGCAGGCGAACAGGTCACCGGTCCGCGCGAAGCCGGTCTGCACCTCGTCGGCGACGAACACCACGCCACCGGCCCGGCACCACGCCGCGAGAGCGGGCAGGAAGCCGGGCGCCGGCTCGATGAAACCGCCCTCACCCTGAATCGGTTCGATCACGAGCGCGGCCAGGTTCTCCGCGCCGATCTGCTTCTCGATCTGGTCGATGGCACGCGCCGCGGCGGCCGCACCGTCGGCATTGCCGTCCCGATACGGGTACGAGCCGGGCGCCCGGTAGACCTCCGGCGCGAACGGGCCGAACGTGTGCTTGTACGGCTTGTTCTTCGCCGTCATCGCTAGGGTCAGGTTGGTCCGCCCGTGGTAGGCGTGATCGAACACCACGACCGCGTCCCGGCGGGTGTACGCCCGAGCGATCTTCACGGCGTTCTCCACGGCCTCGGCGCCCGAGTTGAACAGCGCTGTCCGCTTGTCGTGGTCGCCGGGGGTGAGCTGGTTCAGCTTCTCCGCGACGCGGACGTAGCCGTCGTAGGGCGTGACCATGAAACAGGTGTGCGTGAATGCCTCGGCCTGCTCGGTGACGGCCCGCACGACGCGCGGGTTGCTGGCGCCGACGGTGGTGACCGCGATGCCGGAGCCGAGGTCGATGAGCTGGTTGCCGTCGACGTCGACGACGATGCCGCCGCCGGCCTTCGCGGCGAAGACCGGCATCGTGGTGCCGACGCCGCCGGCGACCGCCGAGGTCTTGCGTTCCATGAGCGCCCGGGAGCGGGGACCGGGGAGTTCGGTGACGAGGAGCCGTTTGTTCACGCCTGAAGTCTCGGTTCCCTGACCTATGCTCGTCCAACACTCAATGAGCAGCTTTTTCATGCCTCGGAGGCATAGGTGGAACTGCGGCACCTGCGGTACTTCGTGGCGATCGCCGAGGCCGGCACGGTCAGTGGGGCGGCCGCCCGCCTGCACGTCACCCAGCCGTCCCTGTCCCGGCAGCTGCGCCAGCTCGAACGCGAACTCGGCGTCGACCTGTTCGACCTGGTCGGCCGCCGATTCACGCTGTCGCCCGCCGGCCGTACCCTGCTGCCGCTGGCCAGGGACGTGCTGGGCCGCGCCGACGCGGTGCGCGCCGCCGCCGCGTTCCACCGCAACGGGCGGCTCGAGCGGCTCACCATCGGAGCGCCGGCCGTCACGCTGACCGACGTGGTCGCGCCGTTCATCGCCACCCTCGCCGCCGACGACCCGACCACCGACGTGCTCGGCGCCGACGGCCTCTCCGCCGCCGAGACCCTGCGACTCGGCGCGGACCTGGCGATCGGCACGGCCCGCGGGGCGGATCCGTACCGGTCACAGCCGCTCGCGGTGCTGCCGGTCTGTGCCTACGTCCCGCCCGGCCATCGGTGGCAGGACCGGGCGGAGGTGACGCTCGCCGAGCTGATCGCCGAGCCGCTGATCGTGCTGCCGCCGGCCTTCACGGCCCGTCAGGCCCTGGAGCACGCGGTGGCCTCGATCGGCGCCGGCCTGACCGCCGGGTCCGACGTGGGCGCCGGCCTGACCGCCGGGTCCGACGTGGGCGCCGGCTCGCCGTCGTTGACCGAGGCCGCCAACGGGACCGTCGCGCAGGCGCTCGCCGCGGCCGGGCGGGGCGTCGCGGTCGTCACCGACGATCCCCGGTTCGGCTTGGTGCCACTGGCGGTGGACCTCGGCGGCCGCCGGCTCAGCATCCGCCTGGTGGCGGTCTGGGACTCCCGGCACGCGGCGGCCGCCACGGTGGAGGAGTTCGCCGCCCGCCTCGGCCGTTTCGTCCGGGACCGCTACAACGCCCCGGCAAGCTGACCCCGGTCGCCGGTAAGATCCGTCGGCATGTCGGCCGACCAGTATGAATTGACCAATGCGGATGGCATGCGCGTTCGGATCCTCGGGTATGGCGGGATCGTCCAGGCGATCGAGGTCCCGGATCGGGACGGGGTGATCGCCAACGTCGCCCTGGGGTTCGACGATCCACAGGGCTATCGGGATCACCCGGGGCCGTACTTCGGCGCGATCATCGGGCGGTTCGGGAACCGGATCGCGGCGGGCACCTTCGACCTTGACGGCTCCACGTGGAAGGTGCCGGTCAACGACGGGCCGAACAGCCTCCACGGCGGATTGTCGGGGTTCGACAAGAAGAACTGGACCTGTCGTTCGGTGGACGGCGGCCTGGAACTGACCCATGTCAGCCCGGACGGCGACGAGGGATATCCGGGCGAGTTGTCGGTGACGGTCACCTACACGCTCACCGGCGACAACGCGCTGCGCATCGACTACGCGGCGGTGACCGACGCGCCGACCGTGGTCAACCTGACCAACCACAGCTATTTCAACCTGGGCGGCGTGGGTTCCGGGGACGTCTACGGGCACCTCGTGCAGATCCACGCCGACGGGTTCCTGCCGGTCGGCCCCGGGCTCGTCCCCGAGGGGAAGGTCGCGCCCGTCGAGGGGACCGCGATGGACTTCCGGGAGCCGGTCGCCATCGGGGCGCGGATCCGGGCCGCCGAGGAGCAGTTGCTGCTCGCCGGCGGATACGACCACAACTGGGTGCTGCGCGGCTTCGGGGACGGTCTGCGGGAGGTGGCCCGGGTCGTCGAGCCGGTCGGCGGGCGGACGCTGACCGTCCTGACCACGGAGCCGGGCATGCAGTTCTACTCCGGCAACTTCCTGGACGGGACGTTCGCCGGGTCGGGCGGGCGCGCGTACCGGCAGGGCGACGGGTTCGCGCTGGAAACCCAGCACTTCCCGGACTCGCCGAACCAGCCGTCCTTCCCGTCGACAGTGCTCCGGCCGGGGGAGGAGTACCGGTCGACAACGGTCTACCGGTTCGGCGTCGACGGCTGAGAGCCGCCGCGGCGGCTCGCCGTGGTGGACGCGGACCGGCTCGGAAAGCCGCTGACCGGCGGGGGTGCACCCGTCGGACGGCGGAGTGATCAAAAACCTCTGATCAGCTGAAATGGTAGTTCGCCGGGCCGTGCCCTAGACGACACGGGGGCGTCGTAGGGTCGGTGCCGGCGACATTTCAGCGAGGCGGTGTGCGTGATCCGAGTGGTCGTGGTCGACGACGAGGCGCTTGTCCGTTCCGGGTTCGCCCTGATCCTGAGCGCGGCGCCCGACATCGACGTGGTCGCGACGTCGGGCGGCCTGGACGCGCTCGCCGCGGTCCGCGAGCACCAGCCGGACGTGGTGCTGCTCGACATCCGGATGCCGGACCTCGACGGGCTCACCGTGCTCGGCCAGATCCGTACCCTGGACAGTCCTCCGGTCGTGGCGATGCTCACCACGTTCGACGCGGACGAGTACGTACTGGCCGCCCTGGACCGAGGCGCCGCCGGATTCCTGCTCAAGGACACCGAGCCCGAGCACCTGGCGCAGCTGGTGCGGACCCTCGCCGCCGGCGGGGTGGTGATGTCGCCGAAAGCGTCCCGCACCCTGCTGCGCAGCCTGCCCCGGGCCAGCGCCGCCGACGAGGACCTGGGCCGGGTGGAGCGGCTGACCGGGCGGGAACGTGACGTGCTGGTGCTGCTCGCCCAGGGCCTGTCGAACGCCGAGATCGGCGTGCGCCTGCACCTGGGCACCGGCACGGTGAAGGATCACGTCAGCGCGCTGCTCACCAAGCTGCGGGTGTCCGGGCGGGTGCAGGCGGCGTTGCTCGCGCAGCGGGCCGGGCTGCTCGAGGCGCACCGATGAGGGTTCCCAAACCCCTGATCGACGCCGGCGTGGTGACGCTCGCCGGACTGGACATCTGGTTCAACCCGCTCACCGACGAGCCGCTCGGCGTCGCCGCCTCGGTGATCGGCTGCGCGGCGCTGCTGCTGCGCCGGCGGTTCCCGCTGCTGGTCGTCGCGCTCACCCTGCCGGTGGCGCTGCTCCAGGGCGCCCTGGTCGCGCCGTTCGTCGCGCTGTACGCCCTCGCCGTCCGGTCCCGGGACCGCCGGCTGCTGGCCGCCTGCATCGTCGTGTCGTCGGTGATCGGCGCGCTGCCCTCCCCGCTCGACGAGGACCCCGGCGATCTCGGCAGCACGCTGGTCTATTTCGCCTACACGTTCGCCACCTCGGCGGTTCCGGTGCTGCTCGGCCAGCTCGTGCAGACCCGGCACGAGCTGAAACGCCGGCTCGCCGAGATCGAGGACGTCAAGGAGCACGAGCGGGTCCTGCACGCCCAGGCGATCCTCGCCCAGGAGCGCGCCCAGCTGGCCCGGGAGATGCACGACGTGGTCTCGCACCAGGTCAGCCTGATCGCGGTGCAGGCCGGTGCGTTGCAGGTCGCGGCGGCTGACGCGCGGACCAGGGAGGCCGCGCGCACGATCCGCTCGCTGAGCGTCGGCACCCTCGACGAGCTGCGCACGATGGTCACGCTGCTGCGTTCCTCCGGCGACGACACCACCGATCTGGCGCCCCAGCCCACCCTCGCCGACCTGCGCACCCTGGTCAATTCCAGCGGCATCGAGGTCAAGCTGAGCGGCGAGCTTCCGCTCGCGGTGGGCACACCGGCCCAGCGAGCCCTTTACCGTACGGTCCAAGAAGCGCTCACCAACGTCCGGAAACACGCGCCCGGCGCCTCCGCGACAGTGGAACTGTGGCACGACGGCAAGAGCGTCGGCGTGACGGTGACCAACACCGCGCCGTCCCGGCCGTCACTACCGCTCCCCGGCGCGCGGCAGGGCCTGGTCGGGCTGGCGGAACGTGCCGACATCCTGCACGGCAGCTTCTCGTCCGGCCCGATCGAGGACGGCGGTTTCCAGGTACGGATGAAGTTGCCGATCCTGACGGAGTAGCCGGAGCCATGAATCAGCTGCGGTAATGTCCGGTTGGTGACGATAACCGTGCCGGCCGGCAGCAGCCTCACCCTGCGCTGCCCCGGGTCGGAGGCCATCGTTCTGGTCACCCTGGCCGAGGTGACGGCGGCGTTCATCGAGGATCTGCCGCCGATCCCGGTGCTCAGCCTGGACGGGCCGGGCGTGCGCCGGATCGGCGTCCTCGAGCTCGTCACCAGCGCCGGCGTCACCTGGGTCGAGGGCGAGATGCGCGACGACCAGCTGCGGATCATCGGCGACGCCCCGGCCGGTCTGGTGCAGCGGCGCTCGTCGGCCCGCCAGCCCGGCCGGTTCCCGGCGTCCGGCACCGCACAGGTGGTGACCGCGGAGAGCCGGCGGCTGGTCGCGATCACCGGACGGGTCGAGGACATCTCCACCGACGGTCTGCTGATGCGCGCCGGCGTGCCGTCGCTGCCGTACGGCATCGAGCGGCTGTTGCTGCACGTCGCGATGCCCTGGGGCGACCTGACGGCGGCGGTCGCCGTCGTCGACCAGCGGGCCGACGTGCTGCGGGGCACGTTCGAGTGGGTCGAGCCGGCGGCGGCTTCGTCCCTGGCGGAGTTCTGCTCGATCTCCTGACGGAGTGCCATCACCCTCATGACCGGCGGATCTGAGGGAACCGGTAGATGTTCCGCGCAGTCTCTTCGCGCCTCGATGGGCAACGGGGCCCGACGGGGCCGGCAAGACGACTACGCTGACGGCCGTGTGCGGGCTGCGGGAGCCCACCTCGGGATCATGCACGGCGGTCAGGACGTGCCGGTGCCGCCCTTGCGTGGCGATGCGGTGAGGTCGGCCTGCGTGTTCACAGGCGCATGGATTTTCCGATCGGGTCAAGGTCGGAGGCGATCAGGCCCTGCTGGACTGCGGGCAACCCGTCGACCACATCGGCGGCCTGTTCGGGGGTGTCGACGTCCAGAAAGAGCACGACGCCCGGTACGTCGCCGACCTTCAGCGCGCCGGGGCCGTCATCCGTGCCGGACGATCCCCTACAAGGGATCCTCCGGCAGCATGAGGCCATGCAAGACGTTCGCCGGCAGAGTCAGGCCGCAAGCGCGCCTTCGCGATCCACGGCAGCGGGTCACGGCTCACTACCGGCCTGGGTGGTTCCGTGGCACCGGCCGGGGTCCCCGGGCGGCAGCCAGGTGACAGGCCCCCACCCGAGGCACGACAGCGTGTGGCGTAGTGCCCAGCTGCTGGTGGTGCTTCTCGCGAGTGGCTTTCTGTGGATGCCGAGCCCGGCCACGGCGTTCGGCACGATTGAGGGCGGCGGGCAGCACCGGGAGCATGAACGGATAACCCGTGCCGCTCTGGCCTGCCCGGCCGGTGGCGGATCATCCGGCGACTGCTTCGAGCCGAAGTCGTCGGACCAACTCGCGGGCCACCGCACGTCGTTCGGTGCGGTCGGGGCGCCCGATCGAACCGAGGTGTCCGATTCGGCAGCGCACTGCGATGACGCCGACCATCTCGAGGGCGGCTATCCACGGACGCGAGCCCAGGCCACCGGACGGCTACTGGATTGCGTCGAGCATCTGCGCGGACGCTTCCGCGAGGCGGTCAACGCTGCCGCGGGCCTGCTCGACGACCAGGCCGAGGTGGTCGGTGTCGAGGTGGATCTCGGTATCGACTGCGTGTTGGACGACGGCTCTGAGCATCGTGCCAAGTGCGAGACTGTCGAGGCCTTCGGCCGGGCTCTGCACGGAGTGCAGGACTTCTATTCGCACAGCAACTGGACCGATGTCGCGGACTCGTCCCGGCCGGTCGGCGCCGATAACCCGCCGGGCCTGGGTTTGCTCGCGCCGAGCTCGGTCCTGGACCTGAGCGGCGCCGGCTCGCCGGCCGTTCCCGCCGCATTGTCCACCGGCTGCTTCGTTCTGAACGACCGGATTCCCGGTGTCGGGGCCTGTCAGGGACGGATCACCCACGCCGGCCTCAACAAGGACAACGGGACCGTCGATCCCAGCACCGGCAGCGTCACAGCGCCGACCACGCCGCGGGGTCAGGTGGCCGACAACTTCGCCAGGGCTGTCACGGGGGCAATCGCGGAGAGTCGGCATCAGTGGCAGGAGTTCCGAGTGGCGCTGGAGGCCGGGTACGGCAGGTCGAAGGCGTCCGTCATGATCTGCGCACTTACCCACGACGATCCGGTCAACGACTGCCGGCGGCTCTGGACGGTGACCGTCGTCCTAGTGATTTCCGTCGGCCTGATCTGTCTGGTCGGCACCGGCTTCCTGGTGTCCCGGATCCGCAGGCGGCGCGGACGGCTCATGCGTCGCGGATGATGTCCGGGCCGGCGGACGGCTCGACCTGAGAGATGACCAAGCCGGGTCGCACCGTGGACCTGGCCCGCCGAACGGGCGCGAGGACCTTGGATCTCACCGCCAGCCGCGACCTTGAGCGGTACCCCCGACGCGCGCGATTGACCGGCGCGCAGTGAGCACGATGTGTCGCCCGTTATGCCCGCTGGTGGCTCGCGGTTGCTGCCGGAACGACGTCGAGGGCACACGATCGGTCGCGGAACGCGGACAGGAGCGCACCGAAGCCCGCACCAGCGTGGATGAGAGCACACCGAAGCCGTCCGTGTGTCTGCGTCCCGGCTATGGCGTAGACGCGGGACCACGATGGCGTTGTGTGCGACCTCATCCACGTCGAGCCCTCGATCTTTGACGCTTCGCGGGCCCGAACGGCGTTGTTGATCAGCCAGCGTCGGGACATCGCGGTGACAGCCCCATGATCACAGCGATTTCCGGCTGCTGGACGATCAACATCTCGTGAGCCCTCATCTGCCGCAGACAACGCGCGCTGGGTCCGTCGCTGCCCGTGCCCAGCGCGGCGACCGGCACGCACCGTAGTCATCCTTGGTGACGCGGCGACCTCGTTCGCAGCGGCGTCGGGGTGGAGCGGGAGGTTGAACGGCAACTTCAGCGGAGTGCCATGGCGGAAAGCAGCTCATAACCGATGTGGGCGGCCGCGATGCCGGTGATCTCCGCGTGGTCGTAGGCGGGCGCCACCTCGACGATGTCCGCGCCCACCATGTTCAGGTGGGCGAACGAGCGCAGGATCGCCAGCAGCTCCCGGCTGGTCAGGCCGCCCGCCTCCGGTGTGCCGGTGCCCGGTGCGAACGCCGGATCGAGCACGTCGACGTCGATCGAGACGTAGACCGGGCGGTTGCCGACCCGCTCCTCGATCCGCTCGATCACACCCCGTACCCCGATGTCGTCCATCTCGCGGGAGTGCACGATCTGGAAGCCGAGCTCCATGTCGTCGGTCAGATCCTTGCTGGAGTAGAGCGGTCCCCGGGTGCCGACGTGCAGGCAGCCGGAGTCGTCGAGCAGGCCCTCCTCGGCGGCCCGGCGGAACGGGGTGCCGTGGGTGTAGGCGGCGCCGAAGTACGAGTTCCAGGTGTCCAGATGCGCGTCGAAGTGCACGACCGCGATCGGCCCGTGCCGGTGCGCCATGGCGCGCAGCACCGGCAGCGCGATGGTGTGATCCCCGCCGACCGTGAGCAGCCGGTCGGCCCGGTCCAGCATCCCGTGCGCGCCGCGCTGGATCGCGGTGATCGCCTCGTCCAGGGAGAACGGGTTCACCGCGAGATCGCCGGCGTCCACCACCTGCAGCTTGCCGAACGGCTCGACGTCGAGCGCCGGGTTGTACGGGCGGAGCAGGCGCGACGACTCCCGGACATGCGCCGGGCCGAACCGGGCGCCCGGCCGGTAGCTGACCCCGGAGTCGAACGGCACGCCCATGATGGCGACGTCGACGTCCGAGACCTCGTCGATGCGGGGGAGCCGGGCGAAGGTGGCGGGTCCGGCGAAGCGCGGCACGGCGCCGGCGTCGACGGGACCGACCCGGCTGCCCGAGGTGATGCGCAGGGGCCGGGACTCAGCAGCAGGCACAGCAGGATCCTCTCGTCTGCCCGGCCATCCCTCGACAGAGGCCGTGCCGCGGAGGGGATCAATCCTGGCTGATGTCCAGGGAGTGCATCCCCGCCTGCGCATCGATCTCCAGGCCGGCGCGATCGTGCAGGTCGCCGGAGCGGACCGTGGTGCCGGCGCCGGCACCACCGGAGTGCCGGCCGTAGACCGCGACGTCGCCCGCCCCGCTGCCGACCCGGACCCGGACCGGCACTTTTGCGGCTGTGGTGATCCGCCAGGTGTGCACGCCGCCGGTCATCCGGATAGGCACCGTTCTCACGAGCCGGCCCAGCGCGACGTCGATCTGTTGAGCGCCGCCGTCCAGGTCGACCCTGCTCACCGTACCGGCAGAACTGTCGAATGTGGCCACGTGAACTCCGGCGGACATCCGTAGATGCCACACGATATCGTCGCTGAGCTGCACGTTCAGTCGTCCTGAACCGTTTCCGGTGTTCTTCGTGGAGACGCGCAGGACGCCGTCGGCGAACGAGGTGCCGGCGTCGAGGCCGGAGTCGTCGGGGGTGCTGACCCGGAAGGCCCCGCCGTCCAGGTCAGCGACGCGGACGGAGAGCTCGGTGACCCCGGTGGTGAGCTCGAAGCGCGCCGTCTCGGTCCTGGGGGGCGGTGTCTCGGCCGGTTGTTTCCCGGCCGGCGACGTCGCGGGCGGGGACGGCTCGGCCGGCGGCTTCTTCGCCTCGCTGGGTGACGGCTTCGGTTCCGGGCTCTCCGGCGGGGCCTCGGAGTCGGCGGGGAGGACGGCCGGTGGAGCCACCGCGGCGGGGACCTGCCGCTGCTCCTGGTGCGTCCGGGGGCGTACCAGAAGGATGGTGCCGGCGGCGATGAGCAGCGCGAGAAAGCCGGCCAGGGCGACCGGTCGCCCTGGCCGGGGTGAGCCCGGCGGGGGTGGCGGGGAAGCGGGGACCGGTGGCAGCGGCGGCTTGGCACGCGCTGCTGCCTGGCGATCGGCCGCCTGGCGCTCGGCCACCTTGCGGGCTTCGACCTTGCGGGCTTCGACCTTGCGTGCTTCGACCTTGCCGGCCGCGGGTGCGGCCGTGCGCCGGGCCGGCGCGTCCGGCCAGTAGTCCGAGATGTTGGGCCAGCTGATCCCGGCGGTACGAGCCTCGGCTTCCGCCCCGATGGAAGCCTCGGCGTGGCCGAGCACATATCTGGCTATTCGCAGGTTCTGGTCGTCGTCGGGATCGTTCCGTCGTTCCACGCGCGTCCCCTCGCCGTGATTCTCCGTGGTGGGTACGGCGACGGAACGTGCACGGTTCAATGCGAAATCAAAGCTCCTGCCGCTTCGACGGCCCGCGCGGCGATGTCGTCCACAGTGCTGGAGTTGCGGGCGAAGAACCCGTCCGCGAAGAGCGACGTGTACCCGTGCGCCACCGCGATCGTGGCCTCGACGAGCAGGACGACCTCCGGATAGGTGCGGGCGCCGCCGCCGGCCTCGCCACCGGGTCCGTCGCCGGCCTCGCCACCGGCGGAGTCGACGGCCTCGCCGAGGTCGAGCAGCGTGGTCATCAGCGCCCGGGTCTGCTCGCGGCGGGCGTCGTCGGCGACGTCGTAGAGCTCGGCCGCGAAGATGACGTGGAACCCGGCGCCGGTGCGCGCGACATAGCGGACATACGCCCCGGCGGCCGCCGCGAGCCGGGCGGCCGGATCGTCGCCCGCCGCGTCCGCCGCCGCCTCGATCGCCGCACGCAGGTCGCGGGCCGCGGCCGAGGAGACCGCGCTGAGCAGCTGGCGGCGGTCCGCGAAGTGCCGGTACGGCGCGGCCGAGCTGACCCCGAGCCGGCGGGCGACAGCGGCCACCGAGAAGCGCCGCAGCCCGCACTCGGCGAGCAGGTCGAAACTCGCCTCGACCAGAGCCGCGCGGAGGTCGCCGTGGTGATAGCCGCGTTCCGGCGACATGCTCCGCCTCCTTGCATCCGAGTGAGAGGCCTCTTACATTTCCAAGTAAGAGCCATCTTACATATGGAGGCAGCGTGAGCATCCGGCTCGGATACCAGATCCCGAACTTCACCTATCCCGGCCCGGTCGAGAACACCTTCGACACGGTCGCGGCGCAGGCACGGGAGGCCGAGGCCGCGGGTTTCGACACCGTCCTGGTGATGGACCACTTCTATCAGCTGCCCGGCATCGGCACCCCTGACCAGGCGATGCTCGAGGCGTACACGACGCTCGGCGCGCTCTCCCAGGTGACCTCCACGATCCAGCTCTCCACGCTGGTCACCGGCAACACGTACCGCAACCCGGCCCTGCTGGCGAAGACCGTGACCACCCTCGACGTGGTCTCGCACGGCCGGGCCATCCTCGGCATCGGCGCCGGCTGGTTCGAGCGCGAGCACGACGATTACGGGTTCGAGTTCGGCACCTTCGGCCAGCGCTTCGAGCGGCTCGAGGAGGCGCTCACCATCATCACGCCGATGCTGAAGGGCGAGCCGGGCACCCTCGACGGCAAGTGGTACACCGCCCGCGGCGCCATGAACAACCCGCGCGTCCGGGACACCGTACCGATCATGCTCGGCGGCTCCGGCGAGCAGAAGACGTTCCGGCTGGCGGCCCGGTTCGCCGATCACATGAACATCATCTGCGACGTGGAAGAGCTGCCCCGCAAGGTCGCCGTGCTCCGCGAGCGGTGCGAGGAGATCGGCCGCGACCCGGCGACGCTGTCCACGAGTTACCTGGTGATGGGCATGGTCGGCGAGACCGGTCAGGAGGTGAAGGAACTCGGCGAGACCATCCCCGAGGACCGCCGCGACCGGGCCTTCCTCGGCACGGCCGAGCAGGTGGCGGAGCAGCTGCAGGAGAAGGTTCTGGGCGCCGGCATCGACGGCATCACGATCAACCTGATCCGCAACGGCCACCGCCCCGGCGTGGTCACCCGGGTCGGCGAGGCCCTGAAGCCCTTAGTCACGGCCTGACCATCGCGGTTCCGCTTGCGGCGTCCCGGGCGGGCGGGTACAGATGGGGGCGATGAAGACGGCAGTGGCGGCGACGGTGGCGGGTGCGCTGGTGTTCGGGCTGGCCGGGTGTTCCCCGGACGATCCGGACGAGCCCGGGGCGCCGCCGCCGGCTGCCACGCCGTCGGCCGGCGCCTCCAGGGCTGACCAGGCGCGGGCCGCGGCGCTGAAGCTGACCCCCACCACCGTGCGGGTCCTGCCGGGCAACGACGCGACCCCCTTCGACCGGGAGCGGGAGCTGGACGCGCCGTCCGGCTGGACCGTGACGGTCTGGGCGCGGTTGCCGAACGCCCGGCTGCTGGCCTGGGCGCCGGACGGCCGCCTGCTGGTGTCGCGGCCCAAGGACGGTGATGTCGTCGCGTTCACGCCGGGCGACGCCGCTCCGGCGCAGCAGACGCTTCTCGACGGGCTCAGCCAGCCGCACGGGCTGGCGTTCGACGGTGACACCCTCTTCGTGGCCGAGAGCGATCAGGTCATCAGCTTCACCTACAAGGACGGGGAGCTCTCCGGCAAGCGGGTCGTGGTGGACGGGCTGCCCGACAAGAAGAGTCCGGAGCTGGGCGGGGCCTACGCGCATGCGCTCAAGAGCGTCGCGGTCGGCAAGGACAAGTCGCTCTACATCTCGATCGGCTCGACGGGGAACGTGTCCGAGGAGGACAGGGAGGCCAGCCCGGAGCGGGCGTCCATCCTGCGGGTCGGTCCGGGAGAGGACACCCCGGAGACGTACGCGCGCGGGGTGCGCAACGGGACCGGGCTGGCGATCGCGCCGGACGGCGCGGTGTGGACCGCGGTGAACCATCGGGACAACGTGGCCTACCCGCACGACGACGACTACGACGGTGACGGCGAGTCCGACCAGGGCAAGGTCATGCAGGACTACGTCAACGACTACCCGATGGAACAGCTCGCCCGGTTGACGCCGGGGCGCGAGCTCGGCTGGCCGTACTGCAACCCGGACCCGGATCTGAAGGCGGGCGACCGGAAATACACCGATCGGCCTTTCGTGCGGGATGTGCAGATGAACCCGGACGGCGACAAGCTGGACTGCGGCAAGCTGCCCCCGACCGAGCAGGGCTTCGGCGCGCATTCCGCGCCGCTCGGGCTGAGCTTCGCGACAAAGGCCGGGGAGTACGGTCCGGGCGCTCTCGTCGGCGTCCACGGCTCGTGGAACCGGGAGCCGCCGCGCCCGCCCGAAGTGTCGTTCTTCGCCTGGCAGAACGGGACGCTGGGGCACCAGCAGACGCTGCTCACCGGCTTCCAGGACGAGGACGGCTCACGCTGGGGCCGGCCGGTCGCCGCCGTACAGGGCCCGGACGGGGCCCTGTACGTGAGCGACGACGACGCCGGCGCTGTCTATCGGGTGACCACCGGCTGACTCAGCAGCCCAGGCCGTCCTTGTACCACTCCGGAAGATCGTCGTCGGCGACCTTGTCGGCCATCTCCCAGATCGCCTCCGGGTAATCGCCGGCGGCGTTCATGTCGTGCAGCACCTTCCACTTGCGGCTGCTCTGCAACGCGGCGACGGCCTGCTCACGTGCCTGGTCGTCGCCCGCCTTGTCGGCCCGGATCCACTCGGCGATCCAGTCGCAGGTGACCCGGCCGGTCACGGCGGCGCCGAACTGGTAGGGGTCGTTCGCCCCGGAGTTCTCCAGGACAGCGACGTCGAAGTTCGGCGGCAGCGGGATGTCCGCGAGGATCTTGGCGGCTTCCCCGCGGACGTCACCCGGCGTGACGATCGCCTCGGGCAGCGCCTTGAGGAACGACTCCGCGTCGACCTTCACGATCCGCGGCAGCAGCGCGTCGAACGTGGCGCGGGTCCAGTCGCCGCTGGCCGTGCGCAACTCGACGAACGTGCCGCCCTGCGGCTTGAGCATCGCGGCGAAGTCGCTCTTGCTGTACGTGACGACGCTCGCCTGACGATTCGCCACGGTCGTCCACTCCGGCGTGCTGACCTCCAGCCGGTCGTCGTAGTAGCCCTGGTACTGGTCGTCCGGGTACCAATCCATGGACAGGGCCCGGCCGCCGTTCTCGAACGTGATGCTGCCGTTCTCGTCGGTGAACCCGTAGACCGATGTGGCCTTCCAGCCCGGCTCGTCGATCAGCAGGCGGGGCAGGCCCTCGGCGGCCTTCAGGTCCAGCTCCCAGCCGCTGATCGCCGGAGCGCTGGCGGCGGGCAGGCCGGTCGGCCCGGCGTAGACGTCGTCCGGCTGCGGGCGCAGCAGCGAGGACGTGGCGATGACACCGGCGACGGCCGCGGCCACCGCCACGGCGCCGGCAAGCCGACGGACCAGGCGTTTCTTCAACACCGACACGGGTACGGGGGTGGACACGATCTCCTCCAGGAGCTGCTGCTCCGCCCCCTCGAGTCGTGCGGTCAGACCGTGGTGGACGGGATCGGCGTCTCGTACCAGGCGGTCGAGCTGCTCGTCGGTCATCTGCCCTCCTCGGGGACGGGAACGGTCAGGACGTCGAGTACATGTCCGGCCCTGGTCTTGTCGTGACCGAGCAGCTCGCGCAGCCTCGCCCGGGCCCGGGACAACCGGGTACGCACGACGACCGCGCTCACCCCGAGCACCTCCGCGACCTCACGCGGCTCCAGGCCCTCCCACGCGGTCAGCATGAGGATCTCCCGGTCCGTCTCGGGGAGACGCTTCAGGGCGTCGCGCACCGCGAGCCGCTGCGGCACCTCACCGGCCGGGTCCGCGGAGACGACAGCGGTCAGGCGTTGCCGCAGCCGCTCACCGAGCCGTTCCCGGCGTGTGCCGCCACGGTGGTGGTTCGCCAGGACCCGCCGGGCCACGCCGTAGAGCCAGAGCCGGACCTCGTCGTCGGGCGGCAAGTCGGCATGACGGCGCCACGCCACCAGGAACGTCTCGGCGACCACGTCCGAGGCGTCCTCGGGTTGCTCGACACGGCGGAGGGCGTACCCGAGAAGGGCCTCGAAGTTGACGGCGTAGACGCGCCGGAATCGTTCCTCAGGGCTCACGTCTCTTCCATGTCCGGCTCGGCAGCCATCGTGACATCAGCCATCGTGACATTACGATGCCGTCATGGCTGTCGGCAGCACTGAACTCCGCGCCCGGTTCGCGCGCCGGCTCTCCGACCTGTACGGGACGGAGGTTCCGGCCTACACCACTCTCGTCGACGAGTGCCACCTGGTGAACCAGCGGGTGCTCGACCGGGACGGCGCCGCGGCGGAACGATTCGGGTCGATCAGCCGGGTGACAGCGGAACGGCACGGCGCGATCCGGGTCGGCACACCGGCCGAGCTCGCCCAGGTGGCGCGGATCTTCGGGGCGCTCGGCATGCGGCCGGTCGGGTTCTACGACCTGCGGGACGCCCATCCGCAGCCGATCCCGGTGATCTCCACGGCGTTCCGGCCGACCGAACCGGACGAGCTGGCCCGCAACCCGTTCCGGGTGTTCACCTCGATGCTCGTGCCGCAGGACCGGCGGTTCTTCGACGCGGATCTCCAGGAGCGGCTGCTGCGGTTCCTCGATCGGCGGCAGCTCTTCCCGGACGAGCTGCTCACGCTCGCCGGCCGGGCCGAGCGGGACGGCGAGCTGAGCGAGGCGGACGCAGCGCGTTTCCTCGATCTGGCGGCCGCCGCGTTCGCGCTCTCGCCGGAACCGGTGGACCGCGCCTGGTACGCCGAGCTGGAGCGGATCTCCGGCGTGGCGGCCGACATCGGCGGCGTGACCAGCACACACATCAACCACCTGACGCCGCGCGTGCTCGACATCGACGAGCTCTACACCGGGATGCAGGCGCGCGGCATCGCGATGATCGACGAAATCCAGGGCCCGCCTCGCTGGGACGGGCCCGACGTGCTGCTGCGGCAGACGTCGTTCCGGGCGCTCGCCGAGCCGAGGACCTTCCGCGAGCCGGACGGCACGATCAGCGAGGGGCGGTTACGCGTACGTTTTGGTGAGGTCGAAGCGCGCGGCATCGCGCTCACGCCCGCCGGGCGGGTTCTGTACGACGACCTGGTGACCGAAGTGGATCGGCGGGTTGCCGAGGGGGAGCCTCGCCGGGAGGCGGCCGCCGACGTGTGGGCCACCGGCATGCCCGCCACCGAGAGCGAGCTGGAAGAGCGCGGCCTGGCGTTCTTCACCTACCGCAAGGACGGCGATGCGGTAATTGCCGACCCCATCGTGTACGAGGACTTCCTGCCCCGTTCCGCAGCCGGAATCTTCGCCTCCAACCTCGGTGCGGCCGGAACGATGGACGCTTCGCAGGGCGGCGCGCCGCGGGACATGGCCTGGCTCGCCGAGGTGATCGGCCGCCCGATCCGCACCCCTGAGGAAATCTACGCGGAACAACAGGAGGAATCCCTGATGCGCAGTGGGGTTAGCCCTACCATCGATCGGGGTGCTCGCCGGGTCGGCCGGGGGTCCGTCGCCGAATAGCGTTTCGGGCATGACGACAATCGATGCGCCGCTGGTCTCCGCCCCGACCTTCACCCGCCTGGCCGCCGACACCCGGTACGTGCTCGGCGGCTTCCCGCTCGGCCTGGCCGCCACGATTGTCACCGTGACCGGGTTCTCCCTCGGCCTTGGCCTGGCGGTGGTCTGGATCGGCGTCCCGATCCTGATCGCCACCATGATGATGGCCCGCGGCCTGGCCGTCACCGAACGCGCCCGTCTTGGCCTCGCTCCGGCACGTGACTATCGCGCGGGCGGATCGAGCGTGGTCAGCAGGCTGGTCGCGGTCCTGACCGACCCGCAGAGCTGGCGCGACCTGGTCCACGCCGTGTTCCGCTTCATCCCCAGCACGATCGCGTTCTCGTTCGTGGTCACCTGGTGGGCCGGCGTTCTCGGCGGGCTGAGCTGGGCGCTCTGGGGCTGGGCGTTGCCGGACGACGGCATGGAGCTGCCCGAGCTGCTCGGATTCGGCGACGGCTACCTGACGATCGTGGTGTTCTACCTGGTCTTCGCGGTCGGGTTCGCGGCCACGCTGCCCACTGTCACCCGGTGGGCAGCGCGGTTCGAGGCAGGCTTCGCGCGGGCGCTGCTCTGACGCCTCCGCCGGTCAGGCGCTGCTCGGACGCCTCCGCCGGTCAGGCGATCTCGCGGCGCATGCGCAGTGTCCGGATGTGGTCATCCTCGCGGGACATCGCGGCGCGGACCGTCTGCTTCGGCTGGAAGCCGCGAGCCCGGTAGAAGCCGATGCCCTTGCTGTCACCGAGGAAGACCGACACCCACATCTCGGTCCCGCCGGCCGCCCGGATCTGCTCGGTGACCCGTTCCAGCAGCAGGCTGCCCAGGCCGCGGCCCCGGGCCGCCGCCTCGAGGTAGATCAGCGACAGCTCGCCGGTGCGCGGCCCGGTCATGCCACCGCCGGCCGCCCCGAGCACCCGGCCGTCCTCCTCCGCCACCTGATAGCCGAACCACTCCGGCGGGACCGGCGCTATGTCGGCCGCGACCCGCGGTTCGTTGTAGAACGCGGTGACGCTGCGCTCGATGTACCCCGGCGGCAGGACGTCCCGGTAGGCATCCCGGTACGACGCGGTGCAGATCCGGGCGATGCTGCGGGCGTCGGCGGCAGCAGCGGAACGGACAACGGCAGTCAACGATGATCCAGGCACGCCCGCCAGCGTAGATCGAAACCGAGCGTTCCGGCCGCCCGCGGCCGTCCCGGGTGTGGGGATGGCGGTTTCCCCGCGCCCAATTTCCCCATACTCGGGCGGATCGCACGTCGCGTGTGAAGTTGAGGTCCGCTCCGCACCTGAACTCAACACACGCCGTGCGATCCACCCGAGTGTGTCGAGTTCGGGCGCGGAGCTGAATAGGCGCGGAGCGAACCCGAACTCGACACGCGATCAACGCTGAGAGCCGGCCGGCGCAGCTGGCTCCCAGCGCTCGGCGGACGGTTATCCGCTGGTGCAGACCGTGCCGTTCAGGGTGAACACCGCCGGCAGGACGTTCGGGCCGCTGTAGGAACCCACGAAGCCGACGTTCGCCGACGCTCCGGGCGCCAGCCCCGTGTCGCTCGTGACACGCACCGTGCGGCCAGTCTGGGTCCACGTCGCGTTCCAGCCGCTGCTCAGCTCCTGCCACGCGGTCGGCCAGCTGAACGTCAGCGTCCAGCCACCCACCGCCGACGCCGCGTTGTTGGTGATGTCGATCGAGCCGACGTACCCGTTGCCCCAGTCGTTGACGTCCCGGAACGTCACAGTGCAGGCGGCCTCGGCGGGCGTGCCGGTGGTGAAGGTCAGCGGCGGCGAGGCGGGGGAGAGCCGCCCGGCCCCGTCGCGGGCCACCACGTTGACCGTGTAGCGGCGGCCCGGTTCCAGGTTGCGCGCGGTCAGGGACGTGCCGGTGGTCTCGCCGAGCAGTTCCGCGGCGCCGCCGTTCTGCCGGTAGACCTCGTACTTCAGCCCCGGTGCGACGGCCGGCCAGGTGATCGTCGCGGTGCGATCGGTTGCGGTCGCGGTGGGTCGGGCAGGCGCCTTCGGCGCGATTGCGGGGGTACGGTCCGAGCGCACCGTGACCAGCGTGATCGAGTACGGCGCGAGGGTCTGCGCACCGGCCGTCCCCGCCGGAGCGGTGGTCACCCCGTCGGCCCCGTTGGTGAACGCGGACACCTGCGGCGTGCCGGCCGCCGCCGTGAAGCCGTGGTAGTTCAGGGCGACGGTGTGCGCCGCGTCCGGGTCCTTGTTGACCATCAGAACCGCGACGTCCCCGTTGGCCCGGCGTACCGCGTGGGCGCTGACCAGCGCGTTGTCGGCGCCGGCCCCGATGAACTGATCGCCGGTGCGCGCGAAGTCGCCCATCAGATCCAGGGCGTGGTACGGCGCGAACGGCGTGTTCAGCGGCGGCTGACACACGGAATCGTTGCAGTTGCCGCTGGAGAGCAGCCCGTAGTCACCGTAGTCGGTCTGCCCGGCGACGGTGGACACCGTGCCGAGGCCGTTGTGGACGTTCCACCAATGCACGGTGAAGACGCCCTGGGCGAGCAGGCCGCTGTAGACGTCGGCGAGGAACAGCGCGCCGGGCTGGGTGTTGCGTCCGACTTCCACGTTCGTCTCGGTCATGCTGATGGCGACGTCCCGTCCCGCGTACCTGTCGATCTGTTGCCGCAGCAGATGCACCGCGTCCTGGATCTGTGCGGGTTTGCCGAGCGTCTCGGCGGGCGTGCTGCCGCCGGGGTACCAGTGCACGTCCACGAAGTCGATCACGGAGCCGGCGCGGGTGAGCACCTCCTGGTTCCAGGTGCCCTGGTCGCCGGAGCCGACGATGCCGTCCGGCCAGTTGCCCGGCATGGTCAGCACGGCGCCGATCTTGATGGTCGGGTCGACGGCCTTCATCGCCTGCGCGTACGCGACGACAGTCGACGCGTACTCCTTGGGGCTCTTGTCGGCGTGCTCGTCGGCCTCCCACGCGGCGCCGTAGTGGCCGTTGCCGTAGTTCTCGTTGCCGATCGTCCAGTAGGTGGCGTCGTAGTCCTTGGTGACGTTCGCGTACCGGACCCAGTCGGCGGCTTCCTGAGCGGTCCCGGTCCCGTAGTTCGCGATGATCATCGGTTCGGCGCCGGTGGCGCGGGCGCCGGCCATGAACGTGTCGAAGTCGGTGTCCGGGGCGACGTAGCCGCCGGGCGCGGTGTGGTCGCGCCAGTGGTAGATGTCCGCGTAGGAGCCGCCGGGGTAGCGCAGCATCCCTACGCCGGCGTCCTTGAGCAGGCCGGACACGGCGGGGGTGCCGAGCTGGCTGTCCCAGATGGCGTGGTTGACGCCGAGGGCGGTGTCGCCGACGGTGGCGAGCCCGGCGCGGATGTCGACGTCGACGCGGACGTCGGCGGCTGCCGGAGCGGCGGCGGTCATCGGAGCGGCGGTCATCGGAGCGGCGGACGCATCGGAGGGGACAAAAGCGGCGGGGGAAGCAACAGCGAGCAGGACGGCGCTCGCGAGCCGGTTCCAGGCTTTCACGGGGTCTCCACGGGGGCAGGGGAATTCGGGAGCGCTCCCATGCTCGGCCCGGAGAGCGACCCATGTCAATGAAACCCATACATGGCATGCTGCGTGTCATGCGGAGACTTGCGGCGGTGCTCGCGCTCGTGGTGGTGGCGGTCCTGATCCCCGGGGCCCCGGCGGGCGCGGCGCTCCCGGCGGGATTGACGCACGTCGGCGACGCCAAGCAGCTGATCGTGGTGAGCGGCAAGAGCTGGTCGTCGACCTACGCGACGCTGCGCGCCTATCAGCGCGGCGGCGACGGGAAGTGGCGGCAGGTCTTCGGGGCGATGAACGCGCGCACCGGCTACGGCGGGTGGGCCTGGGCGTCGCGGCGGATCCAGGACACCGGGCAGACACCGGCCGGCACGTTCCGGATCACCCAGGCCTTCGGGGTGCGCGCGGATCCCGGCACCCGCCTGCCGTACCGGAAGGTCGACGGCAACGACTACTGGGTGGGCGACAAGAAGGACCCGCGCACCTACAACCTCTTCCAGCCGTCCGCCGCGGCGAAGCGCACCTGGCGGGTGTCGCAGGCGGAGCGGCTCGCGGCGTACCCGAAGCAGTACGCCTACGCCGCAGTGATCAACTTCAACAAGCCGTCCGGGGTGCGCTGGGACGCGAAGCGCGGCGAGTACGTCGCCTCGAAGCCGGCCAACACGAAGCGCGGGTCGGCGATCTTCCTGCATGCGAGCGGCAAGGGCTCGACCGCGGGCTGCGTCTCGGTCAGCCGGGCGAACGTGGTCAAGCTGCTGAAATGGCTGAACCCGGCGAAGAAGCCGCGCATCGTGATGGCGCCCTCGTCGGCGATCACCCGCGCCTGAGCCCAGCCGCTGACGCCTGACTCGTCACCGGTCCAGGGCGTACAGCTCCACGAGCAGCTCGGACAGGGCGGCCGGATCGGCGGCGCCGAGCGGGACATGCCGGGCGAGTTGCCAGTGATCCGACCACGTGTCGTCCACCCAGATCTCGGTGATCCGCTGCTCGCCGGTCGGGTTGTTGTAGGCGCCGCCGGTTCCAGCAGCTCTTCGATCACGTCGAGCGCGCTTCGGCCGTACCCAATGGCGGTCTTCGGATGATCGGCCCGCAGCCGATGGCAGCCAGATGGCGCAGCGCTGGTCGGCGCTCGTCGCCGCCAGCGCCCAGTCCGGCTGCTCCCGTCCGTGGTCGAGGGCCTCGGCCCGGGACGCCCACCGCTCGCGCTCGCCGTCCGCCCAGGCCATGACCATCGGATCCGGGCAGATCAGTTCGCCGGGTTCGGGTGTCGCCATCGGGCGACGGTATCGGAGGGGGGTGACAGATGTGACAGTGGTCGTGGGGCGGCCCACGGGTCAGACTTGGGCGCCGGAACGACGAAAGAGGTGGGGCACATGGCCACGGAGAAAGCGGTACTGGCCGGGGGCTGTTTCTGGGGGATGCAGGATCTGATCCGCCGGCGTCCCGGAGTGGTGTCCACCCGAGTGGGATACACCGGTGGAAACGTGGCGAACGCGACCTATCGCAACCACGAGGGCCACGCCGAGGCTATCGAGATCGAGTTCGATCCGGCTGTCACGTCGTACCGGGACCTGCTGGAGTTCTTCTTCCAGATCCACGACCCGTCGACGCTCAACCGGCAGGGCAACGACATCGGGACGAGCTACCGGTCGGCCATCTTCTATCAGAGCGACGAGCAGAAGCGGGTCGCCGAGGACACCATCGCCGACGTCGACGCGTCCGGGCTGTGGCCGGGCAAGGTGGTCACCGAGGTGACCGCGGCCGGTCCGTTCTGGGAGGCCGAGCCGGAGCACCAGGACTACCTGGAGCGCATCCCGGACGGCTACACGTGTCACTTCCCGCGGGCGAACTGGAAGCTGCCGCGCCGCGCGCAGTGAGGTTCGCGAGAGACGCCCGCCGGCGGTGAAGCCGGCGGGCGTCTCTGTTACGGGCGTCTCTGTTACGGGCGTCTTTCGCTTACTTGATGCGGCGGCGGTCGCCGAGGCCGTCGTCGATCGGCAGGGCGGCGGCCTTGGTGGCGGCCACCGGCGCCGGCGCGTCGGCCCAGCGGCGCAGCATGGCCGTGGCCTTGGCGGCGTCCTCCGGGTTCAGGCGGGCGATGTTCGCGCCGTGGTTGGCGCCCGGCGCCACGAACAGCGCCGAGTCGCGCCGGCTCGGCCTGAACCGCTCGGCGCCCCACGGGTCGTTCTCACCGTAGATGAACAGCATCCGCTCCGAAGCGGTCCGCACCCAAAGATCAACATCAATCATCGGTACGGGGTTGTGCGCGCGCCGCAGTTCCTTCGGGAGCGACGAGTTCGCGGTGTAGAGACCCGGGTAGTTCCGCAGTCCGCGCAGGTGCTCGAACCGCAGGCTCGGCCAGCCCAGCTGCGACGCGGCCTGGTAGTAGTACGGCCAGTAGTACTCCAGAGCCTGGTCGGTGTAGAAGCTCCACCCGGCGACCGCGTCGATCCAGTCGTAGACCTCGTCGTCGCTGGCGGTGGCCGCCACCGGCACCGTCGCGCAGTCGGCGGCGAGGCTGTACTGCCAGAACGCCCACACCGAGTCCAGCACCGTCATCTCGAAGGAACGGTCCGCGGTGCCGATGGTGTTGCTGAACGTCCAGCCGTTCGCGGCGGCGTCCGCCTCCAGGCGAGCGACGAGCGTGTCCCGCCGGCGCAGCGCCTCGGCCTGCACGTCGTCGAGCCTCGTGCGGCACTCGGCGGTGCTGACGGTGTCGAAGAACTTGTCGTAGGCCCGGTCCTCCGGGTTGATCACGTCGTTCGGGGCCACGTAGGCCACCACGCCGTCGACGTCGTTCGGGTAGAAGCGGCGGTGGTAGACGGAGGTCATGCCGCCCTTGCTGCCGCCGGTCTGAATCCAGTTGGTGTCGTAGACGGACTTGAACGCGCCGACGATCCGGTGCTCGTCGGTGGCCTCCTGCCAGATGTTCAGGTCCGACCAGTCGGCGTCCGCCGGCCGCGACGGCGTGAAGAAGCGGTGCTCGACGGAGACCTGGTTGGCCTGGAGCAGCGCCGTCGGCTCGGTCTGCGTCGGGCGCGGGTTGGCGGCCAGCCCGTACCCGTTGGTGAAGAGCACGACCGGCGCGTCGGTGGACCGGTGCAGCAGCGTGAGGCGCTGCTCGTAGGTGCCCTGGCCGGGGTGCCGGTGATCGGCGGGCTGACGGTAGGTCATCACGAAGAACCGGTAGCCGGCGCCGGGAGTCTCGGAGACGACGGTGAGGCCGGGAATCGCCGCCAGCTGATCCAGCAGCGGGTCGTCCGCGGCACGCGCGGCGGTGGCCGGCGAGAGAACCAATAGCAGGGAAGCGAGGGTAGCTACGATGCGAGATCTCACGCAGGCCACCATATCGACCAGTGGCGATCGTCGGGCACCCGCCGGATCGATGAATGTCGTCCGACTCGCGACAGGCGCGCACGGAGCCGCGCGCGGGCGTGGGTGAGGACGCACGGTCGCGTTGCGTGCGGCGATGTCGTTGCTCTGGCATGGGTGCGGGCACACGGAGCCGTTGTGTGCGGCCTCGTCGGTGCTTGGCAGGGCTTCGGTGTGCTCTCATCCGCGCTCCGGCGCCGTAGCGTGACCGCTGATCCCGGCGCTGTTTCGTCGTCCGCCTCAGGCGAGGGTGAGGGTGAGGGCACGGGCGCCGATGCCGAGGCCGACGATCACGACCAGGGTGGCGGTGGCGAAGGGGACGCTGGTGGAGAGTCGTCCGGTGAGGCGGGCGGCCCGGCTGCCGGTGGGGATCAAGCGGGCCATGCGGGGCCGGGCCACGACGAGGAGAAGGCCGATAGCGGTCAGGGTGGCGGCCATGCCGATGCCGTAGGCGAGGATCAGCGCGACACCCAGACCCGCGCGGCCCAGCCCGATCGCGCCGAGCAGGACCACCAGGGCCGACGGGCTGGGGACCAGGCCGCCGGCGAGACCGATTCCGGCCAGGTTGAGCCGACCACCGGCCTGCGGGCCGTGATGGTGATGCCCGTGCGGGGCGTGTGCGTGCGGGGCGTGTGCGTGTGGGCCGTCGGGGCTGGGGGTGGCGTGGACATGGTCGTGGGGTAGGGCGGTGTGCCTGCGGGCACGGCGGGCTGACACCAGCATGCCGGCGCCTACCGTCACGACCAGAACGCCGGCCACCACGCCCAGCGCGCTCAGCACCCGCTCCCCGGCCAGGGCCGTCGACGTGCTCAGGACCATGCCCAGCAGCAAGACCCCGGCGGTGTGGGCAAGCGTCACCGTTGCCCCGACCGCTACGGCGTCCCGGATGCGGCCCCGACGGCCGGCGAAGTAGGCCGCCATCACCGTCTTGCCGTGGCCGGGCAGGACCGCGTGGCCCGCGCCGAGCAGCAGGGACAGGAGGAAGGCCAGAATGACGACGGCCGGGCCGAGCTGCCCGTCGAGCGCCGACTCCACCCGGCTCTGCGCTGTGCGCAACAGGCCGGAGTCCGCGCCGGTTTCGTCCGGCGGAACCGGCCCGCCGCCGGCATTCGAGACGCCCGGGCCCGCCCCGCTCACCCGGATCGTCGCGGAGCGGACGTCCAGCGGGGAAGCGAGCGGATCCTCGGGGTAGGACCGCAGCATCCCGGTGACGCTCCGGGCGGGCACATCGGAGTGGGCGAGCGTGACCCCGGCGCCGATCGCGGTCATCTCCCGCCAGCCGAGCCGGTCGGTGCGGTAGCCGTTGTCGACCCGTACGGTGGCCGGCCCGGTCAGGTCGGCGGGCGCGCTGAGCAGGCAGCCGAGGCGGCTGGTCTCCAGGCCGCCGGCGCCCGGCATGAGGGCATGGGTCGGCCCGGAGACGGTCCACACCAGCGGCCGGTCGTGCACCGCGACGGTGAACGCCGCGGCCACCCGGGCACATCGCGCGCCGGCATCGCCGGACTTGTCCTGCAGCGTGGGGATCTCCGCGGCGTCGATCACCACGGCCGCCTCGACGCGGTCCGGGCGCAGTGTCAGGCCGGCGTACTGGTTGACCGAGAAGTTGCCGAGCGGATGCGCACTCGCCGGCGCCGCCGGCCAGGCGAGCACTGCTACGGCGCCGGCGGCAACCGCCATGATCCGGAACATCGGTGTCTCCTTTGCGGGGGAGCCGGTGAGCGGAGCGCCGATGCCGATCGTGGCGGCGACGCGCCGGCGGCGAGTAATCGGCAGGGATTCGCGGCGGCGACCGGCCCGGATGGGCTTCTGTGAAATTCCCGACGGACGGCAATCCGCGCCGGCCCCGGCTGCGAATCACTGTGATCTGTTCCGCGCACTCGGCCGAATAGTTGAGTGTTTCGATCCGGAAGGCTGCCGTTCAATGTCACCTGACTGACAGCTATTCAGTCGGCGCATTTACATGATTCGCTGAGGTGCACTTCTGTGACGGCCGGAGGCGGTTCGCGTGCGTACGCTCAGAACATTGCTGGTGATCACGCTCGTCACCGCGGGTCTCTCCCTGTCCGGCGCCGATCCGGCGGCCGCTGACGCGTGCGCGCCGCTGATCAACGCGGTCGCCTGCGAGAACACCAAACCCGGCACGCCGAAGAGCACGTGGGACGTGTCCGGTGCCGGCAGCGCCGACATCCAGGGTTTCACCACACAGATCAGCGCCAATGTCGGTGAAACGGTCTATTTCAAAATCAGGACGCCCGCCACGTCGTACCGGGTCGACATCTACCGGATGGGCTATTACGCCGGAAACGGCGCACGTCTCATCACCTCCGTCAATCCGGTCGGGCGGCAGACCCAGCCGACCTGTCAGACCCAGGCCAGCACCGGTCTGGTCGACTGCGGCAACTGGGCGGTCTCGGCGTCCTGGCCGGTGCCGTCCACCGCGGTCTCCGGCATCTACTTCGCCCGGCTGGTCCGCACCGACGGCACGTCCGGCGCCAGCCACGTCCCGTTCGTGGTGCGCGACGACGCCGGGCGCTCGGACGTCGTCTTCCAGACCTCGGATTCGACCTGGCAGGCCTACAACCAATACGGCGGCAACAGCCTCTACACCGGCTCCCCGGCCGGCCGGGCCTACAAGGTGAGCTACAACCGGCCGATCACCACCCGCGGCACCGGCGCCGAGGACGCGGTCTTCAACGCCGAGTACCCGATGGTCCGGTGGATGGAGGCCAACGGGTACGACGTCAGCTACATCGCCGGTGTCGACGCGGACCGCAACGGCGCGCTGCTGCGTACCCACAAGGCGTTCCTCTCGGTCGGCCACGACGAGTACTGGTCGGGCGCGCAGCGGGCCAACGTGGAGGCCGCCCGGGACGCCGGCGTCAACCTGGCGTTCTTCAGCGGCAACGAGGTCTTCTGGAAGACCCGCTGGGAGAACTCGTACCGCACGATGGTCACCTACAAGGAGACCCACGCGAACTCCAAGATCGACCCGAACGCGGCGTGGACCGGCACCTGGCGTGATCCGAGGTTCAGCCCGCCGGCCGACGGCGGCCGCCCGGAGAACGCGCTGACCGGCACGAACTTCAAGGTCAACGCCGGGACGGTGAACCTGCGGGTGCCGGCCGCGGACGGCAGGATGCGGCTCTGGCGCGGCACCACCGTGGACACCCAGCCGGCCGGCGCGACAGCGACACTGGGCACCGGCACCCTCGGGTACGAGTGGGACGAGGACGCCGACAACGGGTTCCGCCCGCGTGGGCTGATCAAGCTCTCCACGACCACTGCCTCGGGGCTCGACGTGCTGCGGGACCACGGGTCGACGTACTCGACCGGCAGCGCCACCCACAACCTGACGCTGTACCGCGCGCCGAGCGGCGCCCTGGTCTTCGGCGCCGGAACCGTGCAGTGGTCCTGGGGCCTGGACAGCGACCACGACCGGGGGTCGGGCGCGCCGAGCACCCCGATGCGGCAGGCCACCGTCAACCTGCTGGCCGACATGGGGGTGCAGCCGGGCACCCTGCAAGCCGGGCTGACCGCGGCGACCGCGTCCACCGACAGCATCGGCCCGTCCGCGGTCGTCAGCACCCCGGCGGCCGGCACGACGCTGCAGGCCGGATCGCCGGCGGTCGTCTCCGGCACCGCGACCGACACCGGCGGGGGAGTGGTCGGCGGCGTCGAGGTCTCCACCGACAACGGCTCCACCTGGCATCCGGCCACCGGGCGCGCCACCTGGACGTACTCGTGGACGCCGGGCAACACCGGGACCACCACCATCCGGGTACGGGCCACCGACGACAGCGGCAACGTAGGAGCGGACGCGACGAGAGCCGTCACGGTGGGCCCGCGCGCCTGCCCGTGCAGCATCTGGGCCGCGAACGTCGTCCCGGCCACCCCGTCCGACCCGGACAACACCGGGACCGAGGTGGGCATCCGGTTCCGCGCCGACGTCGCCGGTCAGGTCACCGCGATCCGGTTCTACAAGGGCAGCGGCAACACCGGTACCCACGTCGGGCACCTGTGGTCGAACACCGGCACGCAGCTCGCGGCGGTCACGTTCACCGGCGAGTCGGCGTCCGGCTGGCAGCAGGCCACGCTCGCCACGCCGGTGACGCTGACCCCGAACACCACCTACGTCGTGTCGTACTACGCGCCGAACGGCCACTACGCCGGGGACACCGGCTACTACGCCACCACGGGCGTGGACAACGCGCCGCTGCACGCGCTGCGGGACGGGGTGGACGGCGTCAACGGCATCTACCGGTACGGCGCCGGCTTCCCGACCCAGTCCTGGGAGAGCGCCAACTACTACGTCGACGTGGTCTTCACCCCGGCCAGCACCGCGCCCGACACCACCGCGCCGACGGTGACCACCCGGACACCGGCCTCCGGCGCGACCGGGGTGGCGGCCACCACCGCGATCTCCGCGGCGTTCAGCGAGCCGGTGCAGGGCGCCACGGTGACCATGACGGTGGCGAACGCGGCCGGCTCCACGCTCTACAACTCCGGCACGAACACGGCGACGTTCACGCCGTCGGCGGCGCTCGCCGCCAGCACTACCTACACCGTCACGGTCAGCGGCGCCAAGGACCTGGCCGGCAACACGATGGCCACCACCTCCTGGTCGTTCACCACGGCCGCGCCGCCGCCGGCCGGCACCAGTTACTCGGTCTGGCCGTCCACCGCCGTCCCCGGCACCCCGGCCGACCCGGAGACCGCGGCCGTCGAGGTCGGCATGCGGTTCCGCGCCGACGTCGCCGGCACTGTCACCGGCGTCCGGTTCTACAAGGGCAGCGGCAACACCGGCACACACCTCGGCCGGCTGTGGAGCGCGGCCGGCACACAGCTGGGCACTGTCACCTTCAGCGGTGAGTCGGCCACCGGCTGGCAGACCGCCACGTTCGCCACGCCGATCTCGATCACGGCGAACACCACCTACATCGTCTCCTACTACGCGCCGGTCGGCCGCTACGCCGCGGACACCGGCTATTTCGCGAGCACCGGGGTCGACAACGGCCCGCTGCACGCGTTGCCGGACGGCGCCGACGGTGCCAACGGCCTCTATCGATACGGCAGTGGCGGAGGATTCCCATCAAACACGTGGCAATCGGCCAACTATTGGGTCGACGTCGTCTTCACCCCAGCGAGCCCGGCATGATCACCAGCGGGCACGGCAGGAAAGCGCTGCTGGCCTGTCTCGTCCTGGTCGCCTCGCTGCTCGTCGCGCCGGAGTCAGCGACGGCGACGGCGACGGCGGCGGCGGCCGAGCCCTGCCCCTGCACGATCTGGCCGAGCACGGCGGCGCCGGTGAACCCGGCCGAGCCGGACACCGCGGCCGTCGAGGTCGGCGTGAAGTTCCGCTCCGACACCGACGGTTACGTGACCGGCGTGCGCTTCTACAAGGGCAGCGGCAACACCGGCACGCACCTCGGACACCTGTGGAGCGAGGCCGGCGCCAACCTGGGCACCGTCACGTTCACCGGCGAGACCGCCACCGGCTGGCAGACCGCCACGTTCGCCAGCCCGATCCCGGTCGCGGCGAACACCACGTACATCGCCTCCTACTTCGCGCCGAACGGCCGGTACGCCGCCGACAACGGCGCGTTCGCCTCGGCCGGCGTCGACAACGCGCCGCTGCACGCGCTCGCCGGCGGTGTCGACGGCGTCAACGGCGTCTACCGGTACGGCGGTGGCTTCCCGGCCGACTCGTGGCAGTCGAGCAACTACTGGGTCGACGTCGTCTTCGACACCACCGCCGACGACACGACACCGCCCACTGTCGCCAGCACCTCGCCCGCGGCGGCGGGCACCGGCGTACCCACCACGTCGGCGGTGAGCGCCGTCTTCAACGAGCCCGTCCAGGGCTCCACGGTCACCATGAGCCTCGCCGGCACGACGGGCGCGACCTCTTACAACGCGAGCACCCGGACCGTCACGTTCACCCCGTCGGCGGCGCTCGCCGCGGCCACGTCGTACACGGCCACGATCAGCGGGGCGAAGGACACCGCCGGCAACACGATGGCGCCGTTCTCGTGGTCGTTCACCACCCTCGACGCGTCCGGATCGGCCTGCCCGTGCAGCCTCTGGACGCCCGGCGCGACACCGGCGGTCGCCTCGACCGCCGACAACAGCTCGGTCGAGGTCGGCGTCCGGTTCCGCTCCGGCACCGCCGGTTACATCACCGGCCTGCGGTTCTACAAGGGCGCGGCGAACACCGGCACGCACACCGGCTCGCTCTGGAGCGGCTCCGGCAGCCGCCTGTCCACCGTCACGTTCACCGGGGAGAGCGCGACCGGCTGGCAGAACGCCACCCTGCCCAACCCGGTTCCGATCACGGCGAACGCCACGTACGTGGCGTCGTACCACACCGACGCGGGCTATTACTCGACCACCGCGAACGGCCTGGCCGCCGCCACGACCCGCGGGCCGCTCTCCACGATCGTCGGCAGCAACGGCGTCTACAAGTACGGCGCCAGCGCGTTCCCGACCGACAGCTACCAGTCCACCAACTACTGGGTGGACGTCGTGTTCAGCGTCACCACCAGCGACACCGTGGCGCCGGCCCTGACCGGCCGCGCACCGGCGCCCGGGGCCACGGGCGTCCCGGCCACCACCGCCGTCACCGCCACCTTCACCGAGCCGGTCGCCGCGTCCAGCATCGTGATGACGGTGAACGGCGTGGCGGGCGCTGTCGCCTACGAGCCGGCCGCGCTCACCGCCACGTTCACCCCGGCGGCGCCGCTCGCCTACTCGACCGCGTACACCGCCTCGGTGAGTGGAGCACGCGACACCGCGGGCAACGTCATGGCCCCCGTGACCTGGACCTTCACCACCTCGGCCCCGCCACCGCCGCCACCGGACCAGGGACCCGGCGGGCCGGTCCTGGTGATCAAATCGGGCGGTTTCACCCCGTTCCTGGCCGAGGTGCTGCGCACCGAGGGCCTCAACGAGTTCACCACGGCCGAGCTCTCCACCGTCACCGCGGCCACTCTCAGCCAGTACGACGTCGTGCTGCTCGGACCGGGCGCGCTCACCGCCGCCCAGGTCGGCATGTTCACCACCTGGACCGGCGCCGGCGGCAACCTGATCGCGTTCCGCCCGGACAAGCAACTGGCCGGTCTGCTCGGTCTCACCGCCACCGCCGGCACGCTCGCCGAGGGGTACCTGAAGGTCGACACGTCGGCCGCGCCCGGCGCCGGCATCACCGATCAGACGATCCAGTACCACGGCACCGCCGACCGGTACACGCTCAACGGCGCGCGGGCGGTCGCCACGCTCTACTCCACCGCGACCACGGCCACCGTCAATCCGGCGGTGTCGCTGGCCGACGTCGGCAGCAGCGGCGGGCAGGCGGCGGCGTTCAGCTTCGACCTGGCACAGTCGCTGGTACACACCCGCCAGGGCAACCCCGTCTGGGACGGCCAGGAACGGGACGGCGCCGCACCGAGGCGCTCCAACGACCTGTACTTCGGCGCCAGCGCGACCGACTGGGTCAACCTGTCCAAGGTCGCCATCCCGCAGGCCGACGAGCAGCAGCGGCTGCTGGCCAACCTGATCGGCGCGATGAACCTCGACCGCAAGCCGCTGCCGAAGTTCTGGTACTTCCCGCGCAGCCTCAAGGCGGTCGTCGTCGCGACGGGTGACGACCACGCCAACGGCGGCACGGCGGGCCGGTTCGACCAGTACGCGGCGAACAGCCCGGCGAACTGCGTGGTCGACGAGTGGCAGTGCGCCCGGCACACCTCCTACATCTATCCGACCGCGCCGCTGACCAGCAGCCAGGCGGCGACCTACCACTCCCGTGGCTTCGAGGTCGGCCTGCACGTCAACAACAACTGCGCCGACTTCACGGCGGCCTCGCTGGGCGGCGTCTACACCAGCCAACTCGGCACGTGGCGGGCGAAGTACACCTCCGTACCGGGGCCCGCCACCCACCGCATGCACTGCCTGGTCTGGTCGGACTGGTCCAGTCAGGCCACCACCGAGGTGGCCAACGGGATGCGGCTCGACACCAACTACTACTTCTGGCCCGGCTCCTGGATCGCCAACCGGCCCGGCTTCATGACCGGCTCCGGCATGCCGATGCGGTTCGCCGCGAAGACCGGCGGGCTTCTCGACATCTACCAGGCGGCCACCCAGATGACCGACGAGTCCGACCAGAGCTACCCGTTCACCGTGAACACGCTGCTCGACCGGGCGCTCGGTCCGGAGGGCTACTACGGCGCCTTCACCGCGAACATGCACACCGACTCCGCCACCACGGTCCCGAGTGATCAGGTGCTGGCGTCGGCGCAGGCCCGCGGGGTACCGCTGGTCACCGCGAAACAGCTGCTCACCTGGCTGGACGGGCGCAACGGGTCGTCGTACTCCGGCATCGCCTGGTCCGGCGACAACCTCACCTTCACGGTCAACACGGGCGTCGGCGCGACCGGCCTCACCGGCATGGTGCCCGTCCTCGGACCGGCCGGCCGCACGCTCACCACGCTGACCCGGGCCGGCTCACCGGTGACGTTCACCCGGACGACGATCAAGGGCGTCGAGTACGCGATGTTCCCGGCCGCCCCCGGTGCGTACCAGGCGGGTTATGGCCTTTCCGCCGCCACCCCGGCCGTGCTTTCCACTGTCGGGGACGTCAGCTCCACCAGCGCGAACGTCACAGTGGACGGCGGCATTTCCACCCGGACAACCATTGAGTACGGGCGGAGCGCCGCAGCCTTGACCGGGACGGTCGTGGACGGAACCCGGTCGGCGAAACGGACCGTGCGGCTGCGCGGCCTGGAACCCGGCACCACGTACTGGTACCGGGTCCGGGTCACCGCGCCGTCGGGCCGGACCACCGTCTCGCCGGTGCGCCAGCTGGTCACCCCGGCCCCGGACACGACACCCCCGGTGATCTCCGGAGTGTCGGTGGTGCCCCGGCCGGACGGGACGGCGACGGTGTCCTGGCGCACGAACGAGTCGGCCGCCGGCACCGTGGTGATCGACGGCCTCGGCGACCGGCCGGCGGACCTCTCCGGACGCCAGCACCGGGCCGTGGTGACCGAGCTGGAGCCGCGCACGACGTACCGGTACCGGCTCCGCAGCGTCGACGGCTCCGGCAACGTCACACTGTCCCGGCCCGCGACGTTCGTCGCGACGGCGGCGGGCGTGGCCGACCACACGGTGCCCAGCCTCCGCACCGGGACACCGGACTCCACGGTGGTCACCGCCGATGGCGTGCGGCTGGCGCCCGGCGCCCGTACCGGAACGCAGGTGTCCCGGGTCCTCGACGCCGGCCAGATGGTCACCTGGGACCGGCTGTCCTACCAGGCGTCCGTGCCGCCCGGCGCCACCGTGCGGCTCTCCGTCCGCACCGGCAGCACGTCGACCCCCGGCGCCGGCTGGTCCGGCTGGTCCGAGGTGTCCCAGGGCGGCCGGGTGGAGGGCGGTTCGCGCTACGTCCAGTACCGGGCCGAGCTGGTCAGCGGCCGCAACGGCACCTCACCGACCGTGCGGGGAGTAGGCGTCACCAGCGACGCGAAGCCGCTGGACCACCCGACCGAAACCGGCAACTGACACCGCGGCGGCACTCGCGGCGGTGGGCACGCCACCGCCGCGAGCTACCTCTCGTTCAGGGCCGCCGCCGCGTCCTGGCGGTAGGTCCGCTGGCCTCGGAGGACGATCAGGCTGCCGATCACCAGAGGAATCAGGACGACCGTGTAGGCCAGCCGCAGCGACCCGGTCGCGTCGGAGGCCAGGCCGATCAGCCACGGCCCGAGCGCCCCGCCCAGCGTGACCAGCAGTTGCAGGACGGCGAACCCCAGCCCTCGCCGATCGGCCGCCACCACGTCGGCGTTGGCGGCGGTGAGGTTCGCGATGGCCGCCGCGAACCCCACATTGGCCAGCGTGAAGCACACCGCCTGCGGCGCCAGCACCGGAACGCTCACCGCCCCGGCCAGGAAGACCGTGCCGAACAACAGCGACCACCCGCCGATTGCCACCCGATGCTGGTGCAAGCGGTCACCCAACCAGCTGCCGGCGAGGATCCCGGCGACGATGCCGACCAGCCCGGCGCCACCACCCACGGCCGCGGCGGACGCCTCGGGGAGGCCGAACTCGCGCGTGTAGAACGACGGCATCCAGAAGAACAGGCCGCCCAGGCCGAAGAAGAGGATGCTCAACCCGAGGATCACCGAGCGCAGCGTGCGGATCCGCAGCAGCGTGACCAGCTGCACGCGCATCGGAGCCACCGGTTCGGCAGCGCCTGCGCCGTCGAGAGCAGCGCCGGCGCCCTCGGGAGACGCGCCGGCGCCCCCGGAAGCAGCGGCGGCGCCCCCGGAAGCGGCGGCGCCGGATGAGTCGTCGTACCAGCGGGACAGATCATCGCCGACCCCACGAACCGGCTCGCGGATCGTCAGGACCAGGATCGCGATGATGATTCCGGGGACGGCCACCAGGAAGAATCCGGTGCGCCACCCCACGGTCTGTGCCAGCGCGCCCCCGGCGATCACGCCGATCGGCAGGCCGGCGAAGTAGGCCATCCGCTCGTACCCGTAGGCGCGGGCCCGGCCCGGTCCCGGATAGAGGTCGCCGAGCAGGCTTGACGACGGCGGGTTGTAGAGCTGGCCGGCCGCGCCGAGCAGCACCCGCACCGCGAAGAGCGTCGCGTAGGTTCCGGCCAGGCCGGTGCCGACGGTGAGCAGCGCCCAGACCGCGACGACCGCGGAGATGGTCCAGGTGCGTCTGCCGGTGTCGGCGAGTTTGCCGGCCGGCAGCAGCAGCACGATCGCGGCGAGCGCGCCGGCGGTGGCGATCGCGCCGCCCTCGCTGTCGCTGAAGCCGAACTCCTCCTGGATGGTCGGCAGCGCGCCGGCGAGCAAGTTGTACTCGATCCGGTCGATGGCGGCGACGAGCGCCACGCAGATCGCCGGCCACCACCCGAAGGGCGCGCCGGCGCCGCGCCGGACCGGGACCGGCGGTCGTCCCGGATAAGCCGTCACCTGTCGGATCTGCTCGGACTCGTCAGTGATGGCCACCCGTGACACCCCTTCGCGGTCGAGTGACCTCCGATCATGCCCGGGGAAACGGTGTTTCGCTAGATGACACGGGGAAGATCCGAACCGAACGGATGATCTTGCGCTCGGCCGAACGACCGACGGCCGCGAGGTGAATATTTATTGCTTTCTTGATAGCTTCCCTCTTCCGGAGCGGAGGGTGGAAGAAGTGGCCGTCATCAGCGTTGTTGTCCCTGTCCACGGGGTTCAGGGTTACCTGCGTCGATGTCTTGAATCCATCCTCGATCAGCCGTTCGCGGACGTGCAGGTGGTCGCGGTCGACGACGCCTCGCCGGACGCCAGTGGCAGCATCCTGGCCGAGATCGCCGCCCGTGACCCGCGCCTGCACGTGGTCACGATGGAGACCAACATCGGGCAGGGGCCGGCCCGCAACGTCGGCCTGAAGCACGCGACCGGGGACTACGTGTGGTTCCTCGACGCCGACGACTGGATCGCGCCGGGCGCCCTCGCCGCGGTGGCCGCCCGCCTGCGGGAGACCGACGCGGACGTGCTGCTCGTCGACTGGGTGCGCGAGTCGTGGACCGGCCGGGCCCAGGCCAGCACGGCCGGCAAGATCTACGGGCAGGCGCCGGAGACGTTCACCCTGCACACCTGGACGCCGGTGATCGACGTGCTGCACGTGGCGTGGAACAAGATCGTGCGGCGCGATCTGCTGGACCGGCTCGGCTTCGAGTTCGACCCGGGCTGGTACGAGGACCTGCCCTTCACCTACGGGGTTCTCGCCGCCGCCGAGCGGATCAGCGTCCTCGACCGGGCCTGCGTGTACTACCGGCAGCGTCGTCTCGGTGCGGCCACCCGCACGATCGGCGAGGGGCACTTCGCGATCTTCCCGGCGTGGACCCGTACCCATGAATTGGTGGAGATCTGGAGCCCGGACCCGGCGGCGGTGCGCCCGGTGCTGTTCCAGCGCATGGTCTGGCACTTCCTCAAGGTGCTCGCCAACAAGAACCGCGTCCACGGCGCGAAGCGCCGGGAGTTCTACGCCCAGATCCACGAGATGTACCAGCGGTTCCTGCCGCCCGGCGGTCACCCGGCCCCGTCCGGCGCCGAAGGCTTCAAGCAGAAACTCGCAGGACAGGGCCGATTCCGTACGTTCGAAGCGTTGCGCGCCGTCAACCGCTTGCGAACCAAGGTCCGCAAGACCGTCCGCCGCCCGGTCCGGTCCACCCGCTCCGCCCTCTGGCAGCTCTACTACGGGCTGCAGCTGCGCCTGCCGGTCGAGGACAATCTGGTCCTCTACTCGGCGTACTGGCACCGCGGGTACGCGTGCAACCCGGCCGCGATCTACGAGAAGGCCGGTGAGCTCGCGCCGGGCCTGCGTGGCGTCTGGGCGGTGCACGCCGACCGGGTGAGCGGCCTGCCGCCGGGCGTCGACTACGTGGTCAGCGGCACCCGTGCCTACTACCGCGCCCTGGCTCGGGCGAAATACCTGGTCAACAACGTGAACTGGCCGGACTGGGCGACCAAGCGGCGTGGCTCGGTGCACCTGATGACCCACCACGGCACCCCGCTCAAGGTGATGGGCCTCGACCAGGTGCAGTACCCGGCCGGGGTGAAGGACCCGGACTTCCCGGCCCAGATGCGCCGCGCCGACCGCTGGGACTTCAGCATCGCCGCGAACGCGTTCACCACCGAACGCTGGGCCAGCGCCTACCCGTGCCGGCACGAGACCCTGGAGGCCGGCTACCCGCGCAACGACCGCCTGGCCCGCGCGACCGCGGAGGACACCGCCGCCATGCGGGAACGCCTCGGCATCCCGGCCGGCGCGCGGGTGGTGCTCTACGCGCCGACGCACCGTGAGTGGCACAAGGAGAGCCAGATGGTGCTCGACGTCGAGGACCTGGCCCGGCAGCTCGGCCCCGGCCACGTGATCCTGGTGCGGGCGCACTACTTCTACGACAAGGGTGGCAAGCGCGCCGTGGCCGGCGCGGGCGAGGTGCGCGACGTGTCGCACTATCCCGTCGTGGAGGACCTCTACCTGGCCTCCGACGTGCTGATCACCGACTACTCGTCGCTGATGTTCGACTACGCCGTCCTCGACCGGCCGATCGTGATCTTCGCGCCGGACTGGGAGGCCTACCGCACCGTTCGCGGCACCTACTTCGACCTGTTCGAGGAGCCGCCGGGCGCGGTCGCCGCCACCTACCCCGAGCTCCTGGACGTGCTGCGCGGCGGCGACTTCGGCGACGCGGCGCGCCAGGCGTTCCGGCAGCGGTTCTGCCACCTGGACGACGGCAACGCCGCGGAGCGCGTGGTGCGGCGCGTCTTCCCGGTGACGGTCGATGCCGTCTCACCCCGGATCGAAGCGACAGTGTCCTCCTGACGGTCGTCCGTCCCGGCCCGTCTCCGCTCCGGCCCGTCTCCGCTTCGGCGCGGCGGGCCGGGCGGCGCGGCTCCGATCGCAGCACCTGGTCGACGCCCTGACCAGCTTCTTCACCGCCGGAGCTGCCCGCGAGGTGTCCAGCTAGCACGGCCGGCAGCCGGCGGGGCCGGGCCAGTGCCGGACCGGCTGGCTGGCTGCTTGCGACGCAGGAACCCGCTGCCGGCGGTGTGCTGATTGCGCTGCGTGTCACGTCGGGTCTGGCGACGGTGGAGCGCTGCGGGTTCGCGTGATTCTGTGGGGCCTGGGGCGTCCGCGGGTTTCCGTGAAGCGCGATGTTTACCTCGGATGTCGGCACGCGCTGTGACAAGGGTCCGCGCTGGCGGGCGGGCCTGCGCATTCGAGGTAAACGCGGCGCTTCACGGAAATCCGCAGACGCTATAAGCCCCACAGAACGCCGCAAAGCCACAAAACGCCACAGCGCTCCACCGTCGCCGGGACCACATCGTGCGCTGCGGCGCCGATGACCATGGGGGATTCCTCGTCCGCTCAGCCCGATAGCCGATAATGCACAGGTGACCTCGATCAACGACTCGCAACAGCCACAGGACGCCTCGCCGGAGCCGGCTCCTCGTAAGCCGCTGAACAGCAGCTGGGGCTTCACGGTGGCCGGCGGCCTGGTCGGTCTCTACTTCCTGGTCAGCGGAGCCCTGATGTTCCGCGACAAATACGGCAACGGCGTCTTCGCCCTGATGATGACCGCCATCGTGCTGGCCGCCGGCACGATCGGCTACCTGCTCTTCAAGACCTGGCGCGCGGAACGAGCCGCCCGGAAGTGACGCCTACGCCCGGGGGTCGACCAGGATCTTCGGGCCCGCTCCGGCCCCCGCGGGGCGCTGCCCGGCGAGCACGTCGATGATCTCGTCGAGGCTGACGGTCGCGGCGACCAGGCCGCGCGGATCAACGGCCCCTTCCGCGTACGCGGTGATGGTCCCGCCCAGCCCGGCCGACGCGCCCAGAATGCCCACCGCCGTGACGTCCTTGAGCGCGATCTCCCGGGTGTCGACGGTGCTGGGCGAACCGGCCAGACCGACGTAGACGACCCGCCGGCCCGGTTCGACCAGCTGCACGGCGAGGGACGGCAGCCCCGGCGCGTTGGAGGCGTCCACCACGGCGTCCCAGGGCGCCGCCGGCAGCGTCTCGCGGGTCCACGCGGCGCCGAAGCCGAGCGAGCGCGCCAGCTCCAGGCTGCTCTCCCGGTGCCCCATGAGGTGGACCTCGGCGCCCCGCGCCCGGCCGAACATCGCCACCAGCAGCCCGATCGTCGCTGTGCCCAGCACCAGCAGCCGTTCACCCGCCGTGATCGCCGCCGCCTCGACGCTGCGCAGCGCGTTCCCGCCCGGCTCGACCAGCGCGCCGACGGTCGCGTCCACCGCGTCCGGCAGCGCCTTCAGGTAGGCGGCCGGATAGGCGAGCCGCTCGGCGAGAGCGCCCGGGATGCCGTCGGAGATGCCGAGTTCGCGCAGGTCGGGGCAGACGTGATGGCGCCCGGCGAGGCAGCGCCGGCAGCGCCCGCAGCCGATCATCGTGTCCCCGGTGACGCGCTGCCCGACCCAGGACTCGTCCACCCCGTCCCCGGCGGCGACCACCGTGCCGGACCATTCGTGGCCGGGCCGCAGCGGGTACGACGAACGCCCGCTGTGCAGGTAGCTCATCTCGCCGGTGAACAGCTCGATGTCGGTGCCGCACACCCCGACGCGGTCCACGTCGATCAGGACCTGCCCGGCCCCGGCCTCGGGCTCGGGCACGTCCTGGACCTCGGCCTTGCCCGGACCGGTGAAGACGAGTGCCCGCATGATCCAAAATCTTAGACCGGCCCCGGCGCCGGCCGGACCGAACGGCGCCGGCCGGACCGAACGGCGCCGGCCTACTCCCCGGCGGTGATGGCCGCGTGGTTCCGCCGTCGCAGCTCCACGCGCTCGTCGTCCGGGATCGCCATCGACTCGGCGAGCACCGCGGCGAGCGTGTCCACCTGGGTGTTGTCGATGTCGGACGGGAACTGCCAGCGGATGTTCTCGTCGCGGGTGATCAGGTCGATCGTGGAGCGCGAGTTCCGGTCCTGGCTGGTCGCCACCCGGACGTACCGCACCTGGTCGAGCGGGATCTCCTGCCGCGTCTCGCCCAGTTCGAGGAACGTGGTGGCCTTGGCCGTGACGACGCGGCGATCCGTGACGGCGACCAGGGTCTTGCCCGCTGCCTTGTCCTTCGTCGCGCCCAGCTTCCCCATCGCGCCGTTGAAGATCGACGAAAGCGCGTCCGATCCGTCGGGCTCGTCGGCGAACCCGAGGACACGCAGGGTCTCACCGTCCGCCAGGAACCACCGCAAGATCCGCAGGTACGGGCCGAGGTCCAGCCCCGCGGGTGCGCAGAGCCCGGCCGGAACCTCCAGTGGGGCGGCCGGCGGGCGAAGCGCGTCGGCCAGCGGCT
Organism: Actinoplanes sp. NPDC023936; assembly: GCF_040639325.1. Taxonomy (NCBI): domain Bacteria; kingdom Bacillati; phylum Actinomycetota; class Actinomycetes; order Micromonosporales; family Micromonosporaceae; genus Actinoplanes; species Actinoplanes sp. NPDC023936. The sequence continues at coordinate 36,414 of NZ_JBEZZR010000027.1, read as the reverse complement.
GGATCGCCTCCAGCAGACCGGCGGAGGTCTGCCGGACCACGGCCGCGTCCTTGCGCTTGCCCGGGAGCGGCAGTGTCGCGCGGCCGGGCAGCTCGACGATGATGCGCAGCTCCCGGGTCAGCGCGTCGACCAGGGCGGCCGTCTCGGGGAGAGCGGAGTCGAGCGTCGCCCGGGTGTCCCGCGCGATGATGTCGACGAGTCGCGCCTCGTGGGGGTCGTCGGCGCCCAGGGCGCGCGCCCGCGCGGCGTGCAGCGCCTGATGCCCGGTCCACGCCTTGAGCGACGTCAGCAGGGCGTGCGCGTCGAAGAGGATCGCCTCCGCGTTCGTCTCCAGATACAGGCGGCGGCCGGACTCGTCGTGACGGATCTGCCGGACGTGGTTGCTCACGTTCATCCGGTACAGCTCCATCTGGGTACGCAGGGCCGCTTCGTCACCGGCGACCTTGTCCCACAGGGAGGCGGGCACCGATTCGATCTCACGGGCCTGCTTGACCGCCCGGTCGATGCCGGCGACGAGTGCGGACAGCTCGGCCCACTGCCCGTACCGGATGGTGGTGAGCATCTGGTTGGTCAGCGCGATGTTGGTCTTGGCGAGGCTGGTGACCTCACTGAGCTGCATCTGGATGGCGATCATGGTCACTGCCGGCCCGATCGTGGCCGCGAGCTGTGCCGCGCCCACCGCGCTGACCGGGATGATCCGGGCCTGCCCGATTATCTTGCCGTTGGCGAAAATCGCACCGAGATGCGCGCCGTCCTTCACCGCGAGCGTTCCGCCGGAATTCAGAAGCGCCTGTGTCCCGCTGCTCAACCGGTAGAGCCCTTGCGCGCCGGCGAATGCGTTCCCAAGGTTTCCGGCAGTGGTGGCAAAGTTCCCGATCGAGCCGAGAATGGTGGAGATATGCGTGCGGTCGGCAGCCGGAACGAGCCCGAAATCAACCAATTCGAGCTTCAGTTCCGGCGGCACCTCGCCGAAGACGACGGCGACGCCGGGGAGCACCTCTGCCAGCACTGTCGACGGCTCGGCGCCGTTCTCCTCAGGATTCTCCACGCGATTTTCCTCCCCGCGAGTGCGCCCGACGGCCAGACGTCGTCGGCGTTCAACGCCGCATTCTAGGACGCGCCCGCGAGCGTTTCGCGAGGTGCTTCATTGCCCGGATTGATCGCGTTTCTCATGCCGAATCGCCCGTTGGGCGCGATCAGAGATCCTTGGCCATTCTGCGGGCCGTCTCGACGAAGCCCAGCTGTTCGTAGAGTGCCCGCGCGCCGGGATTGTGGGCGAAGACCTGCAGCCCGATCCGGGTCACCGCGTTGTCGCGGCACCAGCGCTCGCCGGCCAGCATGATCGCGCGGCCGTATCCCCGGCGGCGGACATCCGGCTCGACGGCGACGTTGTAGACGAACGCGGTGCCCCGAGTGACCTTGATCCAGAGGAAACCGACGCGGCGGGCGCCGTCGTACGCGTACCAGAGATGGTTGTCCGGGGTGGCGAGCCCGTGCGGAAGCAGTTCCGCGTAGGTGCCGGCGGACTCGCGGGCCGCCTCCTGCGCCGACTGGCCCGCCGCGGCAAGGCTCTGCGCGTAGTGCGCCTCCTCCGCGGCCCGCCACGGCCTGTACTGATCCTCGGTCATCGGCTCCAGCCGCACGTCCGTCATGACCGAACAACCTACCGATTCACCCTCGTCTCTCCGGGCAGTGGTGTACTCGAGGGGTGCCCGACCCCGTGTTGCGCCCGTTCCGGCCCGGCGACGCGCCGGCGATTGCCGAGCTGCACGCCCGGCATGCCGCGGCTGACCAGGTCGACGTCCACTCCACGATGGAACGCCTCCCGGATCCGGACGGGGTGCGGCGCCTGATAGCGGCGGCGGACTGGGCGGTCGTCGCGGTGGACCGGTCCGGTTCGCCGGCCGGGTGGGGTTCGCTGCGGTCGTGGACCGAGGTCGACGGGACCCGCGTCCATCTCACCGGCGGCTACGTGGCGCCCCCGGCGCGGCGGCAGGGCCTGGGCGGGCGGCTGTTGCGCGAGGCCGAGGCGGTCGCGGCCCGGCTCGCCGCCGGCCACACCGACGGCCCGGTCGTGCTCGGTGGCAACGCCTCGACGGTGCAGCCGGACCGGATGGCGCTGCTGGAGCGCAGCGGATATCGGCAGGTGTTCACGATGGTCGAGATGGAGCACGACGGTTCGCCGGTGCGCCCCCGGCAGCTGCCCGCCGGTGTCACCGTCCGGGCCGCCACGATCGCCGACGTCCCCGCGCTGTTCGAGCTCACCGCGCGCGCGTGGGCCGGCCGGCCGTTCTACGCGCTGCCGACGGTGGACGAGCTGCGCGACTGGTTCCGCCGATCGGAGCCGGGCATGTTCGAGGTGGCGACCATCGGCGTACGCCTGGTGGGGCTCGTCGCGGTGAGCCGGACACCCGCCCGCACCGAGATCGAGAGCGTCCAGATCGACCCGGACCTCCAGCGGCGCGGCCTCGCGACGGCGATGCTGACCGGGACGCTGAACACCCTGATCGGGGCGGGCGCCGGACCGATCCGCCTGCACACCGAGGGCCTCGACCCGGTCGGAGCCCGGACACTGTACGAACGGCTCGGTTTCCGGGTGGTCCGCGAGTACCGCCGGTACCGCAAGCCCCTCGACCGCTGATCCGCCACTATCGAGCCGGCGGCGGATGCTTGCAGCCCAGCCCGGCGGTCAGCCGCCTGCCGCCTGCCGCCTGCCGCCCGCCGCGAGCCGGCCTCGTGGCCGCGGGCGGGGCGCCTACTCCCGTCTCGCCGCTGCCACCGGCGCGACGGCGCGGAGTTCGGCGGTCAGCCTGGTGGCCAGCTCGATCGCGGACTCGCCCGGCGGCGGCGGTGTGGGTTCGAAGAACGTCACAGTGAGGCGGGGGCGTCGGGGGAAGCGCGCGATGTCCACGGTGCCGGAGACCGCCGCGCAGACGATGCGGGCCTGCGGGGCGGCGTGGGCGAGGCGGCCGACACCGCTGCGGGCACGCAGTTGCCGGCCCTGCGAGCGGCTGCCCTCCGGGAAGATGCCGAGGCAGCCACCGGAGGAGAGACACTGCGACGCGGCGTCGAGCGCGTCGGTGTCGGCCTGGCCGCGCCGGACCGGGATCTGTCCCATCCCGTCGAGCACGCGACGGAGCAGCGGGTTCTTCCAGAGCGACGCCTTGGCGAGGGCCTGGATCTGCCGGCGCCGGCGGGCGGCGTAGGCGATGACCACGGGATCCCACGCGCTGTCGTGGTTGGCCGGCATGATCGTCGCGCCGTGCGTCGGGACGTGGTGCAGGCCCACCACCTCGAGGCGGCCCCACCAGCGGACGATCGGCCCCGCCGCCGCCATGACCGCTCGATAGACCGGCGGGATCCGGCCGGCGCGGTCGGTCTCAGCAGCTGAACGATCGGGATTCATGAATCACTCTCACTGGTGCCGTTCTCCGAAGGGACGGCCCTATCTAACAGGGCCGCGGGCGAGATGACGAACGACGGCGGCGCAGAGCGTGCCGACGGCCTGGTGGTCACCGCGATCGTGCGGTGATCCCGTCACCCGGCGGCGGAGCGGAGCACGTCACGCAGCAGGGGAGCGGGCGGGCCGCCGAACCGCCGCCGCCACTCGCGCGGATAACCCAGTGACACCTCTTCGAACCGTACCCCGTCCTGCTGGGTTGTCCGGCGGATGTGCAGGTGACCGTAGACCGCCACGCGCGCCCGGAAACGGACGTGCCAGTCCGCGGTGCGCTCGGTGCCGCACCACTGCGCGAACTCCGGGTAGCGCAGGATCTCGGTCGGGTGCCGGTGCAGCGGCCAGTGGCTCACCAGCACGGTCGGCAGGGCCGGATCGATCTCCCGCAGGCGGCTCTCGGTCCGCGTCAGGCGCGCCTCGCACCAGGCCTGCCGGGACGGGTACGGGTCGGGATGCAGCAGCAGCTCGTCGGTGCAGACCACACCGGTGCGCTCGGCGTAGGCCAGCGACTCGGCCATGGTCGTGGTCCCCGGCGCCCGCCAGGTGTAGTCGTAGAGCAGGAAGAGCGGCGCCACCACGACCGGCCCGCCGGCGCCGGTCCACACCGGGTACGGGTCCTCCGGCGTGACCACCCCCGCCGCGCGGCAGGCGGCGACCAGCTCCCGATATCGATGGTCGCCGCGCAACGGCACCGGATCCCGGGGATGTGTCCACAACTCGTGGTTGCCCGGCGCCCAGATCACCTTCGCGAACCGCTCGCTGAGCGCTCGCAGGACCGCTGTCACCTCGTCGAAGAGTTCGCCGACGTCGCCCGCCACGATCAGCCAGTCGTCGGGAGAGGAGGGTGCCAGCTGGTCGATCACCTCCCGGTTCTCCTGGTACGCCAGGTGCAGGTCACTGATCGCGAACAGCGTTCCGGGCCGGGAGGTCATGCCGTGCACGTTACCGATCAAGTCCGGTGGCCGGTTCGACCACGCGTTCGGCGCGGCGCGGCTCGGGCGAGGCGGCCGGCGCCCACGGTGGAGACACACACCATGGGCGCCGGCCGCCCTCGGGCCTCAGCCCGGCCGCTTGGCGCCCGAACGGACGAACACCGGCATCGTCTCCAGCGTCGTCGTGATCGTGGCGGTGGTGCCGCCCCGGTACTTCTTGCCGGTGAAGTAGTCGGTCCAGGTGCTGCCCGGCGGGAACCACACCGTGGTCGACGCGCTCGTGCCCGGCGTGGTCACCGGCGCCACCAGCAGATCCGGTCCGTACAGGTACTGGCTGCCGGCGGTGGCGTACGCCTCCTGCTCCTGCGGGTACGCGAGGTACATCGCCCGGGTGATCGGGGTGCCGGTGCGGGTCGCCTCGGCCGCCGCCGCGTACGTGTAGGGCTGCAGCTTCTTGCGCAGGTTCAGGAACTTCTTCGCCGACGCGCTGGCTGCCTCGCCGTACTGCCAGGGCAGCCGGTCGCTGTGGTTGGAGTGCAGCCGGTCGATCGGCTGGAACGTGCCGGCCTGCACCCACCGGGCGTACAGGTCGTCGGGCAGCTTCGTGCTGCCCGGCTCGCTGCCCGGCTCCTGGAGCCCGCCGGTGTGCCCGCCGATGTCATGGCTGATCGCGGCCAGGCCGGTGGCCGCCGACTCCGCCGGGGTGTAGCCCACCGTGAATCGCAGCGTCTCCCAGTTCGAGATGGTGTCGCCGGTGAAGTGCAGCGTCGTGCGCTTGTCGGCCCACGGCCCGGTCGGCACCGGGCCCGGGTTGGCGTAGCCGCCGGCCTGCAACGACCCGTACGCCCGGGAGAACGCGAAGCCGGTGCGGTCCGCGTACTCCTTGTTGATCAGCGTGTCTCCGGTGATGTCGGTCCGCGACGACCGGGCCGCGTCGCAGCACCAGTCCAGCCACCAGAAGTCGACGTCGGCGTTCATCTGGTCGTGCAGCCAGAAGTACGCCTTCAGCTGGTCGGCGTCACCGAAGTCGAACACGTAGCAGTCGGCTCCGCTGTTGCAGCCGGTGCGCTGGAGCTTGCCCTTGGCGATCTCCTGCGCCCGCGGGAACAGCGGGTCGGAGCCGAGGATGCTCGGGTGGATGTTGAGGCCGGTGCGGACACCCTGCTTCCGCAACTGCGAAGCGAACGCGTTCCAGTCCGGGAAGCGCGACTCGTCGATCGACCAGCCGTTCCACTTGTCCGGCGCCTTGAAGTCGGTGTCGACCACGAGCACGTCCAGCGGCACGCCCTCGCTGCGGAAGCGGGACACGATGTCCTGGAATTCGGCCGCGGTCCGGTCGTAGTACTCGGAGTACCAGACGCCGTACGCCCACTTCGGCAGCAGCTTGGTGGGACCGGTCAGCGTGGACAGCTCCCGCAGCGCACGGCGGTAGTCCTGGCCGTACGCGAAGACGTACCCGTCCTGGTGACCGGCCGACGTGTGGACGGCCGAGTCGTCGAGCAGCGACCAGCCGTCGGAGAACAGCAGCCCGGCGTAGGTGCGGGCGCCGCCGTTGACGCCGTCCAGCGCGCGCCGGTACCCGCCGAGCGGCGCGTGCGGCGCCAGCAGCGGGGCGGTGCGGGAGGTGACCGCCACCGTGTCCACGTTGACGTGGCAGCTGGTGTCGGTCGGGCACCCGAGCGCCACGGTGTTCGTCCCGGCCCGCAACGAGACCGGAACCGATTGGGTACGCCAGAAGTCCCACCCGCTCGTCGGCGACAGCGTGGCCGTGACCGCGGGGTCGTCGTTCGCCGTCACCGACACGGTGCGGCTCTGCACCGGCTGGCTGCCGGCCTGCCCGTTGGCGTAGCGCAGCTGGACCCGGTAGTCGCCGGCGGCCGGCACCCCGGTCACGGTCAGCGCCACCCCGGCGCCGGTCCGCTCCAGGCCGGCCAGGAAACCCTCGCCCGCGTATCCGTTGTGGTCGTCGGCGGCTTTCGCCCCACCGGTACGTGCGCCGGTCTCGGCCTCACAGAGCGTGCCGAACGCGCACGGCTGCGGGCTCGGCGGCACCGGCACGGGATACGCCTCGCCCGGCGCGAGCAGCGCGAGGCTGTCGACGTTCACGTTGCCGGAGTCGGCCGGTGTGCGGACCAGCGCGATCTCGTGGCGGCCGGCCGGAAGCTCCAGCGGCACCGAGGCGAGCGCCCAACTGCCCCAGTTCGCGGTCGGCGGCAGGGTGAGCGTGCCGGCTGCGGCGCCGTCAACAGTGACGGTCAGCGTGCGGCTGACGTTCTGGCCGTCCCCGCCGGTGCTGTTGGCGTACCGGACGGTCAGCTGCCGGGTGCCCGCGGCGGGCGGGGTGGCGGCGAAGGTGAGCGCGGAACCGGTGCCCTCGAAGCCCGCCGCGAAGCCCTGCCCGGTGAAGTCACCGTGATTGGCGGCCACGCTCAACCCGGCCAGCGCCAGGTCCTCGGCCTCGCACAGCACACCGGCCGGGCACTCGGGCGTGCCCAGCCCCGCCCAGGGCGCGCCGGTCACGGACTGCCGCCCCGTGGCCAGCCGTACGCTGAGATTGTCCTGGTCGAACGGCCCGGAACCGACCCGGTAGCGCAACGTGGCAGCGCCCGTGTCGATGGTCAGCCAGCCTTTCGAGATCCGCTTCGTGAAGCGGGTGGGCCGGAAGTCGTCACGGCCGATCACGTTGTGCGTGTCCCGGTCGGCGAAGCGGCCGCCGGGGGAGTACTCGGTCCTGATCAGGGTGGGCGAGAGGATCTGGAATCGAGCGTCACCCGAGATGACGGTCTGCGATTGCCGGACCCTGCCCTCCGCCTGCGATTGCCGGATCTTGGCCTCCGCGGACTGCGGTGATCCGCCGGTGGCCTGGGCGTCTGCTGGTGAGGCCGGGGTCAGCGCGAGGCTGCCCGTCACCAGGGCGAGGGAGGCCGCAGCAGAGACCCTCCGTCGAACACGATCGCGCACTATCGCTCCCCATCGGTCGCGAACGAAACCTATCGATCACCAACCTGTCATCGGGGCGAAACGATTGTCAATGGATCAAACAAACCCCGCTGGTTCCGGAACAAGGGGGTAGGGAGGCTCCGGGCGCGCCCCTTCGGCTCGACCCGGGCGGACTCGTCACTGGGGTCTCGGCCGGGAGAGCTGCGACAGTCACTGAACTGGGATCATGGCGTCGAGATGGGCCGGCATGCGAAGTTCACCGCCGGCATGAGCGCCGGTCTGCTACGGCTCGCGCCACTCGGCCGTAGTGCGGGCAGGCAAAATGCCTCCGGAACCTGCTTCGGCTACGGCTCCAAGTCCGCAATGCCACTCAGCTTGTTGATCACGGCTGCGAGCTCGCATACGCCTACGGAATTCGGGTCCGCGGGGTGATGCTCGCCGGGGTGGGGCCCCGTCGGGCAGTCGGGTCGTCCCGCTGTCGCGGCGGTCGCCGTTGGCGCGGGTCGACCGGTCCGCCTGGTTGGCACGGTTCGCCAGGTTCACTCGTAGCCCGGTCACCTGGATCGTCCGGTTGCCCGCAGTTCGCCCGCTGGGGTGAGGGGGCGCCGAGTCTGCGTCCGGGCGGCCTCGTCGCGCCCGCCCCGCGTCACGATGGGTGACTATCTCCGGGGAACGCTGCGGGGTGTGCGGCATTCTGCGGGGCCTCCCACGTCCGCGGCTTTCCGAAAAGCGCCGGCTTTACCCCGGATGCCGGCACGCCAGGTGACGATCCGGGGTAGTCGGGCGGCTGCGAGGGCGGCCGCTCCGGAACCTGCTTCGGCTACGGCTCGCGCCACTCGGCCGTAGTGCGGCAGGCAAAACGACCCCGGAACCGGCCCAGGCTGCCGCGAACGAAGTGTTCAGTCGGGCGGGGACGACCGTACGATGGCTGCCAGTTGGGCTCGTGAGGTGATGCCCAGCTTGGGAAAGGCCTTGTAGAGGTGGTATCCGACCGTTCGCGGGCTGAGGAAGAGCTGGGCGGCGATGTCGCGGTTGGAGGCGCCGTCGGCGGCAAGTGTCACGACGTGGCGTTCCTGGGCGGTGAGGACGCTGAGCGGGTCGCCGGTCCTGCGCGGCGCGGCCGGCACGTCGCCGGTGGCGCGAAGCTCCGTGCGGGCCTGCTCGGCCCACGATGTCGCGCCGAGTTGATCGAATGTCTGGCGGTCAGCGACGCGCTCTGATAGGCGGCGGCCCTGATGAGGGGATGCCTGAACCCGACAACCGTTCCCCTGATCTCGATCAGGTGCCCGCGCTCGGCAGCTTCCAGATCGTGCAGGCCGGCTCCGGCCCGCACCAGCGTCTGGATCTCTCCCGTGCCGTCCGCCGCAGCGAACAGCAATGCGGTTCGCGCCGATTCGGTAAGCGCGGCTATCTGAGCCCGGAACGCTTCCTGAACGCGTTCGGTGACAGGCATCGCACCCACCGGCGGCAATCGCCCCGCCCGCTGCTCGACCGTCAGCGCGGCAGGCAGCTCGATGAGGGCCAACGGGTTGCCGGCCGACTCGCGAAGAAGATGCTCGCGTACCTGCGGCGGAAGACCCGCGGGGAGCAGCGCGGCGGCGGCTGCCTCGTCGAGCCCACCCAACCGCAACTCGGGCAGCCCGGCGACACGGAATCCGGTGCGGGCCGCGAACATCATCGCGATGCCTTCGGCGTCGAGCCGGCGGGCAGCGAACAACAGCGCGTCCATGGACGGCGGGTCGATCCACTGCGCGTCGTCGATCAGGCACAGCAGCGCGCCGTCACCCGCGATCTCGGACAGCAGGCTCAGCGTGGCCAACCCGATCAGGAACCGGCTTCCCGGAGTGACGTCGCCCAGCCCGAGCGCGCCGCGCAGCGCGTCGGCCTGTGCGTCCGGGAGCGCGTGGATGCGGTTCAGTTCCCGATGCAGGAGCAGATGAAGTGCGGCGAACGGCAAGGTCGCCTCGGACTCGACGCCTGCGCCGCGTAGCACCCGCATGTCATGCCCGCGCTGTGCGGCGTAGTCCAGCAGCGCGGACTTGCCGATCCCCGCCGGGCCACGAATCACCACGCTGCCGCTCCGGCCGCTGCGGGCCTGCTCCAGGACGCGATCGATGTCGGCTGATTCGTGTCCTCGACCGTGCAGCACAGTCAGCAACCTACCGTCACGATGACTGATTCGGCGTGGCGCAGACGTCCGTAGCTTCGTGATCACAGGCACCTCAGGTACTACGAAGGGATCACGGATGACCGCCATCGACGGCACCATCAATGTCGCTGCGGACACCACGCTGCTGCGCTTCGCCCTCAAGCAGGACGCGATCGGCTCGGGAGCCAATGGCGTCGTCTACATCGCCGCCGCGGCGGTCTTCGGCCAGATGTTCGGCCTGCCCGCCGCTTTCCTCTACCCGATCGGCGCGTTCTTGGTCGTATTCGCCACCGCTCTGTTCATCCTCGCGTCGCGGCCGACGGTGAGCAAAGCCGTTGTGGGCGTCGTGATCGCCATCAACGTCGTCTGGGTGGCAGCGAGCGTGGAACTACTCGTCGCCGGCTGGTTCCCACTCACCTGGCTCGGCACGGCACTGGTGATCGTGCAGGCGGTGGTGGTCGCGGGCTTCGCCTGCCTTCAGGTCGCCGGTCTCCGCAAGAGCCGGTAGAGACCCGGGACCACCCCGCCGACCGCAGCGACGATCCCGGCTCGGACGCGCAGCTCAGCGCCTCGCCGGGGTCGGCCCGTTTGGTGATGACCGCGGCTTCCCCGTACGCATGCTCAGCCACGAAAGGTGGCGGGGGACGGCGCGCATGGCCTGTTCCACCTGAGGAATGCGAGCCCCGCCCGCGGCGCGGATCCGGTCGACCATCTGGAGCGCTCCAGGCACCGCAGAAGTCCCGCCTTCGGCGGGGCGCACCCCGGCGGTTCCAGCGCCGTCGAAACGGGTCAAGCCCAGCGGGCTACTGCTCCGCTGCGGCTTTGCCTCGAACCAACAGATCGGTAACCCAGGTGGCCTCGTTGAACGTCACCATCTCCGCCGTCGACCAGAAGTCGATGGCCTTGTCGGTTTCTGGATCTCCCGCCCTCGGTTCGGTGGTGACGTTGCCTGTGAAGTAGACGGCGACATGCGGCTGTTTTCCGGAACCGGACGGAACGACGCCGTCGCGGACGCAGAGGCCGATCCCGTCGGCTTTGACGCTCTCGCAGGTGTCGGTGGCACGCGGCGACAGTTCGACCAGCGCATGATGCCACTGTTCGCCGAACTGGTACGTCATCACGAAGGAGCCGTCCTCACCACGGCTGCCGCCGGGCGTCATACGCAGCAGGCTGGGCGGTCGGGTTCCTGGCACCAGCGCGTACTCTTCCGGCTTCCCGTTGCGGCGATTGAAGTCGATCTGCATTACGTCGTTGATCAGTTTGTAGTCCGTGACTGACTCGTCATAAACCAGTGGCGGCCGGGACATCTCCGGCTCACCGGTGCCACAGCCGGCGACGGTGAACCCTGCGACGACTGCGGCGATGACGAGACGCTTCCTCATGGGTCGCCACGATACCGAGATGATCAAGGATGGCCCTGGCGACCTCACCGAAGGCGGTCCTCGGGCGCAAGCGCCTACGCGAATTCCGGCATGAGTCGCGGAGGTAAAGGCGATCGCGACTGGCGGGCCCGGCCGCCTTCGTGGTTGCTCGACCGCGCCACCACCGACCATGACTTCGCCGAACGGCGGTCAGCGTTGCAGGCCGGGTCGACGTTTATACTTCCTGCTTAGGGGGTCCTGCGCAGATTTGTTGACATACATCTCTAATCTCGGTGCAAAATATTATCTCCCCGTTGGCGCGGGTGCCACACGCATACATGAACTCCCGTGACATACAAAAGTAGAAACACCCGGCGGGAACGATCTCGTCGTCACCCCGCTCGACGGATAACTTGGCGGTGGAGGCGACGTAAGGTCCGGATGATTTCTCCAAGGAAGCATCAGCCGTAAAGTTGGGAAGCCGCATCGGTTTCGCTTTCTATTTTTAGTGGTTTGTCGCTCGTGGATCGTTCCATGTGGGAGTTCGGCCATCCGACGCCCACCGCAGCCGGACCGCCACGGTGGGCTGGGGTGGATGCCACGCTTGGAGAGCCAGTGAGGGTGTACGCGTCGGCCCTGGGTCCGGCGTGGTTGTTGCTTAGAGCATGACGCAGGGAACGCTGACGCACACGTCGTGGCATTCTTCCCGAACACACCCTGGTCCGCACGGGACGGTGGTGCACGTCCATTGACATTGCTCGCAGGAGCTCGGCCGAGGATCCAAATTGGTTCCACCGCCACCGAAGCCGCCCCCGCCCAAACCGCCCCTCCCGATCTGCTGCTGGACGAAAGTGTTAGGGTTGCCTGCTGCCCCATGCGTCTCAGTCGGATAATGGGTGGGCGCCACTCGGGATGGAGTGGACCGCACCAAAACCTGGGATTCCGATCATTTCACAGACCTCCTCGTCGAGCTGTCATTCGATTCAGGTCAGGATGCTCGACAGCACCGAGACGAATCGCCGAGCGCTGCAGACTTTCAGCGTTCGTAGTATGGTTGTAATTTGGATACCAGGAAGGGAAACTCTCCGGATACGTTGACCCGCACGAAGTACTTCTCTGTGACATCTGTGCGTCGATGCGTGTAGGAGAATACGACGTTCAGGATGACCTCCGGCTCGCCGAGCCGAGAGGGCCGCACCTCGACGGCGCTCAGACTCTTTTCTTCCCGATGCGCCGCAAGAGCGGTGGCATATATCGCGGGATAGCGAACGGAAAGATAGTTCAGGGCCCGGTGCTCGTCGATGGATCCACTGTTGTCGGCGATTTGCATGATACGGTCGAGGAGTTCACTGGCCGACCGTCTGAACTGCTCCGCATCTCCTTCGTCGACGCCCTCGGGTATCGGTATGGCGGCCAGCAAGTCATCGCGCTGGAAGGAGTAGAGCTGATCGAATGCGACGACGGGAACAACAACCCCTCCACACCTTTCGGGAGAGGCCAGGGGTCCACGCAGACCCACCACAACCTCAAGATCGTCCGACTGGTTGCTGGTCCGAATTGTATCGACAAGCAGATCCCAGTCCGACTGGTCCCGGGGAATCAGTACGTAGGTTGGTAGCCGCTCAACACTAAAGAGCCAACACATCTGTCGGACCAAGTACCGGTTCTCCCGCTGAGAAAGGACCGCGTGCATGGTCTCCATGTCGGTCTGGCCCTCGGTGTCATATCGTCCAACAACTTGTGCGAACTCCCGCTCCACAGTTAGGTTGGGGAATCTCGGCTCTACATGACCCATGGCGTATACGTAGATATTTGCCGGCCTTGGGGAATTCGAAGGAGTTGTCGGCATCGCATCCGAGGCGACGTGCTGTAGCTCGTCGGTGCGATCGACAGAATGCGACATCAATGGTGAGGAGTTGGGCAAGGTCTCCTCTTGGGTATTGTCGCTCATGTCAGGGTTCCGGTGTTGTGGGGTGCCATGGGCGTCCCGCCGGCATCGTGCGACCGGCTATATAATACTACTCGGCGGTTCAATGCTGCCGCTCTTCTTTTGCAGCCGCCGCAGGGGTGCACGCCTAGAACGGATATTCCTCGCCCTATTGCCGTGCCCAACCCCACTTCCTCTTTGACCAAGAAGCCTGGAAGCCTTACTCGGCGCGCATTCTCGTCGTTTCCGTTTTCCATCGTCCTCTCCTTCGCGGTGCGTTATATGCTGTTCTGCTAACGGATCAGGGCTTGATATGCACCCTCGGCGTCAAGGATTGGTGGTGCCACGGAAGGTCGCGTCATCCGACGCCTAGTTTTCAGCCCCCATACAAGCGCTTGTGCTTCAATCGTCGGAAGCAGCGCCCAAAGGAGGGCCACCGCTCCAGTAACGAAAGCTGCGGCAGCACTAGTACCGCCTCCCTTAATGTAGCCGCCTTTCTCCGAGAGGCTCGTGACACCCTCGCCCGGTCCACCCAACCCGCCACGTCCAATCGACGCCCCTAGATTGGCCTGGGCGATCGGGCGCCCTGTCAGAGTGAAAGCTGACACGGGAATTACCCAGGGGTGACGGGTAATCGAGGAGCTCGCCAGAACGCCCTGGTTGCCTGCCGCGGCCACTACGACGCAACCCGCTTTGGCGGCGTGGTCCAGCGCGCGTTGTAATTGCGGGTCAGACCGCGTCGACGGGCGAGCTGCAGCGACGCTCAAATTGATGACAGAGGCTCCCCGGGATACCGCCTCAAGGATCGCCTCGGCAAGGTCACTGCTATACACACGCGGAGCCAGGTCCGTTGACCCCATATCCGCACCGAAGATCGGCAGAATCAGGAAAGAACAAGACGGACAAATCGCGGGCGCTGGAGAGCCCCTCCTTGCGGCTAGAATTCCCGTGACGAAGGTACCGTGGTCATGGTGACTGCCCTTACGTTCCGGCCGCTCTCCATTCCACACGGAAGCGACAAGATCCGGATGTGGAGCAACGGGTCCGTCGATCACGGCTATTCGGATCTCGGGACGCCCGGTAGTTCGCTCCATGAGTGGGCCTAGTCTCACAAGATCACGAGCGCTAGCAGTGACCATGGGCACTCCTAACGGGATGTACCGCGGAAGTCTCATCTTCACTGTGGGCGCACGCCGGTGATGCGTCAAGGATGTGATCTTTGCGGATTAATTGTCCGACACGATGACCTAGATATATTGGATCTGCCCTGGGAGGAGATCCACGTTGAGGAATGGTCCACTGTATTGAGTCAGGGATCATCGGCCGTATCTACCGTGCGATCATTGGCCTTGCTTGTGAATGCCTTGGACGAGCCGAAGCCGGCTTCGACTTCAGTCGGTCGGAGCATTTGATCTCGAACGGTGGGTGGACAAGATTCCCGCCGTGCGCAACATGTTGACCTTGGCTGATTGTGAGGAAATATTTTTCGGTCTGGCCGAGGGTTTGCAAGGAGCCGTTTTGGCAGCAGCGCAGCTTGACCAGAATCTCCCAGGTCTTGAGGATGGCGATGGCCCGTTCGCCGCGGGCGCGGATCTTCGCGTGCGCCCGGTTGGCCGCCTTCTGCCGGCGGCCGGCTACGCCGTCACCGACGTGGTGCTGCCGGCCCGGCGACCAGCCTCGGTGGCCTTCCCGCTGTCGTGGACGCGCCCTGGATCTGGGTGCCCACCGCCGAGCAGGCTCCACCCGGGCGGACCTCGGCGGTCATCGGCGGTTCCTGTACCCAGTCGAGTCGGGTCCGGTGGTAGGCGTCTGGCCGAACACGCGTGCGTTCCTCAAGGGACCACCGTCCGGACCGGCTGGAGGGGACCGACAGTGGAAGCCTTGCTGACGTGGAGGTTCACGCGATGAGGGCCTTGATGAGGTCGTCGGCCGACGTCGTGTGCGGGCGGTCGCTGACCTGGCCGTCGCCGATTTCGACGAGGCGCCACCGGCCGTCCTGGTGCGGGGTGAGGTCCGCGGTCACGAACGGCAGCCGCAGGGCGCGGATCGACGCGCTGACCGCGGTGACATCGAGGTGAGCGGGCGGCGGGTGCTCGGCGGTGTCCGGGTGGGCGGTGATCAGGCGGCAGTCGCCGCGGACCCACCAGGTGCGTACCTCTGCGCCGGTGAACGCCTCGAAGCGACGGATGACGAATCCGCCGGTGAAGTCGTCGTCGCGTAGTTCGCGCATGCGTGCTGCGACGCGCCACGCGGCGTCGTTGTCGGCGACGTCGGGGATGAACGCGGCTTCCTGCCAGTGGTGCTTCATCGACTTCGTCCAGTCCCGCAGCACCGCGGGTCCGGCACCGAGCTTCGCGCAGGCCTGCGCGAATTGGGTACGGCTGTCGCCTGCGGTCCACACCGACTCCGGGGTGTGCGGGCGAACCGCGTCGTACCAGCCCGGTAGTTCGTGTGCCTGCCGGTACTGCTGCGGGCTGGTCCGCAGTGATACGCCGCGGGCGGCGAGCGCGTCGGCCATCGCCGCGTACTGCTCGCTGCGCAGCATCCAGCCTCGGTAGACCGCGTCGGAGCCGCCCGGTACTCGGGAGACCGCCCGATCAGCGTCGTCACCGCGGGTCAGCGCGTCGTGGTCGATCACGGCGACGTCGATGCCGGCCGCTCGGGCGGCGTCGGCCTCAACGGCGAAGTGCTCGTCCGGGCGTCGAGGACGCAGGACGTCAGCGGGAACCAGCAACAGCATCCGACCATCATCGGCGAACCGGCCACCGCACGCGTCAGCATTTTCTGATGCGAACGCCCATCGCCACACATGCCGAAGCCGGCAACCGCCCGCGCGGGAATCCGGCGAGGTCGAACAACGGCCTCAGCGGAGTATCGACGTCATCCCACGGCGCGCTGCCGCCGTACCCGGTCATGGTTTTGATGTTGATCTTCTCCTCCGCCGCCAGACGGCACAGGCGCCGGGCCACGGGCCCGAATCCGGATCGCCGCAGAGGACTGGCTGGCCTGCACCAGTAGAGGTAACCTCGCTGGTCTCGCCCGCCGCGTGCCGATAGCGTGACGATCCTTGAGGGCGTGAAGGTCAGTCGTGCCGTACGCCGGCGGTGCGGGACGGAATTCAAGCGCTAGGCGTGACGCCAGATAGCTCGCGAAGCCCGCGGTCGACGAAACCGATCGCCCAGAGGAAGCTGGCGTAGATCTCGTCCTCGGTGTGCATGTCTCCCGCCGGCTCGATCAAGGAGAATCCATCCAGGAAGCTGCGGAGCAAGAGAAGGGCGTGCCTGGTGTCCTTTTCTGGGATCTTGTACCCGCTCAAGATGGCCAAGTGGGAATCGACGACCCGGACCCACGCGAGATGAAGCGGATCCCCGGGACCGGTCGCCGTGTTGTACAAGGTGGCCGCGAAGCGACCAGGGAACTCCCGAGCATACCGCCGTGTCGTATGGGCGGCGGCTTCCAGCGCCTGACTGTCCGACTTGCCTTGCAGCGCGTTGCGGAGAGCGTCGCCGATCTCGGTGACCGCCAGCACTGCGATGCGGCGACTCAGGTCCGCCTGCCCTGCCACGTGTTTATAGAGGGACGGAGCGCGCACTCCGAGCCTGTCCGCGACCAGCCCCATCGTGAGGCCGGCGTAGCCGACTTCGTCGACGACCTCGGCTGCTGCGCGGGTGACGGCGGCGGCGTCAAGGCCTGCTCTAGGCATGGCGGGTCCGCGCTCTGCACCCTCGCGCGGCAGGGTAGGTGTCGTTCTTGAGCCTCATGATCGGAACCAGTCGTTTCGATATGGCGGGCCGCACCCGATGGATACTTGATTAGCTAAAAGATAACACAATTAGCTAGGGCCGTGCGAAACGGTCTCGAAATAGTCCTGAGCCTATCCAGCCTCATCCCGTTGAAGGCGGCGGGTTGCGCCGGCCCGGTCAGCGACTGAACTTTTCGATCGCCTCGGGGTTACTGGGGTGAAGAAGTTGACCAGGCTGCTGTCGGGGGCGCGGAACAGCAGGGCTCGGTTGCCCCAGGGCGAAGTCCTCATTGCCCTAGCCGGTCAGCCCAAGGGACCCTGCACCGCTTCCTGCTCCCGGTGGCCGAAACCAGCCTGGGCGGGCTCGACTCCGGCTTGCGTCAGGAAGACCCAAGCACTGTAGGCCCCCCAGGCCAGCCCGGTCAGAGCGCTCAGCGCATAGAGGTTCATGGCGGTCTCGGACCCTGCAACGCAGAACGCACCTGCGATCAAGATGCCGGCCGCGAACGTGCCGAGAGCGATGACGAGGGCGGGGCGTGCGCGGGTGCCGGTGCCGAGCCGGGCGGCTTTGTCGAGTCGCACGAGCAGGGTGAGGCTGGCGAGCGACGATGCGATCAGCTCTATTCCGAGGGCGTTGATTGGCTGGGGAATAGTGATGAGAGCCGCAGTGATCGCGATGGTGATGAAGAGGGTCACGGTTTGCGCGGCGCGGTTGCGGTATTCCTGAGAGACTGCGACAACGTCAAAGCGGAACGCGACGACGATGAATATGAGTCCGGTCAGCCCGCCTGCGCTTGCACCGACAGTGGCAGCGAATGTGGTCCACATGGTTGCTCCTTGGTGTGGTGAGCGACTCGGGCGGCGACCCGCTGGCCGCCGCCCGACGTTGGGGCTGGAGGTGAGTTCAGGTCGGTGCGCCTGCTGCTACCTCGCGTCGACCTTGGCCACGGGCTGCTCGGCGTTGGCGAGGGCGTCGATGGCGTTGCGCCAGGCGGGGTCATCGGCGAAGAGGCGGCTGCGCAGGTACGCCCACACGAGGGCCCGAAGTGTGGCGACCCGGTCGGGGTTCTCGTCCGACGTCTCCTTCGCGTCATAGCCGGAGACGCCCCCGTAGATGTGCTCTGCTCCGAAGAACGTCAGAAGTGTCTTGTTGGACCCTGGGCTGAGGGCGAACGCGTCGGACCGGTAGCTGAGTCGCTCGGAGAAGTACGGGTTGAGGTCCTCGTCGCCGGCGATGACGAGAGCTGCGCCCGTCATGGTGCTGAAATCGAGGTACTGCAGGACGGGGTAGTTCTCACGGGCCCAGTCCGCCAGGTCGTGGCCGGATCCAGGGGCGCCGATCACGACGCCGGCCTTGATTCGAGGGTCGGAGAGGTCCTTGGCGCGTTGGTCGGCAGGGTCCAGGACCTGCATGCCGAGCAGAGACGCGGCGGTCATGCCTCCCAGGGAGTGACCGACAACGGCGACTCGTTCGGCGTCGAGCCTGCGGGCGGCGAGGCCGGGAACCTGGTCCTGGATGTCGCCGAGGTGGTCGAGGATGTGGTGCATGTCGGTCGCCCGGTCGCGCCAGAAGAGCGGCGCGTCCGGAAGGTCGGCGTCGCGCAGGCCGAGCTCGTTGGCGTCGAGGTGCGTGGGCTGGATGACGGCGAAGCCGTGGGCGGCCCAGAACTCGACCAGTGGGGCATAGCCCTTCATGGAGGCCAGGAAGTTGGACGCGCCGTGGCCATGGGAGAGAAGGATCACCGGGAGGTCGGTGCCCGTAGCAGGCACGGAGACCTTGACCTGGAGAGGGCTGGGGCGGCCAGGGGCGTCGACCGTGACGGGGTGGTAGGTGATGACCGGCTGCGCCTCGTTGACGGGGACGTTGCCGGCGTCGGTGAACGACTTGCTCATGGTGAGTCCTTCGATTCTGCTGCTGAGGCACCGCCATGCGGGCCTGAGAGCTAGCGGCGGCTATAGCTATTAGCTATACCCAGAGGCTAACGGTAATAGCTAAAACATGTCAACCCTTCGCCGGGACGTCTTCACTACCTGCGGCGTGGGTGAACAGTCCGGGCTCCGTTTCAGTGAGGATCCGGCGTTTGACCAGGCGTTTCGTTGGGCGCGCCGTCGGCAACAGACTCGGGCGAAAGACGGGCCGGGGTTGCCGGCGGTGGTGATCCGTCGGTGATCGCATGTCGCCTTGGCGGCCGCGTAGACGCTGCCCGCGCCCCATGCTTCGCGTCGGGGCTTCGCCGACCGCCACCGCGACCGGGGGCGGCCGCAACGTTCACGCCCACTCCGGCGGCAAGGTTGACGGTCGCAGCGCCGTGGCGCAGCCCGTGCAGGTCGATCGGCGGAAGGCCGGCTTGCTGGCGTCGATCGGCGCGAGGACGCTGGCGCGCTGTTGCCGACCGGGGTCGACGTGGCCCGATAGGAGCCCGTCGCATCTCGCTGGAGCTCTGCCCGCGGTCCCGCAGGTGCCGCAGCACCGACGCTACGCCGATCCGGTTAGCGGCTGAACTTCTCGATCGCCTCGGGGGTCACCGGGGTGAAGAAGTTGACCATGTTGCCGTCGGGGTCACGGAAGAGGAGAGCGCGGTTACCCCAGGGCATGGTCGTGGGTTCGTTCACGAAATCCTCTACCGCGCTCTTCAGCTTCTCGTAGAGCGTGTCCACGTCGTCCACGAGGAACTCGATGATCACGGAGTGGTTGTCGGCCGGGCGGGCCGAACCCGGTGCGAACAGCGCGACCGTGCGGGTGCTGCCGATCGCCAGTGTGCCGTGGGTGGTGCGCAACTCGGCGAAGTCCTCGTTGCCCCAGGCCGCCTGCACGCCCGTGATGTTCTCGTAGAAGTTGACCAGGCGATTGATGTCGCTGGTGATGATGCGGACGGAGACGAAGTCCATGTCTTCTCCCTGCTCAGTACGGTCTTGCTTGGCGAGGCCCACGCTAGAACCAATACTGGACAGTTCCGGTCCAGTATTGATTGCTAGGTTGAGGGTGTGGCACGAACGACAGCGCAGGTGTTAACCCTCTTGGAGCTCCTTCAGTCCGGTGGCGTCCGGACGATGGCCGAACTTGCCGAGCGCCTGGGTGTCGAACCGCGCACGGTGCGGCGCTACGTGGGCCATTTGGTCGACCTTGAGGTGCCGGTCGAATCGGTCCGAGGTCGCTACGGTGGGTATCGGCTCGCGGCCGGATTTCGTCTGCCGCCGCTGATGTTCAATGACGACGAAGCCCTAGCTGTCCTGCTCGGCCTGGTTGCCGGCCGACGCTCCGGGTTGGCGACGGCAACGGGTACGGCGGGCGAGACGGCCGCCGCGAAGATCCGTCGCGTCCTGCCGCCGCGGATCGCGGATCGGCTGGACGCCGTACTCACATCCCTCGCATTCACCGCCGAACCCGACGAATTTCCTGCACCGCAAACAGGTGTACTGCTCACCGTCGCCGACGCGGTCCGCCATCACCGGCCGATTTCGCTCCAATACACCTCGCGTGACGGCCACCAGAGCGCTCGCGTGCTGTATCCGTTCGGGTTGGTCAACCATTCCGGCCGCTGGTACGTCACCGGAGCGGATCCGGAGGTGGGCGAGGATCGGACCTTCCGGCTCGACCGCATCGCGGACGCGAGAACACTTCCTGGCTCGTTCGAGCCGCCGCCCGTAGGAAACGATCCCGCACGGCACCTTCTCACCTCGATGGTACGAGCGCCGTACCGGCACGCGGTGACGCTACGGATGCAAGGAACACTCGAGCAGATCCGCACACGGCTACCGGCCAGCATCGCCGAGGTGCGAGAGGACGGGGACGAGGGCTGGCAGTCTGTGGAGATCCGGGCCGATAGTCTCGACTGGCTGCCCGCCGTGCTTGCCGCACTCGACCTGCCGTTCGTCATCGAACGCCCGGCCGAGCTCCGGGACCGTGTCGTTGCGCTAGCCGGCCGGCTGGCGGCCTCAGGACAGACGGTGTTGTAGCTGTCATGGAAAGCCCCGCGCTATTAGCTGCTCGGACAAACCAAAGAGATCCGAGCGGCCGCCGTCATGCGCCGTAACCACCGCGGCGGCGCCTCCGCAGCCGAACACCTCATCTCCGCGCTGCGCTGCATCTACCGCCACGCCGTCGACGCGGCACTTCTCCTACGCAGTCGCTCGCGCCTACGCCGGATACGCCAGTTCAGGTGACATCGGCACCACGGTCACCTACGTCAGGGCCACCCTGCACGGAGTCGCTCAGGCGCTCGCCGCGCTCACCGGCGAACCGCATCCCTCGCTGGTGCGGACCCTAATGGCATCGATGTCGCTCATACCCTCTCATGTAATGCCAACAGTGGGGTCCGTGGGTCCGTAACGCTAACGGTGTTTCTGGCGTCTTCGGTTAGTACGTTTCGGCGGCCGGCCAGCGGTCACCTGGGAGGTGACGTCGTCCACCTGCTGTGGTGGCGCAGCCGGTGACGCGGCCTGTTCGACGATCTAGTGCAACTTGTGCAGGCCGGAACCCCGCTCCCTGGGTAACCGCCTTGCACAAGAAGACTCTGCAAAACCCAGCTTTCCGTGAACATTGTCAATGATCAAGATCAGTGAATCTCGCCACCTTTCACGGGGTGTCGCCCTCGCGTCGCGATGTGTAGCGTGATCTCTGCAATCGGCCATAATCGATATGGCCGAATTCTGCCGGCAAGGGAAACCGCTACGCACGGGGGATTGTTTTGCGGAATCTGCTGCGGAATTTGACTGCTGTAGCCGCCTCGGCCACGGTCCTGACGGGGTTTGCCGTAATCCCGGCGACTCCGGCGGCCTGTGTCGGCGAGTGGCCTGGCTGACGGGACGCTGCATCTGGCGGTGGTGGTGCCGGGCAACGGCACCTGGGTCCGGGCGCGTTCGGCGGCGGGTAAGTGGGCCGACAACAGCACCCGGGTCGACACCAACGGCAAGGTCTTCAAGTCCTACCTCGCCGCCACCCCCGACAGCGAACTCCACCTCGGCGTCCTGGTGAACACCGCCTCCTGAGGCCTGCAACGAATCGTCGACAACCGATGGGCCGCCGCGCCGTGAACGCCCTGCTCGTCACGGCTGAGCCCGGGCGGCCCTGGCGAAGGGATCATCCATGCGATCGATTGTGCGCCAGTGGGGCGCCGTAGTGCTCGGGTCGGCTCCGTTGCATCCGGCGATCGCAGGACGTGTTGGAGCCGTAGAGACCGATCTCAAACAGCTGCGGCGAGTTCGGTGAACGCGGCGGCGACCCGCGTCGCCGCCGGGATCGGGGTGTCCGCGGTCGAGGAGGTGCCGGCCAGGATCAGCGCGACGGAGAAGATCGGCGACATGATGCCGTCGTTGTAGCCGCTCTCGACGAACAGCAGCACTGTGAGTATCACCTCGGCCACGTGCTGGGCCACCGTCGAGTTCAGGGTGTCGGCGATGGCGTCGGTGTACAGCCCGGTCACGATGCCGGCCAGGACCGTCACCGATGGGGCCCCGCACTTCGATGCGGTCGTGGTCGGTGAGTTCGAGCGGGCGTTCGCCGCCGGCACCGCCTCGAGGCGGATCCGGTGACAGCGCCACACGTCCGGTGGATGTTCGCCCGCCGCCTCGAGGGCATGAGCGTGGCGGGAATCGCGCGTGGGTTGAACGAGCGGCGTATCCCGTCGCCCGGCGTGTATGACCGGGTCCGCAACCCGCACCGGGCGCAGACGGTGTGGACGGTCCGCACGGTGGCGGCGATCCTCGCGAACCCGAGGTATACGGGTCGTCAGGTGTGGAACCGGCAGTACACCGACCATCGCGAAGCCGTGCCCGGCGACAAACGCAGTAGCCTCGGCCCGGTCCGGATCTGGAATCCGCGCGGTGACTGGGTGATCTGCCCGGACCGTACCCACCCCGCACTGGTCGGCGATGACGACTTCACCGCCGCACAACAGATCACCGCCCAACTGGTGCCCGCCGACGGCCGGCAGCGCAGGTACGCGTTGACCGGGCTGCTGATCTGCGACGCGTGCGGGCGGCGGCTGGCCGGACACTGGGTCAACGGACGCCCCGGCTACCGCTGCCGCCACGGCCACACCAGCGCCCACCCAGCCGCTTACGGCGCGCCGCCCTGGATGTACTGGCCGCAGGACCGTCTGGTCGAAGACGTGATCGCCGTCAACTCCGAGCTCGCGGGCCGGGTAGACGCGAACGATGTCGCGGCCTATTTGAAGGCGCGGGACGCGGTCATCGTCTGCGGCCGCGGCAGCCTGACGATCGAGGACACGGCCGGCGCACCCGCACCCGCCCCGGTGACCGCATCCGCAGAGTCGACCGGCGAAGCCGAGACACCGGAAACAACGGATCTGGGAACCGTTGAGGCTGAGGAGGCCGCCCAAGCGACGAGGCGGCGAGCGCGGCGACCACACGAAAGGAGGCCCCGGAAATCCAAGAAACCGCAGGTAGCAAGAAACCCCATCCGATCTCACGGAAGACGTGATGATCGATATGGGGTTTAACGTGTCCGAACACGAGGATTCCACACACGGTGATCGCCGCAGCGGAACTGGATGCGTGGCGGCGCCGTGGGGTCTGAGCTCTGGACGGCAACCCTGGCGTGGTGGAGACCTGAACCAGGCACGCTGAACTGGCATCTGCGCCGCATCCGTCCCTCAAAATTGTCGTAGCCACGGTCTAGCATGCCCTCGAACCGGCTAGGAACGCCGACGAACGGAGGTACGATGTACGGCGACGCCGACGGCACCTGCACCGCCGACACCGACATCCCTGGCGACATCGCCGACCAGCTGCCCCCAGGCTTCACCCTTCCCGCCAGCACCTCCGTCCAGGTGGCGACAGCGATCAGCTGAGCCCTCGGCCAGCTCGGCACCAGCTACCACTTCGGCG
Source organism: Actinoplanes sp. NPDC023936 (assembly GCF_040639325.1). Taxonomy (NCBI): domain Bacteria; kingdom Bacillati; phylum Actinomycetota; class Actinomycetes; order Micromonosporales; family Micromonosporaceae; genus Actinoplanes; species Actinoplanes sp. NPDC023936. The sequence goes on along the minus strand of NZ_JBEZZR010000027.1, from coordinate 13,057 downwards.
GCAGCTGCACCGACCCGCACAGCTCCAACCTCAACAAACACTGCGACTGCTCGTCGCTGATGCAGCAGGCGTACCGCGCCGCCGGAATCACCATCCCCCGCATCACCACCGACCAGGTCAAAGCCGGCCTGCCCGTGCCAAGCGCCAAACAGCTCCTCCCCGGCGACCTGATCTTCCTGCCCGGCAGCCTCGGCAGCCGCACCAACCCCCGCCACGTCGGCATGCACCTCGGCAGCGGCCTCGTCGTGAACGCCCCCAAGACCCGCGACGTCGTCAAGATCGTCAAGCTTCAGGGTTACTGGCTCAACAACCTGGTCGCGATCCGCCGCATCGTCCACTGACGGAACTGAGTCGAAAACGGGTCTGACGCAGAAACGACGATCGAGGCAAGACATCCTTTCAAGTGATGTTGATCACATGACCTGTGGCATCGAAGTCTGTCCACTCTTGGCATACTGGCCCTGAGCGCTACGCATTGCATCGATGTCAATACGTGAAGTGACATCAGATGCGGAGATGAAGGGGTTGTGCGTGGGAAAAAGTCTCGCCAAGCTAGCCACCGTAATCGTCGGCGTCTTCTTGCTGCTTATGGCCTCACTGGCCGTGCCAGCCAGTCTGGCATCTGCGGCAGTAACCACCGAGCCCGTCGCGATCGCCACTGGACGCGATGGCGATAAACGCGTTCTCCACGTCGGTGGCGACGGTAGAAGCAACAGCTCACCTATCGTTATGGCTGCATATGTTCCGAACACTGATGCGACATCGACCCGACAGCGATGGGTCATGGAGCGAGTCACCGGCTCCGGGATGCCGCCGTTCGCCTACCGAATCAAAAACCCGGCAAGCGGCAAGTGCCTAAATGCAGCCGGGGCAACACCGACCAACAGAGCTGCGATCATCATTTACACCTGCAACGGCACACTGAGCGCCACCAACGAAATTTGGTGGATGGACTCAGATCCGTATCCCGAAGGCGTGCACATCCGCAACAAGCGCGACAATCGCTGTGCGGACATTACCGGAGGCAGCACGGCGAACAACACGCCTCTGGTGAACTTCAACTGCAACGAATCACAAAGCGCATGGAATCAATTGTTCCAGGTTCGGACAGGAAGCTTCAATTGTACAGAACGCTCCTCGGACTGGAACGTATCCGGTTTGTGCATTCTGCCGCAATCAACCTCGGGTGTAATGGGAATCTGGTTCAATGTGCCGTCGACGATCGCGTACAGGGATCCCAGCACCTACGTTCTTAGTAATGAACTGCGCAGCCGAATCAATGTCGACGTAATCAATGCGAGTAACGGCTACAGCGGTGAGGTTCAAATGGGGTGGCGTGCGGTGCGGGCGCCAACATCGGCTGGCGCAGTCAGCTACAACGCCTACTGGCAGGAGCTTGGTCAAAACGTGGAGGAATACCACGCCTTGCCATTCGTGGATCCGGTCGGCAGTCCCAATGGATCGAACGTCGCAGACGGTGCTCAGCACACCTACATGATGATGGCATCGTCCACGGCCGGTCAGTGGGACCTGTTCTACGACTTTAACTACGTCGCGACGACCAAACGGCAGTCAGGCGGCCGCGCCGATTTTGTCACCACCGGCCTCCAGAGCCGCTACATCGATGCGCTCACCCAGTCCCAGCCGTATGAGTTCCGCGTCCAGACGACGAATGCGGCCGGAGTTTGGGTCAAACCCGACCTGGCGCAGACGGCGCTGGGCAATAACAAGGAATGCGGCATGTTCCCGATCTGGGAGGACTTCTCCAGCGGCGCTGGCAACAACCAGCCGCCTTGGTGTCTTACCACGGCCCGTACCCAGACCGAAGCGAAGACGACTGTCGAGACTACCAAGATCAGTAAGCCCACCACTGCGGTATCACTCCTCGACCAGAGCCCAGCTACGAACTTCCTTCCCCGCAGCGGCGTTGTGAACGGCGTCGACCAGGCGCTGTTGTCGCGCTGCCTGGCCAGTGATCCCACCCGCTGCCTGCAAGAGGTACCCGGCCTGCAAAGCTGCGTCCAGCAGCGACTGCTCTGTTCCGTGTCGGCGGCCACCAGGCACGCAACCATCACACGGTCCGCGACCCCGACGAGCGAGACGGACGCGATCGTCGCGGCCCGTAGCCTTATCCACGGTTCTGAGCAACCTAGCGCTAAGAACTCCTCCTCGAAGCCGGAGGTGACCCGGACAACCCTCGCCGACATGGGCCTGCCGGTCCGAGCCGCCACCGGCCTCGCGCCGGACACCCCTGTCTACGCCGTTTCCGCCGACTCGCCGGCCCGTAGTTGGAACTCCGACTCGCACGCACGCTACGGCCGATGGACAGCCGTCGTGGATGCAGGCACCGGCGACGTGCTGTATGCGCGGCTTGATTCGCCGCGGTAACCGCAGATATCCCGAATACGTCTGCGATGCTCGGGATGGTTCTGTGCTGATTCCCTGCACGGAGAGAGCCTATCCCCCAGCGTCGGCCACCCCCGGTATTTCAATCCTGTCGCGCGGGAGCAACACATGCACAGCATCAGACGCCATCTTGCCTTGCTCGCAATCCTGGTCACCCTGACCGGTACGTGGAGCAGCCCAGCTGCCGCCAACGAGCCTGAGCCCGAACTGGCTTGGATCGCAACCACACCAGCCACGAGCGTGCCTTCGCCGCCGCGACGGTCAGCAGAGCAGTTGCTGACTCCCCCACGACCTAGGACTGGCGGTGAAACGGCGATGCAGCGAGCGGAACTCGCCGAGGACCTCAAGACCGAATGCCGGTCTCAACCACAAGCCACCACGCCCTCAGGATGGGTCAAAGACCGATTCCAACAGTGCTTCCTGGGCACCAGAGAGATCGGCCTCTACTCCATGCAAGACGGTACTCGCCTAGCCAAGATTGACATCGAGTACTCGCTGCTAGCCTTCAGCTACGACGGCGAACGGCGTGTCGACTACGTCTTCAGCTTCGACAACTTCGACACTGAAGGCGGAGTGCCGCTGCCCACCACGACTCTTACTGTCTCGTTTGCCGGATGCGGCACCCTGGTCAACTGCTCCACGCTCGTCCCGGCTCGGACCGAATTGGTTCCGGCCTGGAAGGTCGCAACGGATCGCACTGTCCAGTTCACCGCGCGCACACCGCAAGACACTGGTGATGGGCTTTACAAGATTAGTAGATCCCTATTCACCATGGACATCAATGTCGCTACGGCTGCACCAAACGTGCACCCGTGGTCTGAAGTTGGAATGGCTGCATCCCGTGTCCGATTCGACTCCGCCGGGGCCGCCCTCGGCGGGAAGTGGCACGGCGCCGTTTTCTCCGACTTCGTACCGACCGCAGTCTTCGACCGCCGAGCGGGCAGCGACCACGTCGAGGAAGCTACCCACATCGATCACGCTCTGCACATGCCGTCACTCACCTTCCCCAGCTTTGCTGGCAAGAGCGTCCCTGGTGAGGGCAGCCGCCCGCTGCACCGACTGATGAACGCCACGAAACAGAACGCCAATAACGCCGCCAGCAAGGCGATCTGCATCAGTATCTGGGGAACCGACTACACCAAGAACAACCGAGAGTGTGACGAGTTCCCGTTCAAAACGTCCTACGAGGGATCATCTACATCCACCAACGGCAACGCCGCGACCTGGCATGGATCAGCGCGGCCCATCTCCTCCGCCCACAACAGCAACGGCGGCAACCACCTCAAGTTGTTCTTCGGTCTGAACAGGGTCCTGGACGAAAATATGGGCACCAGCAGTGAAGGCACGCCTAGCGACCCGTTCCTAGTGACCGTCGTCAAATAGCCATGACGCTCGTCCAGCCCTAGTGGGACAATGGTGGCCGCAGATTAGACCTTGCGGCCACCACACCTCTCGGAAAGGGTATAAACGTTGCCTCTCAGAAGTTCCCATCGCATGGAGTGGCGGCCTGGCAGCGCCGTATTCTCCCTACGCGACGTCGACGCCGACGCCGGTACCGGCTACGCCGAGGCCATCCGCCAGGCCATCAGTGAAGTAGCAGCGTCCACGGGCTACGAGGTTTGGGTCAGCCGGGCACAGGACATGTTGCAGATCGCCGTCGAAGTGCAGATCTGGGACGGCGCACCGGACACCGGGCCAGCAGGCGGCGACTGGAACGGGCCGTTGACGTTTAAATTGCGATGCGCCAGCGGCGAGCTCATCCTCAGTGACACCGACGCCAGATCGCTGACAGGCATCGCCACCCCTCACGGGCCCGGCAACTACACCGTCGAGGTCTACTACGCCGGCCGTGAAGAGGCTGCCGATGAATGCCGAGCGGTGACCAGAGTCTTCATGAGCCTGCCACCCGAGGACCAATTGACTTACCTTGATGAACACGGACGCGGTATCGAGCGATATCTACTGCGCCTTTTCAACGGGAAGAAAGCACGCTGATCGAATCAGCGCTACACCTAAGATGCTTGGCCTCGACCCGGACGCCAACATCACGTACTCGTCCAGATTGCCCGTCCGACCCCGCCGCGGACGGGCCGGCCCCGTAGGCCCAGACCATCACCTCATAGCCTCCGCCGCAACCGGTACGAACGCTGAGGTGACTACTGCAGAGCGGCCAGTTCGCGGCGGATCGACTCCGGCGCCGAGCGGTGCACCGTTGTCCCCGAAGCGCTCGTGGTGGCTGAACACCCCGGCCGGTTCGGCGGCGAAGGCGTCATCGCGGTCGTTCATGGCTGCTCCCGCAGGCGTTGAGGGTTCGGGTCGGTGAGGGAGAGGTTCAGTGAGTGGCGTCGCGCATCGGTGCCCGCCCGTGGCGTGGAAATCGCCGGACCGGGGACGGCTCGCATGGCCGTGCCGTGGGGTGCAAGGCGCGATGCCTCAGATCACGACTTTGGCTGTTCGTCGTGGCCGCTGGTTGCGGCTTCGCTGTTGCCGCATCGCCCGCGGCGCCGGTGATTGCCACGGTGCTACGGGGCTTGGCGCACGTACTCGATCAGTTGGGCCGATAAGGCCTACGAACAGCGATCGCCGAGGCAGAGCCTCGGCGATTCGTAGTCTTACTGTTGGTGTCCGAGGGCCAACACTGGACGTAATCACACGGTGATCATCGTGAAGGAACTGCGCTGCGCCGTGTAGTGCCGGCCGGGGCGAGAGCGGCGCGTAAACGATCGCTGGTGAATGCCAACGTAAATAAAGTGGGCAACCTGGCGTCCGGGTTCGAGGCGCCGCCACATGGATCGGCGCTGCTTGCGGTGGGCGCGGATGCGGTCGGCGAGGTGGATCAGGGTCCGGCCGGACAACGAAATCGTGACGGGGTAAGACAGCGTGGCGAGGCTCCTGGTCGCGACCTCGGGTCCTGGTCGACAACTGTCCCACCTGGAGCCTCGCACCCATCGATCACCGGGTCTGCCAGATCCGCCCTGAGCTGCAAGATCAGCTGGAAAGGATCATCATGATCCATTATGGCGGCGAGCAGCTACAGTAGCATCTCGCGCACCGACTTTTGGGGAGATGTCTTGCCTCCGGTAGTTGCCGCCATCCTGACTTCGACGGTCATTTCCACAATCCTCGGCGCGATGCTCAAGGTGATCTTCGACCGGCGCTGGGGCCGGGAGCTGGAGAGGTTGCGGCAAGCCAACGCCCTCGAAGTCGAGGAACTGAAGCAGGAATACGCCATCGAGCTCGAGAAGTTCAAGCAGGATTCGGAGCACAAGAAAGCTTTCGAGTCGGCCCTCTTTCCGCACCGGGCGCAGGTGTATCCCGCTGTCTCGCACACGTTGTACCGGATTAAGAACGGCCTGCGGCAGGACCAGCTGCTCGTCGACTCTCAGTTGCAGATTCTGCTGCGTCAGGATCTTCAAGGGCTGACCGACTTGCTCCTCACGGACCGGTTCTACTTCCAGCGGGACGGCCTGTTCGAGCCGCTGCATGAATTCAAGAACGAATGCGCGGCGTTCCTGGGCAGCTTGCCGCTGGCGGCGCGGCGGAACAGGCAGGCCACCGACCGCCGTCAGGAGGTGGACCAGTTGGTCGTGCAATGTGACGAGAGCCTGGCCTTGGTGGCGTACGCGCTCGACAAGGCGTCGTGATGCAGACAGCCGAAGTGATCGGCCGCCTTCGTGCCGGCTTCTCGATCATCGAGGATAACGAGCGATTTCTCGATGAGCACGACATCTATCCGTTTCCTGCCGGTTGTGCCGGCCAGGCTATCGTCCAGAGCGCTGAGGACCCGTTCCGCTGGCTCGTCGAGAACGGGGTCGGCTACAGCGACGATGTGCGAACGAAGTTCATGAGATCGGCACGCCGGCATCACGGCGTCTTTTTCTCGTCCTGGTTCATCGGCTTCTTCGCTCCGTTGGCTGGAGTGAGCGAAGTGACCCCGGCGTTGCTCGCGAAATGTCTCGCGAGCGCCGGAGATCACGCGCTCGGATCGTCGTCACGGTGGCATCCTCGCGACTTCGGCCCAGTCGCTGTCGCGGTTGCTGAGGCCGCCGCGGCGTCGGCCGGTGTCCCCGGGGCCCTTCCTGCTGATGTCTTCAACGACGCGCATCAGCGCTCCGTGGCTGCGGTCGCCGAGGGTGCGGACGTGGACATCGGCAAGCGAGTCGGTTTCTGCCCCTTCGCAGAGGTGGTCGCCTTCGAGATGCTCCTGCGCGGTAGCACGTACGGCACCGCGCGGTAAGCGCCAGTGATCGATCTTCTTGGCTGATCAGGCCCCGCCCACTAACTCTAATCAAGACTTGCTAAATGGGCCTAGGGGGTAGAACCGTCCGCAAGCCGAATGCGCCCGGTGGCAATCACTGTGGTTGCGCTGGCTCTTCCCGCGCCGGCTCGGCCATCACCTCCGCGAATGCGCGACCCGTCGATCGGCCGCCTACTAATGAGGCTTCTGGGCACGGTGCGCCAGCCGTCGGCAGATCCAGGCCGGCTTGTGGTGTCCAGTCACGCGGCGAAGGCAGCCGATCTATCAGTACGAAAGGCCCCGCCCCGAGCTTTGGCAACAGGGCTGCGGCCGGACAGCAGTGCACCTGTAACGGAATCACCATGCGTCTGGGCGGTGCCAGCGGTGCCGCATCCAAGGTTCGATGAGAGAGGTACGAAGAGGCGACCGGCGAGGAGAACTCTGGCCATCACTCCAGATCCGGTGTCAGCAGACACAATCGCTACCGTGTCACCAAGGATGGCTTCACTTCCCCGGTGTCGCCAAACGGTCGGCCCCGCGCAATGATGCTCAGCGGCACGTCATCTCGATGCTCCGCGTTATCCACGCGTCCTTGGCGCCGAACGCGGAGAGCGTCGCTAGCGTCGGCGCACGCTTCAACAGGGCGCGTGTCCTCGTTGTAAGGCGCGCCGCGTCGGCCTCAACGCTGGCCGAGTGGCACCATCCACCCATGCGACTGAACCCGGGCGTCACAATGGCCCGCGCCGACGAGGTGCTAACCGCTGCCGAGACAACCTGGACGAACGCTGGCGGAGGAGGCGACTACTACAGCGACTATCACGATGCCGTCGGCGCGACCTATGAGCCTCTGCGAGAGTGTTTCGCTGAGCCGGACCTTGCCGGTGACATGCAGTCGGGCACCTATTGGCACCTCGTGGCCCTGCGTCTACCTGACATCCCACCCGCCCAACTCCTCGCCCCGGGTGTGTGGAACACACCAAATAGCACCCTTCCCGCTGAGGTCCGACGCGCCCACAACGAAGCATTCAGGCGTGAAATCGGCAATAGGCAGCGAGCCCTCGCCTCGGCGCGCGAGCAGCTCAAGGCGCTGAGCGCCCTCGCCGCACGGCCCGGCCTTCCCCTCGTGCTTGACACCAACATCCTCAACCACTGGCGACGGCCAGCTGAGATCGATTGGCCCAAGGTGCTGCGGCAGTGGGACGAACCCGCCGACGTTGCTCGCATCGTCGTGCCGCTGCGGGTCGTCGACGAACTGGACAGCCAGAAGTACGGCGACGGCCCCCTCGCCAAGCGAGCCAGCCGCGCCGTGCGAGGTCTGTACGACGTTTTCAAGGGGCGCGAGGCCGGCAAGCCGGTACCGATTGTGGCCGGCCACCGGGCAACGCTTGAAATCTGGCTCGCTGCTGACCAGCGGGATGCGGACCCGGACATGGCCATCCTGCGCTGTGCTGCCGACCTCAACCATCTACATGACGGTGGTGCCCGCGTGGTCACCGGTGATCTCGGCATGAGGCTCCGCGCCCAGAACATGGATCTGAAGGTGCGAGAGCTGCCGGACGAGTACCGCAAGCAGATCGCGGCCGCCTGACTCCTGATTCACGCAACGGCGCATCGCACAGGCCTTACCGTTACTCGGGAGGTACCGTGCGCGAATTTACTCGTGCAATCCGTTCCGATCATGTGCACGACTACTCAGGTTTCCATGGGCAGATTCAAGGTGATTCCGCCGAGGCGGAGGTAGATGGCAGCGGTGAGGGCGTCAAAATCTTCTCTGAGTGAGTGTTTGAGGGCTGTTATCCGGGCGTGCTGAACGTCCGGTGGATTTGCCGGGTTGCGGGGTTGCGGCCGAGACGGCGGATCGTGGTGTTGATCGCGGCCCAGCGGATCAGTGCCTCGGAGACCGCGGGATCACGTTCGTAGTCGCGGGCCAGAAGGCGGTGCGCGGGTCAGCTAGGTGAGGCTGCGCTCGGCAACCCATCTCTTCGGATGCACGACGAGTCCGCAATGCGCGGGAGGCTCCGGATACCCAAGTCGCGGGGTTGATGACGAAACGACGCCTGTGTATTACGATGAGCCACCCGGCCGGTATAGCTTTGACTGAGGGTTGGGTACGCGATCAAGTACTCTGACGAGATCCTGGGGAGCTATGGGTACCGATGCCGACGTCGTCCGACGCTTTGAATCGGCGCAGGATGCGCTCGTCCTGCAGGCCTCGGACCTGTCCCTAGAAACCATCGCCTCAATGGTCGACACGGAGGCAATCGACGTTCGCCCTCAGTTCCAACGCCGAGAACGATGGGATGGCGCGAAGCAGTCTGCACTGATTGAGTCTTTCCTGCTTAATATTCCGGTGCCTCCTGTGTACCTTGCGGAGGACGATTTCGGACGTTACTCCGTTATCGACGGCAAGCAGCGAATAACTGCAATTAATGAATTCATGAGGAATCGACTTTCTCTCAATTTCCTTAACCGTTTCGACGAGTTAAACGGATATCGTTTCCGCGACCTGCCGCCTTCGTTAAAGAATGCTCTACTCGTGCGCCCGTACATCAGAGCCGTAACGCTACTGCGACAATCGGATCCCGCAACGAAGTATGAGGTGTTCCATCGGCTGAATTCCGGTGGCCAGCCTTTAAATGCGCAAGAAATTCGCAACGTTATTTACCGTGGGCCATTAAATGATCTGCTAATGGAACTTGCTGACAACAGCTTTTTGAGGCGGCAGCTCAAAATTCGGGACACCCGAGCCCCTGCCTATCGAACGATGCAGGACGTGGAATATGTGCTCAGATTCTTCACACTGCGCGAATCCTGGGAGCACTTTTCTGGCGACTTCAGGCTGTCTATGGATGTCTATATGTCAGAAAATAGAGAACCTGCGGCTGGCCGTTTGTCCTTTCTAGAGGCCTCGTTCAAGCAGGCCATAGATGCGTGCGCCCGACTTTGGGGAGATAACGCTTTCAAGCGGCCAGATCGCGACTCATGGCGCGATCAAACGTTGGCTGGAATGTATGACAGCCAAATGGTTGCCGTCACTCTGCTTGGTAACCAAGCCGTTAAGAAGCTGGAAAAAAAGCCAGGCCGGGCGGATTCTGTCGTACGTAAGCTTTTTGAAGAGGACGCGGACTTCGAAGATGCAGTACGAGTGGCAACTAACACGCCTTCGAAAGTTGCGTATAGAATTGCGCGAATGACCGACGAACTCAGCGCGGCGGCGGAGCGATAGAAAATGTCTGTTGCTCGACACAATTTTATCGAAAGAGTTAGCGCTGTCGAAGATGCCCTGACCCAGCCTTTGTTGATTGATAAGAATTTGACGGATGCTGCCCATAACAATCGTGCGCGAATTCTTCGCAATGGTTTGATGGTTGTCACCTTTAGCGGCCTCGAAGACTTCATTCGGGAACGGTCCGCAGAGGTTTTGAACTTCGTCAGTAGGACATCACTTAGGTTCGATGACCTCCCGCGTGACCTAGCCGTTGCCGCGACGGTTGAAGCTATGCGAGCGGCCCACTCACGGGCATTGATGGCAAGTCGGCAAGGGGACGACCCGATCCCCATCCTGCAAGGAGCTGCAGCCGAAGTTGCTAGTACTCTTCAGGGGCCGCTTTCTATATCAAAGTATGCTCTCGGCTACGCCGGGTCCAATATCGGCGCAGAGGAGGTGAGCAACATATTGAAGACTCTTCACGCTGCAGATCCTTGGAACGAGATAACTCTCCTTGGGTCTAGAGTCGGCCTTGGCAGCACTCCATTGAGAGACGCTTACGCTCAAGGCTTAAGGCTTAGGAATCAGGCTGCTCACCGAGCCGACACAAATATTCAGCCGACTGAGCTTTTGACGTTCTGTCAGCAAGCGAAAGCTATCGCATTGGGCTTTGATCTCCTTGCGAGTCGAGCCGCTCGCCTACTGCATGATAGTACACAAAGTTTCGCGCAACAGACAAAGAATAAATTGTCGCAAGACATTTCGATTATATTTGTGGACCATGATGGTAGACACTTTGTCAGCAAGCGAGAGAATGTTGGTCGCGCCTTAAAGCGAGAGGCCGACGAGACTGCCGCATGGTTGTATGCGGTCTCCAAAGCGCGTCCGAAGTTTGAGGCGATCGTGCTGCGAAATAAAAGCGGTACGCCGACGCGGTGGGAAAGCACCGACTGCGCCTAAAAGATCAGAGATCATCTTGGCCTCCCGGTTAGCCGCGAAAAAATTGATTGCGGCCTCTACGGGTCACCCGGTTCGCTTCCGTAGGTCATTTGTGCCTCTTCCCGGAGTCGCTGAAGTTCTTCACTGGTCGCCTCCGTTCGCCATCGCTGGTAGCGACTTATGCCATTCATGAGCGGCTGAGAATAGACAGAGCTCGCAGCTAAATCACGGAGAATGATGCGGCCAGCTAGTAGGTCATCCGCCATCTCTGCCAGCATCGGACCACCATCGCCGGCTCTTAGCTTCTCAAGGCTTTCCCTGACCGTCTTCGCAAGCCGTGCATCACCTGCTATTGACTCCAGCTCACGGTCAAGCGGTGTGTCGTTCACATCAGACTCCGGGGGCAGTGTATAGAACGTCTGGGAGAGGGACATTAAGGGGGGCGCCGCCTTGGTTGGCGAGGTCCACGCCTAGGCCAAAAGAGGCGAAGATAGTTGTCAGCGCGGTATTGATGATCAGGTTGGCTTTGTTGATAAGATTGATCATGTCTTTGACGATAAAAGCCACTGCGACATAGCCGCCAGCTCCAGCGACCGCACCGACTCCGGTCGAACTGAAAGCGATGCTGGCACCGCCGACTATGCCGGCAAGGACTGCCTTATCACCCAAGGCCTGAAGTATGTTGCCGAGCGCATTTGCTACGTGATAGGCGCCGGATGCCGCTTTGTGATACTCCTGACCAGCCTCGAAGAGTGCCATCTGTTGACCACTTGCTGCCGAAGCAAATGACGTGAAGTAGTTGTAGGCAGCATCATTGGCGTTGCCATCCCAGTCCGAGTCCAGGAATTCCATGCCTTGTTGGATGTTGACGCCTATCTGTTGCATGCACTCAGCGAGGTTGTACAGCGCGTCACCGAACTTGTAGATGGAAGCCCAGTCGCCGCCGACCCACTCCGTGAAGTAGCCGATCACATCGGTTCCGGTGAGCGCTTCAATAGCGGAATTTATCCACGCCGTCGGGGAGGCATAGTTGAAGATGTCGCCAGGGTTCATGACGACTCTGGCAATATTTTCGTCGGGCTCGCCGGGCAATTGAAGAAAAACGGTAGGGTCGTCCATCCCCGTACCAATCGCTAGCCTTGGAAAGCGATCGGTCGTGGCGCTGCCGGGTACGAATCATCAATTTCGGCCGCCGACCGGGAATCCGTCGCTTCGTAAGATGCGGCCGCGTTGCTCAGGCTTTCGCCAGAAGCGGTAGCGATCGCGGATACCCGAGTCAGCATCTCGTTCAACCGGTCAACATAGTTCGGGTGCTGGCGCCAGACAAAGCCGAAGAACCCGAGCTCGTAGGCTGTCAAATTCCCGCACTGGTTGACGTAACCCCTCGCGACCTCAGCAACCTTACTCAACTCATGCATTTGCGAGGCGTATAGCCGAATCGACTCAGGCTCCACTCGAAAGGTCATGAGTAGATCCGATCGACGGCGACGGCGGTTCCGATCATCACCGCAACGCCGGCGGCTGCGAAGAGGCCACATCGCCGCCACAGCATCGCCAGCCGTTGCTGATCAGACGTCCGGTGCAGGTTCACGGCGTCGACGACGGCCGGCACGAAGGCGAAGCCTGCTAAAACCGTCCCCAGCACGGTCGGCCACGGCACGCTGTCTCCGCCGACGACGGTGATGACGCCTCCGAGGATCATCAAGAAGTAGAGGAATGCAAAGAACAGCGCGAACTTTCCGACGAGTCGTTGAAACTCGATCTTCGCTTCTGCCGCTGAGTTCACAACGCTCCTCCGATAGTCAGGTGTCACCTGGACATCTATATCAACGCTCGTCGCTGGAATCCGGTTCAAGTGGCTCCTGTCAAGCAAGCGACAAGATCGATTGATGCCCGTAACGAGTGGATCGCCGCAACAGAGCGAGTTCGAGAGTCCCCGGAACCCTAGGTTCGAGCATTGGCGGCACCGCCGGCAAACACCGAGATTCTCCAAGGCGTAGGAAGCCAGGCGCATGTTGGGCCTCAGCTACCTGGCGCGCAGTGCGCAGCTCTGGGGTCGGGGGTTCTTAGCCCTTCACAGAACCGAGGTTGGGACGCGAAGAGGTCTCAGGACGTCCCAGCTAAGAGGGTTCATGCTGCATCGAGTCGTTGACAGTCCGGAACCTGTCAAGCCAACTGAGACAGTTTGTTGATTTTGTTTAGCTTTCTGCTGCTGGCTGCATGGTCACCGGCGGGTCGGTGGACTGGTCCGCGTCGTGGTTGTCGGG
>NZ_JBEZZR010000026.1:0-123692 GCF_040639325.1 Actinoplanes sp. NPDC023936 | reverse complement strand
CAAAAACACCACACCCCCCCCGGCCCGCGGCCGGCCCCCCCCCCCCTAACCACCCACGTAAACCCGCGGCCCCCCCGGGGCCGGGGGCCCCGCCAGGGGCCCCCCGCGCCTGCCTCGTCGCACCCCATGGGGTACGGGCATCGGCGCGACCAGATCGTCCGGCCAGATCGCCTTCACGGCGCCGAGCGCCTCCCACTCCCGGGCCAGCTCGGCGAGCGTGGTCGCCGCCTCGGTCACCTGCTCGTCGGACCACGGGAACTCGGACCCGTCGAACGAGATCCAGGCGTCCCGCACGAGGGCCGTGACCCGATCGGTCTCGTCCTCCTCGACCGCCCGGTGCACCACCCCCGCCAGCAGCTCCGCCATGGTGAGTGCGCGTTTGTTCGCGTCCAGCAGCTGGCGGCTGCGCTGGGCGGCGTCGTGGCGCGGCTTGCCGCTGACCAGCCGCATGGTGGAGAAGACGCCCCCGGCCGCGATCGCCCCGAAGACGCCGGCGCTGATCCCGAGGGCCCGCTCGGTGGCGAAGTGGGCGAGGTCGTGCGGAACCCGGAATTTCCGGTCGTGGCCCGGGAGTTGAAGGACCACCCCGTCACCGCGGTGCACCGTGGCGACGGGCGAACCGGTACCGCTGTGCGCGAACAAGACCAACATTGCGTCATGTTGCCATCGGGCCGCCGCCCTGGTCATCGCACGGAACTGACTATTGCGTCCCTCGCGGAAATCTGTTTCCCGCCACGGGGCGGGCCTAAGGTCGTACCCGATGGGGATCTTGTCCAAAGACCTGCCGGCCGCCCTGCGCGCCGGCGTCAGCGTGGCGGCACCGCTGCTGGTCGTGCTGCTGATCGACCGCCCGCACTGGTCGATGTACGCGGCGTTCGGCGCGTTCACCTCCCTCTACGGCCGCACCCGCACCGGCCGCTCCCGCCTGGCGATGCAGTCCGGGGCGGCCGCCGCGCTGGTGCTGGCCGTCCTGATCGGGGTGCTGGTCAGCGTCCTGGAGGCCCGCACCTGGCTGGCCGTCGTGATCGCCGCGCTGATCGGCGGGGCCGGGAGCGCCCTGGCCTCGGTCGCCGAGTGGCACCCGCCGGGCGCGCTCTTCCTGGTGTTCGCGTTCGGAGCGGTGGCCTCGGTGCATCATCAGCTCGCCGATCTGCCGCCGGCCGTGGCGGTGGCCGCCGCGAGCGCTGTGTTCTCGTTGCTGGTCGGGAGTATGTCGGCGCTGGTCCGGGCCGTGCGCCGGACCTCGGCGGGCCCGGCCGCGGGTGCTTCGGCCGCGGGCGGCTCGGTTGCGGGTCCTCCGGCCGCAGGCGCTTCGGCTGCTGGTGCTTCGGCGGCGGGTGTTTCGGCTGCTGGTGCTTCGGCTGTCGATCTTGGAGAGTTGCCGCGGGCGGATGTGCGGGTGAGGCTCCGGCACGCCCTGCCCGGTTCGGTGTCCGTCGCCGTGTCCGCCCTGGTGGCCGGTGCCGTGGCGACGGGTTTCGGGATCGGCCACCCCTACTGGGCGACGGTCGCCGCGGTGGCCCCGCTCGCCGCCCGCGGCCGCTCCGCCCAGCTGGTCCGCGCCGCTCACCGCATCGCCGGAACACTCGGCGGACTCCTGATAGCGGCGCTGGTGCTGGCGCCCGGCTTCGGCCCGTACCCCGCGGTGGCGATCCTCGCCGTCCTGCAGATCACCGCCGAACTGCTGGTAGGCCGCAACTACGGCGTGGCGATGCTCTTCATCACCCCGCTGGCCCTGCTGATGAACCAGGTGGCCGCGCCCCGCCCGATGGCCGGCCTCCTCTGGGACCGAGGCCTGGAAACCCTGATCGGCGGCGCCGTGGCCTGCCTGATCATCATCCTGACCCACACCCTGACCACCCGAGCAGCCCCCCACTCCGCTAAGCAACCACCCCGGCCCGTCCAGCCGTAGCCCGGCCGCGTCCCGCAGCCTGACCCGCGCCCCGCAGCCCGACCCGCGCCCCGGGAAACCTGCCTCAGCTACGGCTGGCGTCTGCGAGCCGTAGTCCAGGCATCCAAAACGTCGGCGGAACGTGCGTGGGCTACGGCTCGGAAACGCGAGCCGTAGTCCAGACATGTAAAACGCTGGTGGAGCCTGTCTCGGCTACGGCTGGCGTCTGCGAGCCGTAGTCCAGGCATCTAAAACGTCGGCGGAACGTGCGTGGGCTACGGCTCGCGTCTCCGAGCCGTAGCTGAGGCAGGTGATCACGGGCGTTTGCCTGCGTGGGCTACGACTCGGTGACCGGTTGTCGACCCGGCTGGCGCGGACGCGGCCACGGCGACGCGGCCACGGCGACGCGGCCACGGCGACGCGGCCACGGCGACACGGCCACGGCGACGCCGCCACGGGTGGCCCGGCCATGGCGACGCGGCCAAGGACTGCCCGGCCACGGCGACGCCGCGCGACACGGACCCGCTGACGCGGTGCGGAGCGACCACGGGGGTCCGGACGCGAACCGGGGCGCCGCGATTCAGCGGCGCCCCGGTCACCCACGTGCCAGACGATCAGCGGGCCGGGTGCCCGTGTGCGCCCCCACTACCCGCCGCGCCCGCGCCACTCGCCGGAGCCGCCGGGCTGACCAGGTCGCCCTTCAACCGGCCCACCGTGTAGACCGCGTGCGCGGCCGCGTCGCCCAGTTCGCTCAGCGAGCGGTTGTTCAGGTTGGAGATGTCGTCGCAGGCCTCGTGGTAGCACGGGTCGTACGGCTCACCGGCCGTGCCGCCGTACTCCGCTGCCTGCTCCTCCGTCTTCACGCCCTCGGCGCCGCTGAACAGGCCACCCGCCGGGATGCCGACCGCGATGAACGGCCCGTAGTCGGAGCGCCCGTCGAACGCGGTCGGGTCGCTGGCGAGGCCCTGCGCGGCGAAGTAGTCGGTGAAGACCGCCTCGATCTCACCCGAGCCGGCCGGCCCGGCGGTGCCGGTGTCCGACCCGTCACCGTCGTAGACGAACCGCACGTAGTTCGGCGAGCCGACCATGTCGAAGTTCAGGTTCGCGTAGATCTTGGCCTGGTCGGCCGCGGAAAGCGTGTTCACGTAGTGCTCGGAGCCGAGCAGACCGGCCTCCTCAGCGCCCCAGAACGCGAACCGCAGCTTCTGGTTCGTCCGCACTGAAAGACGGGAGACCTGCTCGGCGATCTCCAGGATCGTGGCGGTGCCGCTGCCGTTGTCGTTGATGCCCGGACCGGCGGTGACCGAGTCGAGGTGCGCGCCGACGACGAGGACCCGGTTCGGGTCACCGCCCCGGCTGTCCGCGATGATGTTGCTGGTGGTCGCGTTCGGGTCGGTGAACGTGCTGGTCACCACCCGCAGCGTGACCACTCCCGCCGAGGCCGCCGCGGCCAGGGCGCTGCCGTCGGCGAAGCTCAGGCCGACCACCGGCAGGTCGAACGGCCCGCCCAGGGTGCCGGTGAGCAGCGTGTCACGGCCCGGCTGGCCCTCGTTGAAGATGATCACCGCGTCGTATCCGGCGGTCTCCGCGTTCGCCGCCTTCACGGCGAAGTCGCAGCCGCCCCGCTGGACCAGCGCGATCTGCGGCGCGGTCGCCGACGCCGGCGCGAAGTCGGCGGGAGCGCACCCCGCTGTGGAACTCGGCGCAGGGGTGGGCGGGAGCACGTTGTTCAGCGCCGGCACGACCTGGCCGGTGACGTCACCGGAGCCGGAGAAGTCGAACGTGTGCGTCTCGTAGGCCGGTCCGGCCGGGGAGACCCGGGTGAGCTGGGCGGGCGCCAGCTCGTCGAAGAACGGGAAGACGAACTTCTGCTCGGTGACCCGGTAGCCGGCGCGCTGCAGCTTCTTCTTGACGTAGGCGGCGCTGGCTTCGTAGCCGGGGGTGCCGGAGGCGCGG
Source organism: Actinoplanes sp. NPDC023936 (assembly GCF_040639325.1). Taxonomy (NCBI): domain Bacteria; kingdom Bacillati; phylum Actinomycetota; class Actinomycetes; order Micromonosporales; family Micromonosporaceae; genus Actinoplanes; species Actinoplanes sp. NPDC023936. The sequence goes on along the minus strand of NZ_JBEZZR010000026.1, from coordinate 119,845 downwards.
GTGTCGTCGTTCCGGTCGGCGATCTTCTGGAATGCCTTCAGATGGTCCCGGACGCCGGAGACGGTGACCGCCTCGCGCAGCCGCTTGGAACTCTCCGGATGGTGCCCGTGGCCGGCCGCGGCGGGTTGTGCGGCGCCGGCGACGAGCAATGTCGCGATGACGGGGATGGCCAGTTTGCGCAACGAAACTCTCCTCCGAGCGACAGTCGCGATCCGCCGCCGGAAGCCGGCGCCATCCCGCGACATCGAGGGTTGTCAGCGTCGCTGAGATTAACCCGGCTGGATGCCTGCGGGAAGCGGAACGGTCACGTGAATGCACGGCCGTGTCACTCTGGATGAACGAGACCACCGCGGAGGGCAGCATGTCGCAAGCACGGCCCAACACCGAGACCTTCGAGTACGGGGGAGCGACCGTCCAGCTCGTCGACGCCGTCACGCTGCTCGCCGCGGCCCGGGTGAACCCGGTCGAGCTGCTGCGCCGGGCGGCGTGGCCGGCCCCGGTGCAGCGTGTCGACCTGACGGTGGCGGCGGACGGGGCGAACCACGTCTTCACCGCACGGATCGCGGCCGGTGAGGAGCCGATGTCGACCGAGCGGATGCGCAAGCTGGTGCTCGGCAACGACCCGATCGGACTCCTGCTCTCGAAACGCATCGCCGCCGGTGATCCGGTGGCGACACGCATCGTGGACGGGGTCGGGACGGCTGCCGCGGCCGCGTACCGGAAATTGGGTCTTGATCGGCCCGCCGGGCCGGCGGCCGACCGCGAACCGGGAGTCCTCGCCGACGCCGCGGTGGGTCTGCAGGCGAGCGTGACCTACGAGGAGAGCGGGTCGGTCGCCGTCCTGGAGGCCCTGGTGCCGCGCGACGAGGTCGGGCCGGAGCACCTGCGCGCGTTCGTCACGCTGACCCTGCAGGCGGTGCTGGAGCTGAGCGAGCCGGACGCGCTGCGCGGGCGGACCTACGTGGTGAGCCGGGAGAGCCTGCCGAAGACGCCGGTCACCACCCAGGCGGTCACCCTCGACATGGTGGGCGGCCTGGCCGAGGTGGTCTCCGAACTGCGCCAGGTGGCGGTCTCCTTCCGGCACCCGGAGGCGATGGCACGCTGGGGGGCCCGCCGCCCTCAGGGCATTCTCATGTACGGGCCGCCGGGCACCGGCAAGACCATGCTGTCCCGGGCGCTGGCCAACGAGATCGGCGCCGACTTCCGGGAGATCCGCACGCCGGAGATCCTCGACAAGTGGCTGGGCGGCTCGGAACGCAACATCAAGCAGATCTTCCGGGACGCCCGGCGGTACCGGGTGCCGACGCTGATGCTCTTCGACGAGTTCGACTCGATCGTCAGTTACGCGGGGGCCGGCGGCGACGCGGCGAGCCAGGCGCTGAACGCGGTCGCCGGCATCTTCAAGCAGGAGATGAACGACCTCATCGAGGCGAACCCGAACGTCCTGGTCGTGGCGACCACGAACTTCCCCGGCCGGGTCGACGAGTCACTGATCCGGTCCGGTCGTTTCGACATCAAGCTGAGCGTCCCGAAACCGGACGAGACCGCCCGCGCGGAGATCTTCCGCAAGATGGTCCGTGCCCTGATCGCGGTGCACGAGACGCCCGGTTTCCGGATGTTCGCCGACGACCTGGACTTCGGCGCGCTCGGCGTGGCGAGCACCGGCATGACCGGCGCCGACGTCAAGGAGGTGCTGCGCCGGGTGCAGCTGTCGAAGGCGATGCAGGACGCCCGAGCCGGGGGAGCGGAGCCGATCACTCAGCAGGAGCTCCTGGAGGCGGTCCGGGCGCTGCGCGGCAGCCAGTGATCCCTCAGGGCTCCCAGACCCGCAGGTCGGCGAAGCTCGCGTACCCGTACTCGTTGAGCGGATCGTGGCTGTCCTCCTCGCCGGGGTCGTAGGCGTCGTCCCGCACCACGCCGAGCGCCAGCCGCCCGGCGTAGGGCGCCACCGAGGGGACCCGGCTGCGCAGCGGGCCGGTGCCTTCGAGGTCGACGTCGATGTAGGGGCCCCGGGCCACGATGGTGAGCGTGGGCCAGGACTCGGCCCACGACCGGCTGTCCACCTCCCTTTTGTTGATCGCGGTGATCCCGGCGCCGTCCTCGGCGTCGAGCGCCAGGTAGTCCGGGCAGATCGCCACCCGGTAGGCGCCGTCCGAGGTGACGCGCAGCCAGACCGCGGCGCAGGTTCCGGCATCGGGGACGGTCATGTTCACTGCGATGATCGGGTTGGCGAAGGATCGCTCCGGGCCCAGGCATCGCTGACTGGGGGTGAGGCGGCGCTGAGCGGACATCCCGGCCGGCGCGAACAGGCAGGCGTCGGAGGGATCGCTGCTGCCGGCCGGCCGCCAGGTGCCCGGGGTACGCAGCGGGTCGGCGAGCGTGATGGACCGGAACGGGTCCGCGCCGGGGCGGCCGGCACGCCGGTCGAGGAGCGTGGCACCGGCCGCCGAGAGGGCCAGGAGGAGGGCCGTGAGCGCGGTGACGGTCGCGGCCGAGCGGGCGAACCGCCTCCGGCGACGGCGCCGGGCCACCCACGCCCACGCCTCGGCGGCCTCCTCGGCCTCGGCTGTCGCGGCGTCCGCGTTGTTGCGCATGGCGAGGGCCGCCCACTGCAGCTGCGGGTCGACCGCGCCGGCCTGATCCGCGGCGCCTGCCGCCAGCAGCCGGCTGAGCAGTTCGTGGGCGCTCGGGCGCCGGCTCGGATCCTTCGCGAGGGCGGCCGCGACCAGCGCGCGGATCGGGGCGTCGAGGCCGTCCAGGTCCGGCGGCTGGGTGAGGATCCGGGCGGCGGTGGCGACGGGCGAGTCGGCGGCGAACGGCGTGCGCCCGGTCGCCGCGAACGCCACCAGCACGCCCCACGCGAACACGTCCATGGCCGGTTCCGGCGGCCGGCGATCGGCGCCTGTCGCGAACCGTTCCGGCGCCATGTACGCGATCGTGCCGACCATCTGGTCGGGCCGGGTGTGCTCGGTCGGCGCCTCGGCCGCCCGGGCGATCCCGAAGTCGATCACCTTGGGGGTGCCGAGCGAGAGCAGCACGTTCGCCGGTTTCAGGTCACGGTGGATCACCCCGGCGCTGTGGATCGCGGCGAGCGCGGTGGCCACCCCGATCGCCACGCTGTGCAGGTCGCCGCCGCGCAGCGGGCCGTCCCGGCGGACCATCTCCGCCAGGCTGGCGCCCTCCACGTACTCGACCACCAGGTACGGCGTCGGGTGCTCGGGGTCGGCGTCGAGCACGGCGGCGGTGCAGAACGGCGGCACCTGCCGGGCCCGCCGAACCTCGCTGCGGAAGCGCGCCCGGAACGCCGGGTCGGCCGCGAGCTCCGGGCGGATCAGCTTGATCGCCACCCGCCGGTCGTCGGCGTCGTGCGCCAGGAACACCGTGCCCATGCCGCCCGCGCCGAGCCGCCGGCGAAGGTGATATTGGCCGAGCCGGCGCGGATCGTCCGGCCCCAGGGGTGTCGTCACGCGCACGCACGCTACAAACCCGCGCCCAGCGGCAAAGGCCCATATCTCCCGCCTTATCGGACCGTGCCTCAATGCGCGGGCAGCCCGGTGCTCAGCGATCACGCGCCGGTGCCGAACGGGCAGGTGTGGGGTTCCGGCCGGTGGCGGCGCTGCGGCGTGGTGAGCTGGCACCGACCCTGGCGCTTGTCGCGCTGATGCTCGTGGTGCTCGGCGTGCCGGTCTACCTGATCACCCTGCGCGCCTTCGACCAGCTGGAACGCAGCGAGCTGGGCCGCGAGGCCGAGAAGCTGCGGGTGGCGATCGGCGCCCACGCGCAGCGGCTGCGCGACTTCGGCGTCACGAACTCGATCTGGACCGGGCTCTACGACGACATCGCGGCCGGCGACGACGCGCAGTTCGCGATCGACCTGCCGCCGGCCGTGCTGAGCGGCGACTACGGCATCACCGCGGCGGTGGGCGTCGCCGCGGACGGGACGATCCGGGTCGGCGGGACGATGCGGGACGGCCGGTACGCGCCGATGCCGGCACCGTTCGACGACCCGGCCACGATGCGCGACTACATCCGCCCCGACGGCGAGGCTGGCGCCGGGTACTGCGGCCTCACCAGCGTCACCGGCGGACCGGCCGAGTTCTGCAGTTTCGCCGTCTACCGGGACATGGGCGCCGGCCGCCCGGCCGGCGCGCTGCTGCTGGTGCGGGCCCTCGACGACGCCGGAGTGGCCTCCCTCGCGGGGCAGACCGACGACGTGATCGACCTGCGCGCCGCGCCACGGGCCGGCGCACAGGGGCTGCGCGAGCTGGACAGCGCGTTCGGGACGATCGCGGTGACCACCGCGGCGGTGGGCGACAGGATGGCGGTGGCCTGCACGATCACCGGCGTGGACGGCGTCCCGGTGACCCTGGAGTCGATCAACGAGCGGACGATCCACGCCCTCGCCCGGTCGACGCTGTGGCGGCTCGGCGGGGTGGTGCTGGTGACCATGGCGCTGGCCGGTGCGATGATCGCGATGGCGCAGCGGCGGGCGGTCCGGAACCAGGTGCGGCCGTTACGCCGTACCGTCGAAAAGATCATGAAATCCGGGAACCTGGGACTGCGCGTGCCGCCGGCCGGCAGCCCGGACATCGACGCGCTGAGCGGCGCGATAAACGACATGCTCAGCTCGATCGACCGGAACTCCGCGGAGATCGACGCGATGCGGGCCGGTCAGGAGCAGGAGCGCGAGGCGCGGCTGCGCGAGCAGGAGGACCACCGGCGGGAGACGGCCGAGCGGGTCCGCGCCGAGTCCGCGCAGATCATCAGCGGGGTGTCCGGCCGGCTCGGCGACGCGGTGCGCGGCGTCGACGCGGTCCAGGCCTCGGTCGCCGACATCAACGCCGGGTCGGCGGCCGCGCACGCCGCGACCGAGGAGATGGCCGGCAACGCGGCGCAGGCCGACCGGGCGGTCGAGGCGCTCACCGTGAGCCTGCCCGCCACCCGGGACCTGGTGGCGCTGATCGCCTCGATCGCCGGGCAGACCCGGATGCTCGCGTTGAACGCCACTATCGAGGCGGCCCGGGCCGGACCGGCCGGACTGGGCTTCGCGGTCGTCGCCGACGAGGTCCGCAAGCTGGCCGACGACACCGCCGAGTCCGCCGAGCGGATCACCGCGACGCTCGGCATGCTGACCACCACCGCCACCGACGTCTCCGGCGCTGTCGCTACGATGACCGAGGCGATCGACAGCGTCCGGGTGGCGATCGGCCAGGTCCGCTCGGTCGCCGACGACCAGCAGCGGACCATCAGCGCGCTCGTCGGCCAGGTGCGCGACGCGATCGGCGGGATCGACGAGCTCGCCGCCGGTCCGGCCCCACAGGTGCTTCGCAGCTGACGTCTGGGGTAATCGGATGTGATGCGCCACGATCAGAACACCGCCCTGGAGGTACGGACCAGCGCCGCCGCCGTGGCGGCCCCCATGCTGCTGGTCCCGTTCGCCCTGCTCGCCGCCCTGGTGGTGGGGCGCTGGGCGCCGCTGCACGACCTCGACCGCTCGGTCTCCGACCGGTGGCACGACATCGCGCACGCGAATCCCGGCTGGGTGGACGCCCTGACCTGGATGACGCACCTGCTCAGCCCGACCGCGTGGCGGCTCGCCGTGCTGGGCCTGGTGATCTGGCTGGCCCGGCGCGGGGCGCGGCCGGTTGCGTTCTGGGCGACGATCACCATGATCGCCGGCGGGGTGCTCGGCGCGGTGCTGAAACTGCTGGTGAGCCGGCACCGGCCGGAGTTCCTGGAACCGGTCGCCCAGGCCTCCGGGTACGCGTTCCCGTCCGGCCATGCGCTCAACGCCGCGCTCGGCGCCACCGTCTTCCTGCTGGTTCTGCTGCCGATGACGCGGGGCCGGCCACTGGCCCGGGCCGCGCTGTGGACCGGGGCGATCGTGTTGCCGCTGGTCACCGCGCTGACCCGGGTCGGTCTCGGTGTGCACTGGCTCAGTGACGTGGTCGCCGGTCTCTTCCTCGGCGTCGCGGTGGCGGTGGCGACGGCGGCCGCGTTCTCCCGCCGAGGTGTCCCGGAGCCGGTGTCCGGGTAAACCCAGCGACCATGTTCGCTGTCGCTGTGCAGGCCATCAAACGGATCGTGCTGCCGATCGCTGCCCTGCTGCTGTTTCTGATCGGGCTGGGGCTGTTGCTCACCCGGGAAGCGGCACACTGGTGGCCGCTCACCGTCGAGGACGGTGTGAACCGGGAGTTCGCCGCCGACCGCACCGAGCCGCTCACCGCGGTCTCCGGCTGGGTCAGCGCGATCGCCAACACCGGCTGGATCATCGCGGTCACCGCGGTGGTCGCGCTGATCCTGCGGCTGGTGCTCCGCCGCTGGCGTGAACCGATCTTCCTCTGCCTCGCGGTCACCGCGCAGGCGCTCGTCTTCTTCTTCACCACGAAGGCGATCGACCGCCCCCGCCCGGACGTGCACCGCCTCGACGCGTCGCCGCCGACCAGCAGTTTCCCGTCCGGCCACACCTCGGCGTCGGTGGCGCTCTACCTCGGCCTGGCGCTGCTGCTCGCCGGTCTGGCCCGGCACACCTGGCTCAAGGCGCTCTGCTGGGCGCTGGTCCTGGTGCCGATCGGGGTGGCGTTCTCCCGGATGTACCGGGGCATGCACCACCCCAGCGACGTCGTCGCCGCGTTCCTCAACGGCATCACCTGCGTGATCGTGATGTCCCGGGCGATACTGGATCGCGCGGTGTCGTGGCGGCTGCCTAAGGTGAGCGGATGGCCACGCTCGACTTCCCTTCCCCGCCCACGCCGAACGGGTTCAGCCACGTCGTCGCTGTCGCGCCGGACAGCCGTCTGATCGTCACGTCCGGCCAGGTGCCGGTCGCCGCCGACGGCAGCGTGCCGTCCGGCTGGGCGGTTCACCGAGTGGGGCCGGAGCCGGTGGTCGCGCGAGCGATCGCGACCACCGGCGACCTGGTCAGCCGGCTCACCGCGGGGATCGAGCCGTTCGAGACGGCGGCCGCGGCGAGACTGGCCGCCTACAGCGGTCAGCCGTAGCTGAGCAGCTTGGAGTTGATCTCTTCCCACTTCGCCCGGAGCTCGGCGACGATCTCCGGGTGCTTCGCGGCGAGGTTGGCCTGCTCCCGCGGGTCGGCCTCGACGTCGTAGAGCGCGTCGCTGGTGGAGAGCCGCAGGTACTTCCACTTGCCCCGGCGCAGGGCGCGATTCGCACGGGTACGCCAGAACAGGTCCCGCTCCGGCGCGTCCGCGCCACGCAGCAGGTAGCCGGCGAAGCTCGCGCCGTCGAGCGGGTACTCCGGGCTCGGCGCGGCGCCGGCGATCTCCAGCAGGGTGGCCGTCCAGTCGTGCGTGACCACCGGCTCGTGGCTGACCTGACCGCTGCGGACCCGGGCCGGCCAGCGCAGGATCGTCGGCACCCGGATGCCGCCCTCCTGCAGGCTGCCCTTGTTGCCGGTGAGCGGCCAGTTGTACGAGAAGCGTTCGCCGCCGTTGTCGCTGGCGAAGACCACCAGGGTGTTCTCCTCCTGGCCGGTCCGGCGCAGCGCGGTGAGAACCTGGCCGATCCGCTGGTCCAGGTTCTCCACCATCTTCGTGTAGGTTTCCAGCGACCCGCCGTCGTAGTGGAAGAGCGCGCGCCCGTCACCGGCCTTGACCCTCGCGGTGATCTCCTCGCTCAGCGCCCGGTCGCCGGGGGCCTCCCACGGCCAGTGCGGGCTGGTGAAGTTGAGGTTGAGCAGCCACGGCTTGCGGTGCTCGCGCCGCACGAACTCCTCGGCGCGGTCGGCGATCAGGTCGGTGTAGTACTGGTCCGACTGCACCGGCGTCTCGCCGTCGTAGAGGTCGTGACCGTTTCCGCTGATCTTGGAGTAGTAGTCGAGTCCGCCGGAGTAGTTGCCGAAGAACTCGTCCCAGCCGGCCCGCAGCGGGCTGAAGTAGGGCAGGAAACCGCCGTGCCACTTGCCGATCAGCGCGGTGGTGTACCCGGCCTTCTTCAGCAGCGAGGCGAGCGTCGGGTGGGTGGACGGGATGCCGTCCCGCTCGTTGGCGCTGCCGATCGGCTCGGGCAGCCCGCCCGGGGTACGGCCGGGAAAGCGGCCGGTGTAGAGCGCGACGCGGGTGGGTGAGCACACCGCGCCGGCCGAGTACGCCTGGGTGAACCGCACGCCGCCGCGCGCCAGCCGGTCCAGGTTCGGCGTCTTGATCTCCGGTGAGCCGTAGCTGCTCAGGTCGGCCCAGCCGAGGTCGTCGGCGAGGATGAACAGGATGTTCGGCCGCTTCGAGGAGCCCGGCTTGGCCCGGAACGGGGTCTCCGCGGCTGCCGCGTTCGCGGAGGCGGTCTCGGCGGGCAGGGCGGTCACGGCGGCGGCGCCGGCGAGCGCGCCGATCACTCCACGCCGGGTGGTCCCAGAATTCGTCACATCGTCTCCAGTGGATCGCGGAAGGCGATGGCGACATTATCTATCGGTTCGATGGGAGTAAAGGGCTATCCCATTTCCGGGGTGCGGGCGGTTCTGGGGTGCGGGCGGTTGTCGCGTGCCGGGTGTGCTGTCGTGCCGGCGGTTGTGGCATGCCGGCGGTTGTGGCGTGCCGGCGGTTCTGTCGTACCGGCGGTTCTGTCGTACCGGTGTGCGAGGCTGCGGGCATGCGAGTCGAGTTCGAGGCGAAGTTGTGGATCTGGGACGCGCGGCCGGGGGAGAACTGGACGTTCGTGAGCCTGCCGGTGGAGGAGTCGGACCTGATCCGGGACGCGACGGAGGGGGTGCGGCGCGGGTTCGGGTCGCTGCGGGTGCGGGCCACGGTGGGCGGCAGCACGTGGACGACGTCGATCTTTCCGGGTGGCGGAGAGGGCGCCTACATTCTGCCGATCAAGCGCCAGATCCGGACGGCGGAGTCCATCGAGGCGGGCGACCCCGCCGCGGTGACCGTCGAACTCCTCGACGTGTGAGCTCTGCGTCGCGCCTGTCCCCGGCTGGGTCGCACCCGGGTTCCAGGTGAGTTGAGTCGCATCGCGCGGCGTCCGGCCGTAGCTCAGGGCTGGGATCAAGGGTGGGTAGCCGTCACGGTGTACGGCTCGTGCCGGCCGGCCGTAGCTCCGGGCTGTGATCAAGGGCGGGTAGCCGTTGTGGCCTACGGCTCGCGTCGGCCGGCCGTAGCTGAGCGCTGTGATCAAGGGCGGGTAGCCGTTGTGGCCTACGGCTCGTGCCCGCCAGCCGTAGCTCAGCCATGTCATCGAGCGCGAGTGGCATGCGTGAGCTACGGCTGGCGGGGCAGGGGCGGCGGGATACCTGCGTGGGCTAAGGCTCGCGTGGGGTTGGGGCGCCGGATGCCTGCGTGGGCTACGGCTCCCGTGGGGGTGGGGCGGCGGGATACCTGCGTGGGCTACGGCTCCCGCGGGGGTGGGGCGGGATGCCTGCGTGGGCTACGGCTCGCGCGGGGGTGGGGCGGCGGGATGCCTGCGTGGGCTACGGCTCGGGGGTGAGGGCTTGCGGGGGCGCCGGGGCCGGCGGCGGGGCGCGCCGGGGGGAGGGGCGTCAGGGGTGGGAGCGGCGGGACGGGTGGGGTTGCCGGGGGCGGGGAGGGGCGTACCGGAAAAAGGGGAGTGGGGGAACGCCTGGCTGGACCGGCGGGGGTGGGCGAGCATGAGGGCATGACGAAGCTGACGGCACGGGAGATCGTGGAGCGGGCGCCGGAGGGGTGGGTCTATCTGCTGGGTGTGCTGCGGACGCGGCTGCGGACCGGGGATTTCGCCACCGGGCTGGCGCTGGTCAACGCGATCGGGGCGGCGGCCGAGGCGGCTGATCACCATCCGGATCTGGATCTGCGGTATTCGTGGGTGGACGTCGGGCTGGTCAGTCACGATGCCGGCGCGGTGACCGAGCGGGACATCCGGATGGCTCGGACCATCACCGATCTCGCGGGGCAGGCGGGGGTGGCGCTGCGGCGGGACGGGCTCAGCGCGCTGGAGCTCGCTCTGGACAGTCCGGAGATCGGCGCGGTGCTGCCGTTCTGGGCCGCGGTGCTTGGCGGGAAAGCCGGCGAGGACGATCTGAAGGATCCGAGCGGGGTGCTGCCGACGGTGTGGTTCCAGAAGTCCGGTCGGGAGGAGCCGCGGCAGCGCTGGCACCCGGATCTCTGGGTGGACCCGTCCGAGGTGCGGGGGCGGATCGAGGCGGCCGTGCGGGCCGGCGGGACGCTGGTCAGTGACGAGCAGGCGCCGAGTTTCTGGGTGCTCGCCGATCCGGAGGGCAACAGGGTGTGCCTCTGCACCTGGCAGGACCGGGCGTGAAAGCCCGGCAGGACCGGGCCGGAAACATCGGGCCGGACCGGGCGTGAAGAGGCGGGGTGGCTCGAGCCACCCCGCCTCCCTTCACCGCGTCAGGCCGCGACAGGAGCCTGAGTGGTGACCGGAGCCGTCGCCCCGCCGGACAGGTGCCGAAGATAGGCCGGCAGGGTGAGGAACTCCGGGCAGGTCCGCTCGGTGAGCAGGACGGTCAGCAGCGTCCGGGCCTGGCCGTAACACCGGGCCGCGTCCTCGTCCAGCGCGCCGGTCTCGCTGAGCACGTCCAGTTCCTCGCGGAGCATTCTGGTGACCAGGGCGGCCGTGACCGGCACGCCGTAGTCGGTGAGCGTTCCCGAGGAGATCCACTGCCAGAGCTGTGCGCGGCAGATCTCCGCGGTGGCGGCGTCCTCCATCAGCCCGCCGAGAGCGACAGCGCCGCGGCCGCCGAGCCACGCCGCGATGTAGCGCAGGGCGACCGAGGCGTTGGTACGCAGCGCGACCTCGCTGACCGTGACGTCCGAGTTCCTGACCTCCAGCAACTCGGCGGCGGTGACCCGCACGTCCTCGCGCTTGCGCACGATCTGGTGCGGCTCGTCGCCGAGCCACTGGTCGAACACCTCGCGGCAGGTCTCGACGAGACCCGGGTGCGCCACCCAGGAGCCGTCGAAGCCGTCGCCGACCTCCCGGCGCTTGTCCTGGCGCACCTGGTTGAGCGCGCGCTTCGCGGCGACCGGGTCACGGCTCGGGACGACCGCGGCCATCCCGCCGATCGCGTGGGCGCCGCGCTTGTGGCAGGTGCGGACCAGCAGTTCGGTGTACGCCCGCATGAACGGCGCCGTCATGGTGACCTGCGACCGCTCGGGCAGCACGACGTCCGGACGGTTCTTGATCATGCTGAACAGGTAGTCCCAGCGGCCCGCGTTCAGGCCGGCCGAGTGCTCGCGCAGCTCGTAAAGGATCTCCTCCATCTCGAACGCCGCGTTGATCGTCTCGATCAGCACGGTGGCCCGGATCGTGCCGCGCGGGATGCCGAGGTACTCCTGCGCGAAGACGAAGACGTCGTTCCAGAGGCGGGCCTCCAGGTGCGACTCCAGCTTCGGCAGGTAGAAGTACGGCCCGCTGCCCCGGTCGATCTGCTTCTGCCCGCAGTGGAACAGGTACAGGCCGAAGTCGAACAGGGACGCGGAGACCGCCCGGCCGCCGATCCGCAGGTGACACTCGGGCAGGTGCCAGCCGCGCGGCCGGACCATGATCGTCGGCAACGACGCGCCGATCTGATAACGACGCCCGTCAGCAGCGGTGAAATCGAGCCGGCCGTCCAGCGCGTCGCGTAGGTTGGCCTGGCCGAGGACCACGTTCTCCCAGGTGGGGGACGTGGCGTCCTCGAAGTCCGCCATCCACACCTTGGCGCCCGAGTTCAGCGCGTTGATGGTCATCTTCCGTTCCGGCGGCCCGGTGATCTCGACCCGCCGGTCGGTGAGGTCCGGCGCGGCCGGGGCGACCTGCCAGGACGGGTCGTCCCGGATGTGCCGGGTGGAGATCAGGAAGTCCAGATCGGTGGTCCGGGTGGCCCGGCGGCGCCGGCGGCGCTCCAGCAGCTGCACCCGGCGGGCGCCGAACTCGCGGTCCAGCGCCACGATGAACGCCACGGCCTCGGGGGTGAGGATCTCGGAGTAGCGGCCGTCGGTGGTGCCCGTGATGGTGACCTCTTCGCCGCCCATGTCAGAACTGCTCCGCCTCGGTGCTGCCGGACAGGGCCGTGGTGCTGCTGTCCGGGTTCAGCGCCGTGGAGACGGCGTCGAAGTACCCGGTGCCGACCTCGGCCTGATGCTTGGTCGCGGTGTAGCCGTCGGACTCGGCCGCGAACTCGGCCTCCTGGAGCTTCACGTACGCGGTCATGCCGGTCTCGGCGTAGCCCTTGGCGAGCTCGAACATCGAGTGGTTGAGCGCGTGGAAGCCGGCCAGCGTGACGAACTGGAACTTGTAGCCCATCGCGCCGAGCTCCTTCTGGAAGCGGGCGATGTCGGCGTCGTCCAGGTTCTTCTTCCAGTTGAACGACGGCGAGCAGTTGTAGGCCAGCATCTTGCCCGGGTGCTTGGCGTGCACGGCGTCGGCGAACTTCTTCGCGAACGCCAGGTCCGGCTTGCCGGTCTCCACCCAGAGCAGGTCGGAGTAGTCGGCGTAGGCGACACCGCGGGCGATCGCCGCGTCGTCGCCGGGACGCACCCGGAAGAAGCCCTCGGAGGTGCGCTCGCCGGTGAGGAACGGCTTGTCGCGCTCGTCCACGTCGGTGGTCAGCAGGTCCGCCGCGAGCGCGTCGGTGCGGGCGATGACCAGCGTGGGCACGCCGGCGACGTCCGCCGCGAGGCGGGCGGCATTGAGGGTACGGATGTGCTGTTGCGTGGGGATGAGGACCTTGCCGCCGAGGTGGCCGCACTTCTTTTCGCTGGCCAGCTGGTCCTCCCAGTGCACGCCCGCGGCGCCGGCCGCGATCATGCCCTTCATCAGCTCGAACGCGTTGAGCGGGCCACCGAAGCCGGCCTCCGCGTCGGCGACGATCGGGGCGAACCAGTCACGCTCGTACCGGCCGGCCGCGGTGTCGATCTGGTCGGCGCGCAGCAGCGCGTTGTTGATCCGGCGGACCACCGCGGGAACCGAGTTCGCCGGGTAGAGCGACTGGTCCGGGTAGGTGTGGCCGGAGAGGTTCGCGTCGGCCGCGACCTGCCAGCCGGAGAGGTAGATCGCCTTCAGGCCGGCCCGCACCATCTGGGTCGCCTGGCCACCGCTCAGCGCGCCGAGCGCGTTGATGTAGTCCTCGGAGTGCAGCAGATCCCAGAGGCGGGCGGCGCCACGCTCGGCCAGCGTGTGCCGCTCCTGCACGGTGCCCCGCAGCTTCACGACGTCCGATGCGGTGTAGTCGCGCTTGACGCCGGCCCAGCGGGGGTCACTGGCCCATTCCCGAGTGAGGTCCTCTGCGGTACCGCCACGGTTGTCGGTCAGCTCAGTCATGACGAAGTCCCTTTCCTGCCCTGTCGCGTTCTTCCGGCGTGTTCCGGGGGAAGAACTTCACTCTCAGGGATACGTCCACGGGTCTTGAAGGCCTTTGTCGTGGAAAGAAACGCAGAAATTCTGTTAGGGTCAAATCCGTGACCGCTTCACCTTCTTCCGAGTCCTCCGTCGACCTGGTGACCCTCGGGCAGCGCCTGCGCCACCAGCGACGCACCCGCGGGATGACGCTGGATCAGCTCAGCGACGCGGTCGGTCGGGCGCCGTCGCAGCTGTCGCTGATCGAGAACGGCAAGCGGGAGCCGAAGCTCTCGGTGCTCCAGGCGATCGCGGGCGCTCTGGGCGTACCCCTGCAGGATCTTCTCCGCCCGGAGGCGCCGAGCCGGCGCGCCGGGCTGGAGATCGAGCTCGCCCACTTCCAGCAGAACCCGGCCTACCAGGCCCTCGGCCTGCCCGCGGTGCGTGCCGGGCGGCGGCTGCCGGCCGACGCCCTGGAGGCGCTGATCGGCATGCACCGCGAGCTCAACCGGGTGCTCACCGAGCAGAGCGCCACCCCCGAGGTGGCCCGCCGGGCGAACGCGCAACTGCGCGCGGAGATGCGCAAGCGCGACAACTACTTCGCCGAGATCGAGCAGGCCGCGGCGAAGGTCCTGCGGTCGGTGCGGCACACCACCGGCCCGCTGTCCCAGCGCGGCATCCTCGACATCGCCGCGCAGATCGGCTTCACGCTCCACTACGTGAACGACCTGCCCAGCTCCACCCGGAGCGTCACCGACCTGAAAAATCGGCGAATCTTCCTCCCGCAGGTGGCCAGCGGCAAGGGACACGACCCGCGCGCCGTGGTGCTGCAGACGCTCGGGCACTTCGTGCTCGGCCACAACGACCCGGCCGACTACGGCGATTTCCTGCGCCAGCGGGTCGAGGTCAACTACTTCGCGGCGGCGCTGCTCATGCCGGAGAAGTTCGCAGCCGAGTTCCTCGGCGCGGCGAAGGCGGACAAGGCGCTCGCCATCGACGACTTCCGGGACGCGTTCGGGGTCTCCTACGAGACCGCCGCGCACCGGTTCACGAACCTGGCCACGCATCACTTCGGGATCCCGGTGCACTTCGCGCGGGTGCACGAGAGCGGGATCGTCTACAAGGCGTACGAGAACGACAACGTGCGCTTCCCGTCCGACGTGACCGGGGCGATCGAGGGCCAGCCGGTGTGCCGGAAGTGGGCGTCCCGCACGGTGTTCGAGGCGGACGACCCGTACTCGTCGTTCTACCAGTTCACCGACACGACGGCCGGGACGTACTGGTGCACGGTCCACGTGGAGTCGACGAGCGCCGGGTTGTTCTCGGTGACGGTGGGGACGCCGTACGAGCATGCCCGGTGGTTCCGGGGCGGGGACGTCACCGGGCGTACCGTCTCGAACTGCCCGGACCCGGACTGCTGCCGGCGGCCGCCGGCCGAGCTGGTGGACCGGTGGGCGGGGAACGCGTGGCCGAGCGCGCGGGTGCACTCGCATCTGCTGGCCGCGCTGCCGCCGGGCACGTTCCCGGGCGTGGACAACCGGGACGTGTACGACTTCCTGGAGCGGCGCGCCTGAGGCGGGGTTGAAGCAGGGTTGAGGCGGGGTTGTGCGAGGGGCGCTGACGACCAGTTGGTCCGGCTGGTGCTGGGTGCTGACCCCGCTGGCTAATTAAGAACGTCCCGCTACCAGCAGATATTCGGCTGGGCCTCCGCGCCCCCTTTGCCCCGCCGACCCCTTTTGTCCCAGACACCCCATGTGCCTCTCGCATACCCCGTGTGCCCCGCCGACCCCGCGCTGGCGTCCTACGGCTGGCACCTTGCACCTGGCGCCTGGCACCTCCCGCCTCGCCGATCTTGGAACCCGCGGTCCCGGCCGTAGTTCAGGCGTGTGATCAAGCTCGGGTAGCCGTTCTGGTCTACGGCTGGCGTGGCCCGGCCGTAGTTCAGGCGTGTGATCAAGCTCGGGTAGCCGTTCTGGTCTACGGCTGGGGTGGCCCGGCCGTAGCTCAGGCATGTGATCAAGCTCGGGTAGCCGCTCTGGTCCACGGCTGGCGTGGCCCGGCCGTAGCTCGTGCTGGTTGCTAGCGGAAACACTCCCGTCTTGATCGTTGACACAGTGTTTCGGCTACACGGCTGTCGCGAGGTGGCACCCCGCGCCCTCGCGGTGGCAGTCGATCTGCCGAGCAGGGCCGACGGCAGCACTGGGAGCCAGCTCATCTCGTCCGGCTGGTTGCTAGTGCTGTCGCGCGTTCGTTTCTGAACACTGAGCGCCAGCCCGCATCGACGTTCCACGATCCGCAACCCGGAGGGGCCGCCGACCACCTGCGGGCGTGGAGGGATCGGCAACGCCCGCGGATCCACCCGTACCGAAGATCCCTAAAGAATCCTTAACACTATTTACTGTTAACAAGACTTAATTTACGTTGATGAGCACGCTCCCCATTGATCCCCGAGCTAGGAGCAGTTCATGAAGCGTAGGTTCTCCCTGCCCGCACTGACCGTCGCGGCCGTCACCGGATCGATGTTCGTGGCCGTCTCCCCGGCGTCCGCGCACGGATACATCTCGTCCCCGCCCAGCCGCCAGGCCAACTGCGCGAGCGGCGCGGTCTCCGGCTGCGGCGACATCGTCTACGAGCCGCAGAGCGTCGAGGCGCCGAAGGGCTCCACCCAGTGCAACGGCGGCACCAGCCGGTTCACGGTCCTCAACGACTCCGGCAAGTCGTGGCCGGCCGCGAACGTCGGCAGCAGCGTCACCTTCAACTGGGTGCTCACGGCGCGGCACTCGACGTCGACGTGGGAGTACTTCATCGGCAACAAGCTGGTGGCGTCCTTCAACGACAACGGCGCGCAGCCGGGCGCCAGCAAGTCGCACACGGTCAACTTCTCCGGGTACTCCGGCCGGCAGACCGTGCTCGCCCGGTGGAACGTCGCGGACACGATCAACGCGTTCTACTCGTGTGTCGACCTGAACTTCGGCGGCGGGACCTCCAACCCGGCGCCTAATCCCACCACGCCCACGCCTGCTCCGACCAGCAGTCCCACTCCCGCTCCGACGGCGACCACCAACCCCGGTTCGACGACGTGGGCGGCCGGGGCGGCGTACAAGGTGGGTGACCGGGTGACGTACTCCGGCAAGACCTACCAGTGCCGCCAGGCGCACACCGCTGTCACCGGGTGGGAGCCCCCGTACGTCGCGGCGCTGTGGACCGCCGTCTAAGGCCGGATCTTGCGGCCCGGCGAGCAGCGGGAGGCCTCCTCCTGCTGCTCGCCCTGCTGCTCTCCGGGTGCGGCGCCGAGCCCGCCGCGCACAACGACACCGACGTCATGTTCCTGCAGATGAGCGTCGCCCAGATCGCCGAGGGCGAGCAGGTCGCGGCGGTGGCCGAGCGGTCCGCCGTCCAGCCGGAGCTGCGCGCGCTGGCCACCGAGCTGCGCGGTCAGTGGCAGACCGAGTCCGCCACGATGAAGCAGTGGCTGACCGATTGGGATCAGCCGATGACGGCCCCCTCCGCGTCGTCCCTGCACGCCGGTCACGGTGATCTGCACGCGCTCCAGCCCGGTGACGTCGAGGGGCTGCGGGCCGCGAAGGGCTCCGACCTCGACCGGATCGCGGTGGCGCTGCTGCTCGGCAACCTGCACAACGCCATGGAGACCCTGCGCCTGGAGGCGAGCGGTGGCGCGCACCCGGACGCGAAGAAGCTGGCCGAGACGATGACCACGAACCGCCAGGCCCAGGTCCAGCGGCTGCTCGCGATGGCCGCCGGTTAAATCGCATGATGGGCCCAGGCCCCGATAGTACGGTCGGAGCATGCCTGAGCTGATCAGTCCGACCGTTCGCCTCCACTCGTCATGGCTGGCATCCCGTGACGAGTGGGGGCACGGCGTGCACCAGCCGGGTTCCGGGCTGCGCCCGAAGGACGACGTGGTGTCCCCGGCCGGGTTCGCGGCCTGGGTGAGCCGGCTGCTGGCCGAGGAGGACACGTCGATCCCGGCCGCCGCGGGGCTGGTGCACTGCACGTACCGGTGGATCGTGGACGGCGACGACTACCTGGGCGCGATCTCGCTGCGGCACACGCTCAACGACTTCCTGTTCCGGGCCGGCGGTCACATCGGGTACGGGATCCGCCCCTCGGCGCGCCGCCGCGGCCTGGCGAGCTGGGCGCTCGGCGAGATGCTCGGCGTGGCCGGCAAGCTCGGCATCGACCGGGTGATGATCAGCTGCGACGTGACGAACGAGGTGTCGGCGCGGGTCATCGAGGGGGCCGGCGGCGTTCTGGAGGACATCCGCGACTCCGAGATCGGCCGGGTGAAGCGCTACTGGATCACGCTCTGACGCCCAGCGCCGTCACGGTGTCCGCCAGGAGGCGCATCACCTCGGTGACCAGGGGATTGGGGGAGCGGCGCCGGGGCGTGACGATGCCGACGAACCGGCACGGGCCGGGCGGGGTCAGCCGGATCGCGGTCAGGCCGCTGCGGTCCGCCGTGAGCGCCACCTCCGGGATCATGCTGATCCCGACGCCGGCCCGGACCAGCGACTGGGCGAACTGGTAGTCGGTGCCCCGGCAGGCGGCCCGGACCTCGAACCCGGCCATCGCCGCGTAGTGGTCGAGCATGTCGCCGACGGTGAGGCAGCCGTGCACCCAGCGCTCGCCGGCGAGCTCGGCGATGGTGATCGACGACCGGCCGGCGAGCGGGTGCCCGTCCGGGAAGACGATCCACATCGGATCCTCCACCAGCGGCGTCCAGACCAGGCCCGGCGGCACCGCCGGAGGCCCGTCGTAGTGGTAGGCGAGCGCCATGTCGGCGGCCCCGGTCCGGACCAGCCCGAGGCTCTCCTCCGGCTCGCTCTCGATCACGGTGAGGTCGGCGCCGGGGTACGCGGCGGTGAACCGGGTGAGCGCCGGGGGCAGCAGCCGCTGGCCGCCGCTGGTGAAGGTGGCCACGGTGAGCCGCGCGGTCCGGGCCGCCGCGATCTTCTCGATCTCGCGCTGGGCGCAGAGCAGCTCGGCGGCGATCGACTCGGCGGTCTCGACCAGGACCCGGCCGGCGTCGGTCAGCTCGACGCCCCGGGTGCTGCGCCGCACCACGGACGTGCCGACGGCCCGCTCCAGGGCGCTGATCTGCTGGGAGACGGCGGACGGGGTGAGCCGCAGCTCGGCGGCCGCCCGGTTGAAGCTGCCGTGCCGGGCGACCTCGGCCAGCATCTGGAGGCGACGTGCGTCGATCATCAGTTTTCCTTAACACGCCAACAGAAGGTCGTCACTACCGCTTACCACCGTACGGGGTGAGGCTGAGATCGTGAATCGTCTCGCATGGTTGCTCTTCGTCCTGGTCTCCGTCCTCTGGGGAATCCCGTACTTCCTCATCAAGATCGCGATCGAGGACCTCTCGCCGGTCGTCGTGGTCGCCGGGCGCACCGCGATCGCGGCGGCCGTCCTCATCCCGATCGCCCTGGCCCGGGGCACACTCGGCGCCCTGCGCGGCCGGCTGCGGGTGGTCATGCTGATCGCGATGGTGCACATCGTCGGCCCGTTCCTGCTGATCACGTACGGCGAGCAGCACATCTCCTCGTCGCTGACCGGCATCCTGATCGCCATCGAGCCGGTCGCGATCGCGCTGCTGATGTCCCGCGCCGAGCCGCTCACCCCGATCCGGAGCGCGGGCCTGGTGCTCGGCTTCGCCGGCGTGGTGGTGCTCGTCGGGCTGGACGTCTCCGGCGACAGGTACGGCCTGCTCGGCGCCGGGATGGTCCTGCTCGCCGCGATCAGCTACGCGGTCGCCACGATGCTGGTGCAGCGCAAGGCCTCGGACATCCCGCCGGAGACGCTGACCGTCGGCACCACAGTCATCGCCACGGTGGTGCTGCTGCCGTTCGCCCTGATGCGGCTGCCGTCCGGGCCGGTCAGCGCCGACTCCTGGTCCGCGCTGGTGGTGCTCGGCGTGCTCTGCACCGCGGCGGCGCTGCTCGCCTTCTACCGGCTGATCATCCTGGCCGGGTCGAACCGGGCGGGCCTTGTCACGTACGTCAATCCGGTCGTCGCCCTGCTGCTCGGCGTGGTCCTGCTGAACGAGGAGATCGGTGCCGCGACAGTGGCCGGCTTCGCGCTGATCGTGATCGGCTGCTGGCTCTCCACCCGCCCGGCGCGTGTCCCGGCCAGGGATCTGCACCTTGTCGGTCAAGATTGACAGGTAATTCTCAGCGTCGCGACAGCGTGTGCATCCGCCCTGCACAGACTCTTTGCGAAATCTTTTCCTAGTCCTCAAGATCTTCTGGGTGGCCGGGAAAGGAGCATCATGGCGTCGCGGGGCGGGATAGCACCTATTTACGGTGGTCGTCATGTCCAGTGACCGACCGATCTTCGTGGTTGGCTGTCCCCGGTCGGGCACGACCATGCTCCAGCTGATGCTGCACGCGCACTCGCGGATCGCGATCCCGCCGGAGACCCGCTTCCTGCTGGCCGGGTACGGCAAGCGCGCCGAGTTCGGCGACCTGACCGACGCGGCCCGCCGCCGCGAGCTCGCCGGCTGGATCGTCCGGACGTCGCAGTTCGGCGACCTGGGCCTGGACGCCGACGCCGTGGTGGACGCCATCGTTGCCGCGCCGCCGACGCTCGGCTCCGCGTTCGGCACGGTCTTCAAGATGTACGCGGACCGGTTCGGCAAACCCCGCTGGGGCGACAAGCGGCCGCTCTACCTGCGGCACCTGCCGACCATCCTGCGGCTCTTCCCGGACGCGCAGATCATCAACATCATGCGCGACGGCCGGGACTGCGTCTCCTCGCTGAAGGAGACCCCGTGGAAACCGGCCGAGTTCGACACGCTGATCGACTACTGGTCGCAGTCCGCCGACGCGTCCCTGCTCGCCGCCCGCCGCTACCCGGCGGACGTCTTCCACCAGGTCCGCTACGAGGACCTGGTCGCCGACCCGGAACCCTACCTGCGGAAGATCTGCGCGTTCCTCGGCGAGGAGTTCGAGCCGGCCATGACCCAGCCGAACCAGCTCGCCTCGGTCGCCGTCCCGGAGTGGAAGACCTGGCACACGATGACCCACAAGGCGCCGACCACCGAGCGGGTGGCGAGCTGGCGGTCCCGGCTCAGCGAGGAGGAGGTGCGCCGCTGCGAGACCGCGTTCGGCGACCGTCTCGCCAAGTTCGGCTACCTGCCGTCGCTGCCGGTGCCGCGCAGCGCCAGGATGCGCGCCGAGGCCCGGCTGATCACCCGGCACCGGCTGGGGCCGGCCCGCAACGTCGCGAAGGAGCTGTGGACCCAGGTCCGGACCGGGCACGGCGAGCCCCCGGTGGCGGCCCGCCTGACCACCCGCCAGCGGGGCGGTTAGCGCGCGGGGTGGCCGGCCGCTATCTCCGGACCCCCGGAAAGAGGCCGGCGGCGAATTCCTGTCCCCACGACCGATTCAGCCGAGGAGACGGCGTTCCCAGGCCCAGGCGGCTATCTCCACCCGGTTCCGGGTGCCCAGCTTCGCGTGGACGCTGCCCAGGTGCGTCTTGACCGTGCCGATCGAGATGAAGAGCTCGTTGGCGATCTCGGCGTTGGTGGCGCCGCGCGCGGTCAGCCGCACCACGTCCAGCTCGCGCGGCGACAGCCCGCTGTCGTCCGCCGGTTGCGCGGGCGTCGCCAGGTGCTTGAGCAGGCGTACCGTCACCGACGGGCTGATCAGCGCGTCCCCCGAGACGGCCGCCCGCACCGCCTCGACCAGCAGCGCCGGACCGGAGTCCTTGAGCAGGAAACCGGCCGCGCCGCCGCGGAGCGCGGCATGCACGTACTCGTCGAGGTCGAACGTGGTGACCACGACGACCTTGACCGGCTCGGCGACGCCGGGCCCGGCCAGCAGTTTCAGCGCCTGCAGGCCGTCCATCTTCGGCATCCGGATGTCGAGCAGCGCCACGTCCGGCCGCAGTCGGCGGGCCGCGGCGACCGCCTCCACCCCGTCGGACGCCTCGCCGACGACCTCCATGTCCGGCTGCGCGCCGATGATCATGCCGAAGCCGGTGCGGACCATGGCCTGGTCGTCGGCGATGAGTACGCGGATCACGATTCACTCTCTCCCGGTCAGGGGCAGCGCCACGTCAACGACCCAGCCGCCGTCCACTCCCGGCCCGGCCGAGATCTGCCCGCCGACCGCGCGCACCCGCTCGGTCAGCCCGGCAAGACCGTACCCCGGACGATCACGCGGGCCGGCCGGACGCGGCGGGGGACCGTCGTTCGCCACCCGGACCAGCAACTGGGAGCCGGTTCGGCGCAGCCAGACGTCGACCAGGGTGGCGTGCCGCGCGTGCTGGCGGGCGTTGGTGAGGGCCTCCATCACCACCCGGTACGCCGAGGTGGAGACCTCCACCGGCAACCCGGCGCCGT
This sequence comes from Actinoplanes sp. NPDC023936, assembly GCF_040639325.1. NCBI lineage: Bacteria > Bacillati > Actinomycetota > Actinomycetes > Micromonosporales > Micromonosporaceae > Actinoplanes > Actinoplanes sp. NPDC023936. The sequence continues at coordinate 98,208 of NZ_JBEZZR010000026.1, read as the reverse complement.
CGTCGCCGCCGGTGTCGAGCCGGGCCGGCAGACCGCCGGCCGCGGTGAACTGCTCCACCAGCGCGGGCAGGTCGCCGACTCCGGCGACCGGGGCGAGCGGCGCGTCCGGCTCGGATGCAGGGTCGCGCAGCACGCCCACCATCCGCCGCATCGACGCCATCGTCTCGGCGCCGGCCTGCTCGATCTGCTCGAGGGCGACCATCGCCCGTTTCGGGTCCTGCTCGGCGATGAACCGGGCGCCCTGTGCCTGCACCACGATCCCGGTGACGTGGTGGGCGATGAAGTCGTGCAGGTCGCGGGCGAACTCGGCGCGCTGCTCCGACCGTACCGTGTCCAATGCCCTTCGCCGGTTGCCCTCCATGGTCCGCAGCGTGACGCCGGCGCCGATCGCGCCGGCGATCCCGAGCGCCTGGATCAGCCCGAACGTCACATAGATGCTGGACTGCCCGGAGCGCAGCGGCATCAGGCCGGCCGCCAGGCCGACCGCCGCGCAGGCGAGGACCGCCCACCGGGGCGGCGCGTGCCGGGCCACCACGGCGGCGACTCCGAGGAACGCGGCCGCCTCGGCGAGTCCCCAGATCCCGCCGTAGAGGTTCCGGTGCAGCAGCAGCGCGGTGAAACTCAGCGAGAGGCCGGCCGCGAGCAGCGCGGCGATCGGGAGGGTACGGGAGCCGTGCCGGTGCCGGGGCAGCCACACGGCCGCCACCGCCATCGCGACCAGCACCTGGACCGGCACCAGCGCGGACTCGAACCGGCCGCTGGTGATGTCGATGACGCCGAGCAGGGCCAGCAGGCCGAGGGCGGCGATCTGGCCGGCACGGACGAGGAACGTGTTCAGCATCGTGACCCAGCGTAAGCGCCGGCCGGGGCGTCCCCATCGGCCGAAAGGCAGACTCCGGCCCGGCCGGAACCCGGTCCGCGGGCGGATGCCGTGGCCGAACGTATCGATCAAGCTGCGTCCCATGCAGATGAAGGTGGTAGGACACACGGCGGTCGCGGCCGTGGACCTGGTCAAGGTGTACGGCGACGGCGACACGGCGGTGCGCGCGCTGGACGGGGTCACGGTGGGCTTCGACCGGGGCCGGTTCACCGCGATCATGGGACCGTCCGGGTCCGGCAAGTCGACGCTCATGCACTGCCTGGCCGGGCTGGACACCGCCTCCTCCGGGCAGGTGCTGCTCGGCGAGACCGACCTGACCCGCCAGCCGGACCGGGTGCTGACCCGGGCGCGGCGCGAGCGGATCGGCTTCGTCTTCCAGTCGTTCAACCTGTTGCCGCAGCTCACCGCGGCCGCCAACATCACGCTGCCGCTGGACCTGGCCGGGCGGACTCCGGACCCGGAGCTGTTCGACCGCCTGGTGACAGCGCTCGGCCTGGCCGGCCGGCTCACCCACCGGCCCAGCGAGCTCTCCGGTGGCCAGCAGCAGCGGGTCGCGCTGGCCCGCGCGCTGGTGTCGCGTCCCGAGGTGGTCTTCGCCGACGAGCCGACCGGCAACCTGGACTCGCGGTCCGGCGCCGAGGTGCTGCGCCTGCTGCGCGACTCGGTGCGGGACCTGGGCCAGACCATCGTGATGGTCACTCACGATCCGGGCGCGGCCGCGTACGCGGACCGGGTGGTGCTGCTCGCCGACGGCCGGCTGGCCGGTGAGATCGACCGCCCGGACATCGCCTCGGTCACCGACGCGCTGCAGAACCTGGCGGCCGCCCGATGAACGCGGTGCTGCGTACCCAGCTGGCCGGGGTGGCCCGCCGCCCGGCGCGGATGCTGCTCACCGGGCTCGCCGTGCTGGTCGCCGCGTTCGTGGTCTACGCGACGGTGCTCGCCCAGCAGATCACCGAGCGCAGCGTGCTGAACGGCCTGAGCGGCACCCCGGAGGCGGTCGGCCTGGTGGTCCGCAACGGCACGATCACCACCGCGCAGCTGGACCGGATCGCGGCGCTGCCGGGTGTCGCCGAGGCGGCCGGCCGCGCCGAGGCCGGCCTCGAGGTCAGCGGCGGCTACCTCGGCCTGATCGCCGATCCGGGCAGCGGCCCGCTCAGCGTGGTCAAGGTCGAGAAGGGGACGTTCCCGGACGGTCCCGGCCAGATCGCCGTCACGCCGCGCACCGTCGAGCGGCTCGGCCTCACGCTCGGCGCGAGCGTGAGCGCCGACGCGGGCACCGGCACGGCGGCGCGACTCACGGTGGTCGGCATTGTCGCTCCCCGCGACGATTTCGGATCCCAGGGGTACGCCCCGACGAGCACCGTGGCGACGCTGACCGGAAGTGATCTCCTCAATCAGATCGACCTGCGCCTGAACGGCGGCGCCGACCCGGGTGTCGTCAGCGACCGGGTGGCGACGCTGGTAGCGGCCGGTGGGAGTCCGGAGACGCGGCCGGAGGTGGTCACCGGGGCCGACGTCCGGCTGGACGAGGCCCGCACGGCGGCGAGCGAGGTGGACCAGGTCTTCGCCGTGGTCGGCGCGTTCGTCGCGGTCGCCGTGATCGCGGCCGGCCTGATCGCCACGTCCACGTTCCGGATCGTCTTCGCCCAGCGGATGCGCCAGCTCGCGCTGCTCCGGGCGGTCGGCGCCGGCCGGTCCGCGCTGGCCCGCGCGCTGGCCGCCGAGGGGCTCCTGACCGGCCTGATCGCGGGTGTCACGGGTGTGCTCGGCGCGCTCGCGGCCGGCCACGCGCTGCCGGCCCTGCTCGGGGTGTTCGGCTGGACCGTCTCGGCGCCCGGCTTCCCGATCGCCGCCGCCCTCGGCACCGTCGCCCTCGCCGTGCTGATCACCCTCGTGGCCGTCGGCGCGCCGGCGATCTCCGCCTCCCGGGTCGCGCCGCTGGAGGCGCTGCGCAGCGCCGCGACCACCGGCGCCCGGACCGGCATCGGCGGCCTGCGCTGGCTGACCGGCCTGCTGCTGGCGCTGGTCGCGGCGGCCGTGGCCGGGCTGGTCGCGGTCAACCTGCCCGGCCCGGACCCGGAGGACTACGACCCGATGCCGCTGCTGCTGGCCGTGGTCGGCTCCGGCGGCCTGGCGTTCCTCGCGCTGATCGCGCTCGGACCGGCCCTGGTCCGCCCGGTGCTCGCGATCGCCGGCTGGCCGCTGCGCCGGCTCGGGCCGGTCGGCCGGCTCGCGGTCGGCGGGGTCGGCGGAAGCGCCCGGCGGGCCGCCGCGGTGGCGGTGGTGGTCGCGCTCGGCGTCACGATGATCGCCGGGGTGCTGGTCGGCGGCGCGTCGGTGCGGACCCTCGCGGAACGGGAGCTGGCCGCCTCCGCCCCGGCCGACTTCGAGCTCGCCGCGGCCGAGGGTGAGTCGCTGCCCGCGGGGCTCGCCGACCGCCTGCGGACCAGCGCCGATCTGACAGGGGTCACCCCCTACCGGCGGGTCGCCGCGGTCCGTGTCGCCGGCGCCTCCGAGCTGGCGGACGTGGCGGCCACCGACGTGGCGGTCGGCGCGCTGCCCCGGCTGGGCGAGCTCGCCACCGCGTCCGGGTCGATCGGCGATCTGCGGCCCGGCAGCGTCGTGCTCGCCCGGTTCGTCGCCGACCTGGCCGGGCTCTCCGCCGGCGACACGCTGGTGGCCTCCGCCGGCGGCCGGGAGGTCCGGCTGCGGGTCGCCGCGGTGCTCACCGACATGGCGCCGCTGCACGCCGGCCTGCTGCTGGACCCGGCCGACCTGACCGGGCTGGGCGCGCCGGCCGCGCCGACCGGGATCCTCGCCGACGCGGCCCGCGACGGCGAGCGGGCGCGGACCGCCGGTCTGCAGGCGCTGCGCCAGTCCTCGGCGGGACAGCCGGGCCTCGGCGTCGCGGTGCTCGCCGACGAGCGTGACCAGATCAACAGCGCTCTCACCGTGCTGCTGGCGATCGCGCTGGTCCTGATCGGGCTGACCGTGCTGATCGCGATCGTCGGCGTCGGCACCACCACGGCGCTGTCGGTGGTGGAACGGGTCCGGGAGTCCGGCCTGCTCCGGGCCGTCGGGATGTCCCGGGCCGGACTGCGCACGATGCTGACCACCGAGTCGGCCCTGTACGGGGTGATCGGCGCGGCTCTCGGGATCGTGCTCGGTGTCCCGTACGCATGGCTGGCTCTGGAGACCACCGGCGTGAACGCGCCGCTGACGCTGCCGGTGTGGCAGCTGGCCGCGGTCTTCCTCGTCCTGGTGGCGCTGACCGCGCTGGCCGGAGTGCTGCCGGCCCGCCGTGCCGCGCGGGTGAGCCCGGTGCGCGCGCTCGGCACGGAGTGAGCGTGACGTCACAGATAACGATCCCTCGATCAGGGGAGGTACGCGAGCGGACGGTCCGGTAGCGTTCACGCCCGCAAGATCTTCAACTTCATGGGGGACCGGGCTGATGAATCGACGGCTGGCTATCGGGGTGGGCGCCGCGGCAGCGGTGCTCGCCGCCGGCGGGGGAGTGGCCGTGCTGGCCTGGCCGGACAGCGGCACGGGCGGTGCCACGGCGGCCGCGGCGGAGCAGGTCGCCGTGCTGCCGCCCGACCCCGCCGCGGCTCCGCCGAAGGTCAAGACCGAGTTCGCCACTGTCGATTTCGCGGCGCCGTCCGGCGGTGGCGACGCGGAACTGCCGGAGCGCAAGACCAAGCGGTTCAGCATGGTCGGCGTCAGCTGGTCGGATCCGGCCGCGGTCCCGCAAGGCGAGATCCAGGTGAAGACCCGGAGCGTCGCCTCCGGCGCGTGGAGCGGCTGGAAGACCCTCCAGCGCGAGTCCGACGGCCCGGATGGCCCGGAGGCCGGGAACCCGGGGCTCCGCGGTGGCACCGTGCCGCTCTGGGCCGGCCCGTCCGACGGCGTGGCGGCGCGGGTCACCGGCAGCGGATCGGGTCTGCCGGCCGGCCTGCGCCTCGACCTCACCGATCCGGGTGAGGAGAGCGGCGGCCAGGGTGGCGGCGCGGCGGTGACCGAGAGCCCGTCCGCCGAGCCGAGCGACACCCCCACCGTGGATCCCACCACGACGGCCCCGCAGGCCGAGCCGACCACGGACGCCACCACCACGGCGCCGGCGGCCGAGTCCACCCCGACCACCGCGCCGGTCACCACCACGACGCCCGCGCCGGCGGCGACCACTGCCACGAAGGCGACCACGGCGCCGGCCGCGACGAGCGCGAAACCGTCCTCGGCCGGGGTGACCGCGAACGCCGTGCCGACCTCGACCACCCCGGTGAAGGCGCAGTTCCCGTCCTACGTCTCCCGGGCCGCCTGGGGCGCCGACGAACGGATCGTCGGATCGATCAGCGTGGCCGGCGAGGTCCGGGTGCTCTGGGTGCACCACACCGGGTTCGGCGACAACAACTACTCCTGCGCCGACTCGGCGGCGATCGTGCGGAGCATCCAGCTCAACGACGTGAACGGCAGGAAGTACTCGGACATCGGCTACAACTACCTTGTCGACAAGTGCGGCAAGCTCTTCGAGGGCCGTAAGGGCGGCGTGGAGAACGCGGTCATCGGCGCGCACGCCAAGGGCTTCAACACCAACTACGCGGGCATCGCGGTGATCGGCAACTTCGATACCGACCTGGTGTCGAACGCGGCGATCGAGAAGACCCTGGCCCAGGTGGCGGCGGCCCGGCTGGGCAAGTACAACTACAGCCCGACCAGCACCGTGACAGTGGCCGCCGGATCGGACAACGACAAGTTCAAGCTCGGCGACAAGGTGACGCTGAACCGGATCGCCGGGCACAAGGACGGCGACGCCACGGCCTGCCCGGGCAAGAACCTCTACCCGCGCCTGCCGGCCATCCGGGCCCTCGCGTCCGAGCAGATCACCGGTCTCGCGCTGAGCAAGGTCACCGGCGCCACCAAGCTGGGCAGCGTCTACTACACGAAGAAGACCGTGGGCCTGACCTGGTCGGTGAGCACCGCGAACGCGAAGATCGCCCGCTTCGAGATCTACGTCGACGGCAAGAAGGTCGCCTCTCCGGTCAACACCGCCCGGTCCGCCGCTGTCACGCTGGCCGCCGGCAAGCACAGCGTGATCGTCCGTGCGGTGCACACGCTCGGCAGCACCGCGCAGGTCGGCGCCACCGTCGTCGGCGACCCGACCGCGCCGACGTGGACCGCGGGCATGGCGGTCAACCTGCGCCCCGGCACGTACAGCGCCACGTCGGTGCCGGTCACGCTGACGCTGTCGGCGAAGGACAACGCGGCGTTCGCCGGGTTCACCGTGACCAAGCCGCGGGCCGCGACCCTCGGCGCGTCCGCCAAGGGCTGGAACGTCAACGTCAAGCCGGGTGCGACGACGTACGCGGTCACGGCCAGGGACGTCGCCGGCAACACCAGGACCGCGCAGATCGGCCGCAAGCTGGCGATCGTCCCGGAGACCTCGGCGAAGAAGACCGGCACGTGGACCACCGTCAAGAACAAGGGGCACCTGAGCGGCAAGGCGCTCTCCGCGTCCACCAAGGGGCGGAAGCTGACCTGGTCGTTCACCAGCCGGACCGCCGCGCTGGTCTTCCTGAAGACCCCGAAGTCCGGCAAGGTGGCGGTCTACGTCGACGGCAAGAAGGTCAGCACGGTGGACCTCAAGTCCGCCAAGAACACCTACCGCCAGGCGGTCTGGACCCGCAACCTCGCCAGCGGCAAGCACAAGATCATGATCGAGGTGCTGGGCACCAAGGGCCGCCCGACGGTGATCTCCGACGGGCTGGTCGTCGGGAACTGAGCCCGCTCACCCGGAGCGGCGCTGATTGGCGCGCCGCTCCGGCCCGGTGTGCTCCGGGGCCGGGGGCAGGGTGAACCAGAACGTGGCGCCCTTGCCCTCGGTGCTCTCCGCCCAGATCTCCCCGCCGTGCCGCTCGACCGCCCGGTGCACAGTGGTCAGCCCGATGCCGGTACCCGGGAAGTCGCGGGCGTCGTGCAGCCGGGCGAACGGCCGGAACAGCTGACCGGCCTGCTCGGACGGGAAACCGGCGCCGTTGTCGCGGACGTAGAACCGGTCGTCCTCGGCGCCCACCTCGACCGCCGGGTTCTCCACCTTGCGGCTGAACTTCACCGCGTTGTTGATCAGGTTCTCCAGGATCACCCGGACCAGTCCCTGGTCGCCGTCGGCGGTCATCCCCTCGATCACCGTGAACGCGACAGCCCGGTCCGGGTCGCGGGCCGCCAACTCGCCGATCACCTGCCGGGCCGTGGCGGTCATGTCGAACGTCTCCCGCCGCAGCTCGCCGCGACTTGCCCGGGCCAGGATCAGCAGCGACTCCACCAGGTCGGCCATCCGCAGCGCGGCGGCGTGGATCCGGGTGATCCGGTGCCGGGTCGCCTCACCGAGCGGCTCGCCGTCCTCCTCGTCCAGCACGTGCTCGGCGAAGCTGCTGATCACCTGGAGCGGCCCGCGCAGATCGTGCGACACCGATCCGGAGAACGCCTCCAGCTCCCGGTTGCGCCACTCCAGCTCCTCGACCAGCGCGGCGCGGGTCTCGGCGAGGTGCCGGGCCGCGCGTTCCTCGGCGGCGTCCAGCTCGCGGCGCATCAGCTCCTCCCGGATCCGCCGGGCCTCGTCGTGCGACTGCTTGCGGCGGATCTGCGCCCGGACGTGCACCCGCAGGCCCTCCGGCACGTCACTCTCGCCGACGTAGTCGTCGGCGCCGGCGGCCAGGCAGTCGAGCATCTTGTCCTCCTGACCCGTCATGATCAGCGGCAGCTCGCCGACCAGCGGCACCTCGCGGACCCGCCGGCAGGTCGCCTTGGCGTGCTCCAGGTCGCCGTCGAGGCCCAGCACGATGCAGTCGACCGGCTGGGCGGCCAGCAGGTCCAGGGCGTCGTCGATGCCGCTGGCCTGCACGATGTCGTACGCCTCGGTGCGCAGCGAATCCGCCCACCGTTCCCGCTCGGACCGGTCCGGGCTGACCGTCAGCACCTTGCCCGGACCGTGCAGGCTGCCGATCGACTCGATCGGCAGCTGTTCCGCGCTCTGCCGCAGCACCGCGGCCAGCTTCGCGAGCACCACCGCGAGGTCCTGCTGCTTGCGGACGAACGCGTCGGCGCCCGCCTCCAGCATCTGCATCTCGGTGGCGTAGTCGTCGGCGGCCGTCATCAGGATGCACGGCGTGTCCCGCAGCGCCGGGTCCAGGCGGATCCGGCGGATCACCGTCGCGCCGTCGATGCCCGGCATCACGCCGTCCACGATCACCGCGTTCGGCCGCCGGTCGGCCGCCATCCGCAGGCCGTCCTCGCCGCTGGCCGCGGTCAGCACCGCGTACCCCTCCGGCTCCAGCAGATCACGCAGCTGCTCGCGGAACGTGACGCTGTCGTCGATCACCAGCACGGTGGGGTGCCCGGCCGACTGCGGCGCCTCGCCCAGCAACTGCCGGGTACGCGCGACCACGTAACCCGCGTCGTAGGGCTTCCCCACGTACTCGTCCGCGCCGATCCGCAGCCCGGCCAGCCGGTCGGCCACCTCGTGCTCGCTGGAGAGCAGCATGATGACCACGCCGGCCCGGGCGTCGCGCAGCTCGGTGAGCAGTTCCAGCCCGTCCGCGTCGGGCAGGACCACGTCGAGCACCGCCGCGTCGAAGACCGCCGCCGCGAACGCGGCCCGGGCCTCCGCCCCGGTGGCGCAGAGGATGGTGGTGAAGCCGTCGTCGGAGAACGCGTCGTTCAGGTCCATCCGCACGGTGAGGCTGTCGTCGACGATCAGCACGGTCGGTGTCATCGCCGGGACACCGCCGGATGCAGTTCGGCGATCCGGGCGGCCATCCGCCCGGGCGGCAGCACGTGCGCGGCCGCGCCGATCAGCGCCGCCTCCCGCGGCATGCCGTAGACGACACAGCTCCCCTCGTCCTGGGCGAACGTGATCGCGCCCCGGCTGCGCATCTGCAGCAGCCCGGCCGCGCCGTCCCGGCCCATCCCGGTGAGCAGGCAGCCGGCCGCTGTCGAGCCGAACTCGGCGGCCACCGACTCGAAGAGCACGTCCACGGCGGGACGGCAGGAGTGCCGGGGCGGCCCGTCACTGAGCCGCAGCAGCTTGTCCCGTACGTACAGGTGCCGGTCCGGGGGAGCGAGCAGCACCTGGCCGCCGACCCGGCTCACCGGGGTGCCGTCGGCCGCGTACCGCACGTTGCGGCCGGTCTGCCCGGCGAGCCAGTCGGAGAACGCCACCGCGAACTGCTCGCTGGCCGCGATGTGCTGCACCACCAGGACCGGGGTGCCGAAGTTCGGCGGCAGCTCGCGGAGCAGCGTGGTGAGGGCGCCCGGACCGCCGGTGGACGCGCCGATCGCGACCACGCTCAGCGCCGTGGCGGCGGCCGGCACCGCGGGCGGGGACGCCACCGGCGCGGGCCGGGCCCGGCCGCCCAGCCGGGCCCGCGGATGGGTGATCACCCGGATCCGGGAGACGATCCGCAGGGTGGTGCGCAGCCGCTGGCCCCAGTCCGCGTCCGAGTCGTCGCCGCGCGGCTTCTCCAGCACGTCCACCGCCCCGGCGGCCAGGGCGTTGTACGTGCTGAACAACTCCTGCCGGTCCGCCGACGAGACGACCAGGATCGGCGTCGGATGCTCGGCCATGATGTGCTCGGTGGCGTCCAGCCCGCTGATGCCGGGCAGCATCATGTCCATCGTGATCACGTCGGGCCGCAGCCGGCTGGTCAGTTCGACGGCGCGCTCGCCGTCCGCGGCCTCGCCGACGACCTGCAGCTCCGGGTCGGGGGCGAGCGCCTCCCGCAGGTGGTGGCGCATGGTGAGGGAGTCCTCGACGATCAGAACCCGGATCATGAGCGCACCACCAGTCGACGGATGTGTGCCAGCAGCTCTTCCTGGTCGAACTCGCCCTTGACCACGTAGGCGTCGGCGCCGGCGGCCCTCCCGCGCTGCCGGTCCTCGGCGCTCGCCCGCGAGCTGACCAGCACGCACGGGACGGCCGCCAGCCCCGGGTCGGCCCGGATCCGCTCGACCAGGGTGAAGCCGTCGATGCCGGGCATGTCGATGTCGGAGAGGACCAACCCGTAACGGCCGCCGCGGGCCTTCTCCAGGCCCTCCTCACCGGAGGCGGCGAGCTCGACCTCGTACCCGGCCGACTCGAGGATGCTGCGCTCCAGCATCCGGGTGGTGAGCGAGTCGTCCACCACCAGGATCGGCAGCGGCGCGGCGGCGGAGACCGCCGTCCGGGCGCCGGTGTGCTGGCCGCGCAGCACCACCGCGGCCAGTCCGTCCGGGTCCAGCACCAGCCGGGGGCGGCCGTCGGCCTCGATCGAGACGCTGCTGATCACCGGAGACGCCGGGGCGAGCTCGGGGAGCGGCCGGGCCACCAGGGCCGATGTGCCGCAGAGCCGGTCCACCCCGATCGCGAACGTGCCGGCCGAGCAGTCGACCACGATCGCGGCGCCGGTGCCCGGTGTGTCGGGGACCGTGTCACCGGTGTAGAGCACCTCGGCCAGGGGGAGGAAGGGCGCGGCGCTGCCGTCGTACAGGATCTGGCCGCTCTCGGCGGCGGCCGCCGCCTCCCCGGCGCTCAGCCGCAGGCATCCGCGGACCGTGTCCAGCGGAACCGTCGCGGTGGCGCCGCCCGCCTCCACCATCAGGCCGGTCATGCTGAGCAGGGTGAGCGGGATGGTCAGCTCCACCGTGGCGCCCTCGCCGGGGGTGCTGCGGACGTCGACCTCACCGTGCAACTGGGCCGCGACCTCGCGGACCGCGTCCATTCCGATGCCCCGGCCGGACACCTCGGTGACCTGCGCGGAGGTGCTGATGCCGCCCCGCAGCACCAGGCCGAGGAGTTCCTGCTCGGCGGGGGCCTGCTCGCCGTCGCGGAGCAGCCCGCGCTCCCGGGCGGTACGCCGCAGCGCCGCCAGATCGAAGCCGCGCCCGTCGTCGACGCAGCGGAACACCGCCCACCGGCCCCGCCGCTCCACCTCGACCGTGACAGTGCCCTCGGCCGGTTTGCCGGCCGCGAGCCGCACCTCAGCGGGCTCCATGCCGTGGGCCACGGCGTTGCGCACCACGTGCAGGAACGCCCCGCTGACCGGGCCGAGCAGGTGCGCGCCCATCCGGATGTCGGCGCCGCGCGTGACGAACCGTACCTTCCGGCCCTCGGTGTCCGCGGCGTCGCGCACCGCCCGCCGCAGGGCGGTGAAGATGGTGCCGGCCGGGACCAGCCGCAGGCCCTCGGCGCGGGCCCGGACGTCGTCCAGCCCGCGCTCGATCTGGTCCGCCGCGTCGGTGAACCGGCGGCTCGCCGTGCCCAGCTCACCGGCGAGGCGTGCCGCGGCGGCGCGCGCCGCCGCGGGATTTCCGGTACGCAACTGATCGGCGAGCGTCTCGGCGGAGCGATGCAGCCGCTCGATCGTGCCGCAGCCCGCCCGCATCGGGGACATCTGTGCGCTGGTCTCGCTGATCGCGTCGAGCAGCTCGTCCAGATCGCTGGAGGAGGCCCGGCTGGGCGCCACGGCCTCCGGTTCCGGCGTGACCGGCGCGACCGGCGTGGTGAGGGCGTCCGGTACGGCCGGCGGTTCGTCCGGCGGGCTGGGCGCCTCCATCTGGGCGACGTGCGCCAGGATCTCGTCGTTGAGCCGGAGCAGCTCCCGCATCTCCTCGGCCGCCAGGGGACTGTCGTCCGCCCGGTGCGGCACCAGGATCTCCTCGAACGCGTGCGCCCGGTCGGCGATCTCCTTCTGCTTCACCACCCGGGCCGCGCCCTTGAGGGTGTGCGCCACGCGCAGCAGCCGGCCCACCGGCTCCGGCCCGGGCCGCTGGTCCAGGTCGAGCACGCCGGCGCTGATCTGGTCGACCAGTTCCCGCGCCTCCAGCCGGAAGTACCGCAGCGGATCGCGGGCCATCAGCGCTGATCCATCAGTGCTTGCCCGAGCCGACGAGTTCGAGCAGGTCGCCGGAGAGCGCGGAGAGGTGCGCCGCGGTCTGTTTCGTCTGCACCGCGCTGCTCTCGGTCTCCCGGGACACCCGCGCGGTGTCGCCGGCCGCGACGTTCACCTGTTCCACGGCGGTGGTCTGCTGTTTCGTGGAGAGCTCGATCTCCCGGGTCGCGTCGTTGGTGGTGGCGACCAGCTTGACGATCTCGCGGAACGAGTTGGTGGCCTCGTTGAACTGCCGGGCGCCGGAGTCCACCGCCTTGGCCCCGATCTCGGTGGCCATCACCGTGGTGTTGACCGCGCCGCGGACGTCCTCGATCAGCGCCCGGATCTCCTTGGCCGACGCCGCGGTCCGGTCCGCCAGCTTGCGGATCTCCTCGGCCACCACGGCGAACCGCCGGCCCCACTCGCCCGCGCCGCTCGCCTCGATGGTCGCGTTGATCGCCAGGATGTTCGTCTGCTCGGCCAGCTCCGACACCAGGTCGACGACCGAGCCGATCTGCTGCGACTTCTCGCCGAGCGCCAGCATGTGCTGCACGATCTGGTCCACCTGGGTACGGATCGCCGTGATCGACGCCCGGGTCTGGTCGATCGTCGCGTCACCGGCCCGGGCCGCGGCCTCGGTCTCCTCCGCGATCTTGGACACCCGCTGGGCGGACTCGGCGATCTGCCGCGAGGTGATCAGCAGCTCGCTGATCGTGGTGGTGATCTCGCTCATCGCGCTGGCCTGGTCCCGGCCGCCGCTGACCTGCTGCGACGCGGCCGCCTCCAGCTGCGCCGACGAGCTCTGGATGTGGCCGACAGCGGCGCCCACCTCGCGCTTGAGGTCCCGGCTCAGCCGCCAGGCCACCGCGGCGGCACAGACCGTGGCCAGCGCACCCAGGGTGATGATCGCGGTGATCGCCAGGTTGGCCCGCGCGGAGGAGTCCCGGCGATCGGACTCCAGGTCGGCCCGGACCCGGGCGATCAGGTCCGCGAGCGCGGACTGCAACTGCTCCCGCAGCGGCACGGACTGACTGTCGTTGAATCGGAGGATCTCGTCGACGGTCGCCCCACCGGCCCGCTGGGCCATCACCCGGGCGACCGCCTCGGCGTGCTCGGCCTCCAGCTGCTCCACCTCATCGAGCATGGCCTGCATCGCGGCCTCCGGCAGCGCGTCGCGCAGAGCCGCCAGCCGGGTGGCGAACGCCTTGCGGCCGGCCTCGGCCGCGTCGGCGAAATCCTGCGTGCGGTAGAGCAGGTAGCCGCGGAAATCGGCGAGCCGGGTCTCCAGCGTGCGCCCGAGCGCCTCCGCGCCGACCAGGTTCGTGGTGGCGTTCGTGATGACCTGGTCCTTGGAGTTCACCACGAAGATCAGGGCCCCGACAGCGGTGCCGATGGAGAGCAGGGTCAGGGCGATGGTGATGGCGACGCCGAAGGCCAGCTTCCGGCCGTAGGTGCTTCCGGCCATCATGACGACTCCTCAGAATCAGGCTGGTGTCCGGCCAGCTGGTGTACGAGTGCGCGGGTCGCCGGCACGTCCACGACCGGCCGGTTGCCGTCCGGCAGCCGGACCAGCCCCTGCAGGTAGGCCTGCGGCCCGCCGTCGCCGATCGAGCCCTCCACGACGTCGGTCAGCGGCACCCGCAGGTGGTGGTCGAGCTCGTGGAAGGCGAGCGCGAGCGGCGGCGTGCCACACGTCAGCACCAGCCAGCGGGGACGCTCCGCGATCGGGTGGCCGAGCAGGGCGGCCAGGTCGTAGACGGGCACCACGGTCCCGGCGAACCCGGCCACGCCGAGCAGCGCGGGCACCGGCGTGGGCAGGGCGGTCACCGGGCGTTCGGGGTGGACGCCGGCGGCCTGGGCGAGGCGTAGCGCGTACGGCCGGCCGCCCACCCCGATCGCGAGCAGCTCCACGCTGTCCGCGCCGACGGTCCGGGCCGGCTCGGCGAACGATCTGTCGAACTCGGAGCGCAGCCGGCTCACCCGGTCGGCCACCGACGGCCCGGTCACCGCCGCACCCCGCAGGCCTCCAGTTCGGTACGGCAGAGCGTGGTCAGCGCGAGCCGCCCGAATCCGCCGCCGAACAGGACGATCCGCTCCTCGTCCTCGGCCGCGAGCAACCCGAGGGCCGGTTCCAGATGCGCGACCGCGCCCCGGTCGTCGCCGCGCCGCCGGGCCAGCAGGCCGAGCCGCAGCCGGGGCATCGCGAACGCCGGGTCCAGATAGGCGGCCAGCCGGTACTGCCCGACCGCCTGGTCGGCGCAGTCCAGCTCGTGGCAGACGCCGAGCAGGTGGTGCGCGTCCGGGTGCGGCCCGCCGATCTCCATCAGCCGGTGCGCGGCGTCCCGGGCCTCGCCGATCCGGCCGGACTGGGCCAGGAGCACGCCGCGCAGCAGCAGCTCGCGGATCCCGGCCGGGTCGCCGAGCAGGGCGAGCGCGTCGGCGAAACGGTCGTCGCGGAGCAGGCCGAGCGCCCGGTCGTAGGCCTCCTCCGCCGTGGTCTCCACCCGGCGCGGGGCCGGCGGCGTCCGCTGCGACGGCGACGGCGCTGCGGCCGCAGCCGCCGTCGATCGCGGCGACCGGTCCGGTTCGGGTTCGTCGCGCCGGTAGTAGACGGTTCCGCCGTCGTGGCACACCCGCAGGTGCTGCGGATGGCTGCCGAGCGAGTCGGTGTGCCCGAGGAAGAGGTAGCCGCCGGGGGCGAGCGAGTCGGTGAGGCGCCGGATCAGGCGGCCCGCGATGTCCGGGGTCAGGTACATCAGCACGTTGCGGCAGAAGATCACGTCGTACCGGCCGGTCTGCCAGAGGTCCGGCGCCTCCTCGGCCAGGTTCTGCTCGGCGAACCGGACCGTCTCCGCCACCTCCGGCGTCACCCGGAACTCGTCGCCGGACCGGCGGAACCAGCGCTGCCGCACGTCGTCCGGGGTCTCCCGCAGCGACCACTCGGGGTAGGTGGCGCCGCGCGCCTTCGCCAGCATGCGCGGGCTCGCGTCCACCCCGGTCACCGCCACGATCCAATCGCTGCCGGGCCGCGCCCGGTACGCCTCGATGGCCAGCGAGTACGCCTCCTCCCCGGACGAGCACCCCACCGAGATGAGCCGGAGCACCCGCTGTCCCTCGCGGGCCGCCAGCCGTTGCGGGAGGGCCTCCTGCCGCAGGACCCGGAACTGGTCGCTGTGCCGGAAGAAGTAGGTCTCGGTGATGCTGAGCGCGTCGGCGAGCGCGGCGGTCTCGCTCTCCCAGCCGGACCGGGCGAGCCGGGTCAGGTAGGCGCGTTCGCTCAGCCCGTGCGCGGCCGCCCGCTCGGAGAGCACGGCCGCGGTCTGCGTCCCGTCCTGGTCGGTGTGCGTCCACCCGAGCCGGCGCTCGAGGAGCTCCCAGAAGCGGCTGAGGTCCGTCGCGCGGATCATGCGGCGGCCCTCGTGCTGCTGCCGGCGGCGGCCTCCCACACCTCGTCGGGGACGGTCCGGATCCCGCGCAGCAGCACCAGCGGCTCGGTCTCCATCCGCCCGACCGCGGCGATCAGCGCCTTCGACACCACGCCGCTGAGCGCTGCGATGGGTCCCTCGGCCGGTTCCACCTCGACCTCCTGCACGCCGAGGACCGGTCCGGTGGCGCAGGCCACCACACCCCGGCCGGCGCGGACCGCGACGTACCGGCTGATCTCGCCGGCCTCGCCGGTCAGCAGGTGGGTGACGTCGACGACCGGGGACGGCATGCCGCGCAGGATGGCCAGGCCGCGGACGTAGGGCGGCGTCCCGGCGAGCGGCCGCGTCTGCAGCGGCCGCATCGTCTCGACCACCTCGTCCAGGGGGAACGCGCAGAACAGCGGCCCAGCGCGGAACACCAGCGCTGTCACCCGAGCGCCGACCAGTGCCTCCCCCTGCAGCCCTCCCACAAAGTTCAGACTAGCGACCGTATTACCAGCTTTAGCGAGCTTCGCTCGCTTTGCACCCCTGGCCGGTTATCGACGTTCGTCCAGGTGGAACGGGCCGGTCCCGGCGCGTGGCCGCCCTCCGCGCGCCGGGACCGGGCTTTCAGGGGGTGCCGTCGTCCCCGGAGTGACCGGCCCACGGCACGCCGCCGTACCCGGCCTGGTGCTCCGGCGCGGCCTCGTCGAATCGGTACCCCGGCGCCGGCCGCCCGGCCACCGGCATGTCGGCGCCGCCCGGCGTCAGCCGCAGTCCGGGGGTGGCCTGGAAACCGAGCGTGACCGGCTCGGACGGATGGATGGCGGGCGGCCGGGCCGCTTCCGGCCACCCCGCCGGCCCCGGACCGGCGGGACCCGGAGAGCCGGCCGGACCAGCCGGACCGGCCGGATCCGGGAAGCCAGCCGGACCGGTGGAACCAGCCGGGCCGGCCGGGCCCGGGGAGCCGGCCGGATCGGCCGGCTCCGTGCGGGCGGTCGCGGCGGCCGGCCACAGCCGGGGGCGGCGTCTCGCGGCCAGATCCTCGGCCCAGCCGAACAGGACCACGGCGAGGGCGGTCACCGCGAACGTGATGCCCAGCGTCACCGGCGCCTCGAACGAGCCGAGATCCTCCATCGCGATCGCGGCGAGGATCGGCCAGACCGCGGCGATCGCGACACCGTGCCAGAGGTACACCGTGACGGCCCGCGCGTTGAGCAGGTTCACCAGCCGGTCCACGACCGGGGCCGCGACCAGCTTCTCGATCGGCGGCTGCCAGCGGAGGAGCAGCAGGACGAACGCGAGCGAATAGACCGCCTGTGCCTCGGAGACCTCGTTCAGGTCCCAGCCGGTCTCCTCGTGACCCTGGACGAGCCAGCGCAGCCCGAGGCCGGCGAGCGCGGCGAACGCGCCGACCACCAGGACCGGATGGGCCCGGCCGAGCCGGCCGTCCCGGTGTGCGAAACCGGCCAGCCAGCACGCGCCGTAGGTGGCGAGATCCCACAGCGCCGACTCGACCGGCGCCGGCATCCCGAACGAGCCGTGCTCCAGCACGGCCATGAGCAGCAGCGGCAGCGCGAGCAGCGGCCAGCCTGCCCTGCGGAAGAGCGGATAGAGAAGCGGGGAGAGCAGAACCAGCCAGAGGTACGTCCGGACGTACCACAGCGCGTCCCAGACGAAGGCCGCCGCGTCGCTGCCGGGCGGGTCGCCGAGCGGCAGCAGCCAGAAGACCAGTGTGTACGGCTGGAACGGGTGCTCGCCGTCGGTCTCGGCCGGCCACCCGGCGTAGAGCATGACGGGCACCGCGATCAGGCCGAGCAGCCAGACCGGGGGTAGCAGGCGGCGCATCCGGGAGGCCACCACATCACCGGCGGAACGCTTGGCGAGAGACGCCGCGGTGAGCGAGCCGGCCACCGCGAACATGACGCCCATGGCCGGGAACACGATGGACAGGATCGGCCATCCGAAGTGGTGATAGACGATCACCCGGATGATCGCTGCGGCGCGGAGAAGATCCAGGTATCGATTTCGCACCGCGAAAAAGTAGCGGCGGCGGGGGAGCGAACGGGACCGGCCGGGCGGCCGGTAAGAACGCCTGAGCGGATTACCCCGATCGGCGGAATGATCCGGATTCGCGGTGCGATTGTGCGACGCGTGTGCTGCCGGGAAATGACGTTCGCGCAGCTCACCCCGTACCAGAGAAGGGTGTTGATCTTTAAGGCCGGGAAACCGGCGAGTTTCCGGCTCGAATCACCGGCCGTTGGTCAACCGGCGTGCGTCACGGAACGGCCGGGACGCCGGAGATCGACGGGATCGGCAAACGTTATGCGGAGACTTCTGACGGTGGCCGGTGCGGCCGCCGCGATGCTGGCCGCGGGTGGGATGGCCGCGCAGGCGCGGCAGGCGCCGGGCGCGCCACCGGCGCCGGTGCTGGAACGGACGGCACGGGACGCCGTGTCGGTGCGGGACATCTCGGACAGTCCCGCCGCCCCGGTCCAGCAGCAGGTCCTCGCGCTCGTCAACCAGAACCGGCGCGGCCACGGCTGCGACGCGCTGACCCCGGACCGCCGGCTGATCGAGGCCGCGAACCGGCACGCCGCGGACATGGCACGCCGCGGGTACTTCGATCACGAGGACGCCCGCGGCGACCGGGCCGGGGAGAGGGTCGCCCACGCGGGGTATCCGTGGCGGCGGTACGGCGAGAACATCGCCCGGGGTCAGAAGTCGCCGTTCGAGGTGGTCGGCGACTGGATGGCGAGCCCCAGTCACCGGGAGAACATCCTGGACTGCCGCCTGGAGCAGATGGGTGTCGGATTGGCGATCGCCGGTGGTGACACTCCGTACTGGGTGCAGGACTTCGCCACCCCTCGTTGATCGCCTGATCACTCTCCGGATTCTCAAGCGCGTCGCCGGGCTGCCGATGGCATACCGGTTTCGTGTCACGGTCCTTCCCCGTACGCCGGAAGTGGGGCGGCTGTGCTTCGATGTGCGGACAGAACTCCTGGGGAGGATGCAGATTTGGCAGTGAGACGGGTTTCCGCCCGCCTCATCGGCGCCGCGATGGCGGCGCTGGTGGGCGGTGGTCTCGGCGCGTTCGCGCTGACGCCGGCGGGCGCCGGTGCAGCGGCGCCGGTGACCACGTCCGTGGCCACCGCGGTGGTCACCAAGGCGGCTGCCGCGTCGTGCGCGACCGGCAAGTACCAGAAGCAGGTCGAGGGCTACCTCAAGAAACTGGGCGGGTACGGAACGCTCACGGTCGACGGCAAGCAGTCCGCCGCCGACTGTGCCGCGATCGTCAAGTTCCAGAAGCGGTTCGGCATCCAGCCGGCCAAGGGTCTTGCGGGCCCGACCACCTACAACGTCGCCAAGCGACTGGCGTCGACGAAGACGTCGTCCTGCAAGGCGAAGAAGAAGGGCATCACGTTCTGCGTCGATCTGACCAACCAGACGACCTACGTGATGAAGAACGGGAAGGTGCACGTCAAGCCGACGATCACCCGTACCGGCATGAAGGGCTACCGGACTCCGGCGGGCACCTTCAAGATCAACAAGCGGACCAAGAAGGAGTGGTCGGACCCGTACGAGGTGTGGCTGCCGTACTGGCAGCGTTTCATCGGCGGACGTGGCTTCCACCAGACCACCACCTACATCCACGACATGTGGCGTGGTTCGCACGGTTGCGTCAACCTGCTCCCGCAGGATGCCAAGAAGTACTGGAGTCTCGGCAAGATCGGTTCGACGGTGAAGGTCTACGGGCGCCGTCCCGGCACCTGATCCACCCGGGCCGTCCCCGCGTCGGGGGCGGCCCGTTCCGTCTCTTGAGGACATAGAGTGGCCTCTGTGTCCCGACGCTCACGGATCGTGATCATCACCGCCGGCGCCCTGCTGCTCCTGTCCATGACCGCCGCCTCCTGTGACGACGAGCCCAGCGTGGTCCGGCTCGGCACGGCCGCCGTCGGCGACGTCGAGGAGATCGTCGAGGCGCCCGGGACGGTGACCGCGCGGACCGCCGCCACGCTGACCGCGCCGGCCGCCGGGACGCTCACCGAGCTGCGCGTCGAGTCCGGTGACCGGGTGGACAAGGGCGACCTGCTCGCCGTGATCGACTCACCCGAGGTGGAGCGACGCCGGGATCTCGCGGAGCGGAGCCTGGACAGTGCCGACGAGGTCACCGTCCCCGGCGGGACCTCGGCCTTCGCGGCGGTGCGGCACCGCACCGACAAGCAGGCCGATGAAGCGTTCGAGCACGCCGCCGAGGCAGCCGACAAGATCGCTGACCCGGAGCTGAAGGCGGCGCTGAAGCATCAGATCACCGCGGCGAGGCAGCAGTACGCGGCGGTGTCCGAGGCGGCCGGCGAGGCGGTCCGGTCGGTCCAGCGCGGCGTCGCCTCGCTGAGCCGGGCGGTGGGCGCCCTGAGCGCGGCGCAACGGCTGCAGGCCGAGCAGGCGTACGCGCTGGCGGACGCGGCCGTGGAGGCCCTGTCGCTGCGCGCCCCGGTCGCCGGGACGGTCCAGTTCGGCGGTCCCGCCCCCGTTTCCGCAATACCTGATTTGTCCAGTGTGCTGGAGGGCGGCTCACTCGCACAGCCGGCCGCCGCGCCGGCCGGTGTCGACAGCGCCGTCCCGGAGGGCGCCCACGTCACCGCCGGCGCCCCGGTGCTGACCGTCGTCGACACCAGCGAGCTGGGGCTCTCCGCCGACGTGGACGAGACCGACGTGCTGCTCGTCGAGCCGGGCGTGCAGGCGGAGGCCGAGCTGGACGCGGCGCCCGGCGTCGTCTACCCGGCGACAGTGCGCTCCGCCGACCTGCTGCCGGTCACCTCCGCGCGCGGCGGCGTCTCCTACACGGTGCGCCTCTGGATCGGGGCCATCGGCGACGACGCCCCGCGCCCGCTGCCCGGGATGAGCGCGGTGATCCGCCTGAAGGTCCGCGAGGCCAGCGGCGCGGTCACCGTCCCCGCCTCCTCGGTGATCAGCGTCGACGGCCGGGACACCGTCTGGGCGGTCCGCCGCGGCCGCTACGAGTCCGTCCCGGTGACCCTCGGCGTGCAGGGCGACGAGACCGTCCAGGTCGTCGGCGGCATCGACGCGGGCGAGCGAATCGTGGTCGCCGGCGCCGACCAGGTCACCGCCGGCGACGAGGCGCCGTGACATCAGCCGTGACATCAGCCGGGACAGGCGCCGCGATCGTCGCCGAGGACGTGACCCGCACCTACCAGCTGGACGGCTTCGAGGTGCCGGCGCTGCGCGGCGTCTCGCTGACCGTCGGGCCCGGCGACTACCTGGCGATCGTCGGCACCTCGGGCTCCGGCAAGTCCACCCTGATGCACCTGCTCGGCGGCCTGGACCGGCCGACCGGCGGCACCCTGCTGATCGGCGGGCGGGACGTGTCGAAGCTCAGCCCGAACGAGATGGCCGAGCTGCGCAACACCACGATCGGCTTCGTCTTCCAGTCGTTCCACCTGCTCTCCCGCACAACCGCGCAGGACAACGTGGGCCTGCCGCTGGTCTACCGCGGCGCCGGGCGGCGGGAGCGGCGGGAGCGGGCGGCGGCGATGCTGGAACGGGTCGGGCTGGCACACCGGATGACCCACCGGCCCAACCAGATGTCCGGCGGGGAGCAGCAGCGGGTCGCGATCGCCCGGGCCCTGGTGACCGGGCCGTCGGTGCTGCTCGCGGACGAGCCCACCGGCAACCTCGACTCGGCGACCGGGCAGTCGGTGCTGGCGTTGCTGGAGTCGCTCAACGCCGAGGGGGTGGCGCTGGTCCTGGTCACCCACGACCCGTCGGTGGCGGCGCGAGCGCACCGGCGGATCGTCGTGAAGGACGGCCTGATCGCATGAGACTCGCGGAGGCGTGGCGCGTCGCCCTCGAAGCGCTGCGCGCGAACCGCCTGCGGAGCCTGCTCACCATGCTCGGCGTCATCATCGGCGTGGCCGCCGTCGTGGCGCTGGTGGGGATCGGCACCGGCACGAAGGAGCAGATCGAGCGGCAGGTCGAGGGCCTCGGCTCCAACCTGCTGATCGTCGTACCCGGACGGCTCGAAGCCGGCGCCGCGCCCACCTCCTCGCCGCTCACCCTCGACGACGTGGAGGCGGTGACCAGGGTGGTCGGCGACCGGTCCCGGGTCGCCGTCACGATCAGCTCCGGGGAGACGGTCCGTGCCGGTCAGAACTCCGGGTTCGCCAGCATGCAGGGCGTCCTGGAGACCACGCCCAGTGTCTTCGTCCGCCGCCTGGACCGGGGCGCCTACCTGACCAGGACCGACGTGAGCACCGGCCGCCGCGTCGCGGTCCTCGGCGCCGGGCTGGCCCGGAACCTGTTCGGCGAGCGCGACCCGATCGGTCGGCAGATCACCATCGGCGGCGTGCGGTTCCGGGTGATCGGCACGTTCGAGCCGCTCGGGCAGAGCCTCGGAGTGGACCGGGACGGCGAGGTGCACGTACCGGTCACCGCCGCGCAGCGGCTGCTCGGCACCGAGCGCATCGACGGCCTCGCGATCCGCGCCCCGGACCGGGACCGGATCGACGAGCTCAGCGCGGCCGTCACCCGGACACTCACCGACCGGCATCCGGACACCGACTTCTCCGCGGTCACCCAGGAGCAGATCCTCGGCGTGCTCGGCGACATCCTCGGGGTGCTGACCGGGGTGCTCGCCGCGATCGCCGGGATCAGCCTGCTCGTCGGCGGCGTCGGCGTCTCCAACATCATGCTGGTGTCGGTGCGCGAGCGGACCAGGGAGATCGGCCTGCGCAAGGCGGTCGGCGCGCGTCCCCGCGACATCGGCGTGCAGTTCCTGCTGGAAGCGGTGCTGCTGACCACGACCGGCGGCGTGCTCGGGATGCTGCTGGGCGGTTCGGCCGCGCTCCTGGTGGACCGGCTCTCCCCGGTCCCGGCCGCGCTGACCTGGTGGTCGATGGCCCTCGCGTTCGGGGTGTCCGCCGTGGTAGGCATCGTCTTCGGGGTGGTGCCGGCGCAGCGGGCCGGCCGCCTCGACCCGGTGGTGGCGCTGCGGACGGAGTGACGGCTCAGGTCCGGCCCGGCCGCGCCGATGAGGGAAAGCCAGCCTGCGAGGAGAACGACGTGCCGTTTCAGATACGCGACACGCACGGAGCTGCCCGTGCCGTCGCCTACCTGATGCTGGCCGCCGGCGCCTACAACCTCGTCACCGGCGTCCTGATGAAGCTCGGCGACCCGGTCTCCGAGCTGATCGCGCTCGGTGTCGCCTCGGTCGCCTTCCTGGTCGTCGGCGTGCTCTGCCTGCGCCGGCCGCAGGCGCTGCCCCGGGTGTTCTGGCCGCTGGTGCCGCTGCTCTCGGCCGCCGTCATCACCGGGCTGAACTACGCCACCCACGACACCACGATGGGCCCGCAGCTGTTCTACCTCTGGCCGCTGCTCTTCGCGGCGTCGTTCCTGAGCCGCCCGCTGATCGGCGCGACCGTCGCCGCCATCTCCGCGGGCCACGCCCTGGTGGCGTTCACCTTCGCCCCGGACACCCGGCACGCCCTCAACGACTGGATCGCGATCACCGTCGCCATGACGATGACCGCGCTCGTGGTGACCGGCCTGCGCGAACGCAACGACCGGCTCCGCGAGGTCCTCGAAGCGCAGGCCGGCTCCGACTCGCTGACCGGGGTGGCGAACCGGCGCGCGTTCGACCACGAGCTGACCCGCGCGGTGAACGGCCCGCAGCCGGTCGCCCTCGTGATGGTCGACGTCGACCACTTCAAGAGCATCAACGACACCTGGGGCCATGCCGCCGGCGATCGCGCCCTGCAGGCCGTCGCCGGCGCGCTGTGCGACTCCGCCGCCGGCGGCTGTTTCGTCGCCCGCCTCGGCGGTGACGAGTTCGCGGTGCTGCTCCGGGCCGGTCCGGCCGAGGCGCTCCGGTACGCCGAACACGCCCGCTCCGAGATCGCCGCGCTCCCCGGCCTCGCGTCCGGCCCGCCGCAGCTCAGCATCGGCGTCGCCGTCCTCCCCGACCACGCGCGGTCGGCCGAGGACCTGCAACGGGTCGCCGACGACGCTCTCTACCAGGCGAAACAGCGCGGACGAGGGCAGAGCGCCCTGGCCGTCACCGCGGCGTGACGACCTGCTGCTCGGCGGTCGCCTCGTCGAGCGCCTCCGGCTTGCGGACCACGCCCTGGATCTCCCCGCCACCCCGCGGGTACGGCCCCCACCCGTCCCGCAGCACGTGGATGTAGACCGACTCCAGGCACACCCCGATCCGCTCCACCAGGTCGGTGTCCTCCGGCGCGCCGAGCCGTACCGCACGGGCGAAGTGGTCGAGCGCCTCCATGTGCCGCCCCTGGTCGAAGCAGCACCGCCCGGCGTTCTCGTGCACCACGCTGCGCACCGCAGCCGGCACGTCGGCCTCGAGGGCCCGCTGGAAGAGCCGGTCCGCCTCGATGAAGTCCCCGCGCAGCCGCAGCACGTGCGCCAGCTCCGCCTGAGCGATCACGATCGACTGCAGGTCCTGAGCCGACTCCGCGTGCGCGAGCGCCAGCCGGCTCGCCGCGGCGGCCATCCCCAGCTCACCGAGGAGCCGGTAGACCTCCGCCCGCACGCTGAGCAGCCCCGCCTTGACGATGTTGTCGGCCTCGTCGGCGAGCGGCCCGTCCAGCCGTTCCCCGAGCGCGCGCAACGCGTCCCGGTTGTCGACGACCTCGCGCAGCGTCGCCCCGTCCAGCCGCCACCGGATCGCCGACAGGTCGGCAGCGGTGAGCGGCAGATGAGGAGCGAGCTCCGGCCCGGCCGGCTCATCTGGGCTTTTGCCGTTTTTGTCCCCCGGTGGGGCGGCGTCCCCGGCAGGAGTCTCGGCGTCACCCTGTGAGGCCGTGGCCTCACTAACGGTGCCGGTCTCACTGGCGTTGGCGGCCTCACTGACGTTGCCGGCCTCACTGGCGTTGGCGGTCTCACTGGCGTTGCCGGCGTTGCCGGTCTTACTGGCGAACCACCCGCCACCGAACGCGGTGTCCGCATATCGCCGAGGCTCGACATCCGGCCCGCTCAGCTCAAGCTTCGCGATCGGCTTGAGGTTGTGCCAGGTCCCGTCCGCATCCATGTAGGGCGCGTCCGAACCCCGGGCCTCCGTCGCGGTCGAGCCGGGCGGCGAGGTCCAGGCATTGCCCGGTCCTTCTCCCCTTTCCGGTACGACCGGAGCAGGAGTCCCGTGACCCCCCGCGTTCCTCTCCGTCCCGCTCCCATCGGGCAGAGCCGATCCCAGCCCCCCACCCGAAACCGGGGCCGCCGCCCCCGGAGCAGCAGGTCCCCGCGTCCCCTCGCCCGTCCCCGTCCCCGTCCCCGTCCCCGTCCCAGCGTGCCCAGCAGCGGGTCCGGTCCCGCCGTGTGCTGCGTCGCCGTGCCCGGTCCCGCCGTGCTCTGCGTCGCCGTGTTCCGGCCCGTCGTGTGCGGTCCCGTTCCGTTCCTGATCGCGCGGCCCGGGCTGAACCGGGACCGCGACCCGCCGACCTCCGAGCGGAACCGTAGGCCCTTCCGCAGCCCGAGCCTCCGCACCGGAAGAAGTCGATGCCCCGGGCGGCTGCCACCCCGGAGGTGCGGGCTGCGCCACCGGCTGCGAACGCACCGGCTGCGAACGCACCGGCTGCGCGGGCGCCACCTGCGCAACCTGCGGCTGCAGCGGCTGCAAAGGCACCGGCTGCAAAGGCACCGGCCGCGCCTCGGCCGGCTGTGCAGGCATGGTCTGCGCGGGCACCTGCTGCGTCGGCCTGGGCTGCTCGGGCGCCGACTGCACGGAACCGGCCTGCCGATCGGCGATCCCGTCGTCGAACCCGGCGTGCCGCGCAACGGGCGGCCACGCGGTGGCCGCAGCGGGCTGCCCCGCGCCACCAGCGGGAACAGCGGTCCCCGACCGGCTCCCGGCCTGTCCCGGCACGCCCTGTCCCGGTCCGGCCTGTCCCGGCACTCCCTGGCCCGGCACTCCCTGGCCCGGCACGCCCGGTCCGGGCACGCCCTGTCCCGGTCCGGCCTGACCCGGCTCGGCCGGTTGGCGAACCGGCGGCGGCCACGCGGTCGCCGCCGCCGGCACGGATGCGTCCTGCGGGCGGTCCCAGCTCGCCGGGGACACCGGCCGCGACCCGGCCGGCGGCTGATGAGCCTCGTCCGGAACGATCGACCACGGACCGTCCCCACCGGAGAGAACCACATGCGCGGTCCGCGGCGACTTCCGCGAACGCTGCTGCGGCACATCCATCTCTCCACCCCCGAAGGGCGCCGGGACGGTCGGCCGCCCGGCAGCGGACGGTGCCGCCGGGACGGCCGGCCCGGCCGGGGGAGCCAGCACTGCCGGCGCACCCTGGAAAGCCGCTGCCTGCGGGTGCGACGGCCCAGCAGGCGAAGAGGGAACCGCCTGAGCATCCGGCGCAGCCGGCGATACCGGCCGCTCCCGCCCCGACAAATCCGACGAATAAGACGCTCCCGCGACCACATCAGTCTGCGACCGCCCCGCCCCGCCGTCGGGCCGGGGTTGCGGCCACGACACGCCCCCGCCCGAGTCAGCTTGCGGCCACGGCGTGCTCTCGCCCGGGTTGCCTTGCGGCAATGGAGTTCCGCCGGCCGGGTTGGCGTGCGGCCATGGAGTACCGCCGTCCGGGTTGGATTCCGGCCGCGATCCACCGGCGTCCGGGTCGGCGGCAGGAGTGGATTGCGGCCACGACTGGCGCGGTACCGCCCCTGGCTGCGCTGGTCCGGACCGTGCCGCTCCGTGCTGTGCCGCTCCGGACTGTGCCGCTCCGTGCTGCGCCGCTCCGGACTGTGCTGCTCCGTGCTGCGCTGCTCCGTGCTGCGCTGCTCCGTGCTGTGCCGCTCCGGACTGTGCCGGAACGGTCGGACGCCCCTTGGCGGCGGGCGCCGTCGCGGGCGCCGCGGCCGCCGGAGGGGCACCCTCCGCGGGACCGATGACGCGCGCCGGCGGAACCGGCGCCGGCGCGGCCACGACCCGCGGCGTTACCGGCGGGTCCGCCTTGATCACGCGAGGCACCGGCGGGGGAGTGGCCCGGCTCAGAACCTTCGGGGGTACGGGCGTCCCCGCCCGCCGCAGCACCCGCGGCCCGTCACCGTCGTCATCCTCCCGGCCACTACCCGAAGCATCCCCAGTTCCACCGGAGGCAGTCCCACCGGAGGCAGTCCCACCGGAGGCAGTCCCACCGGAACCAGCCCCGTCGGAGCCAGTTCCGCCGTCACTCTCCGGTCCGTTCTCCTCGCGAACCTGCCCGGCCCACGACTCCTCGCGCGGCGAACCCGAATTCCCCACGCCGTCCCGCTCCGGCCGGGAAGCCTCCGCCTCGTATCCGTCCCCGCGCACGCCTTCCGGCCGCCGGACCCCGATGGTCGGCCCCTCGAAAAGCTCGGCATTGTCCGCGGCCGGCACCTGTGCCCGCCCCTCGGCCGAGACCGCGGCCCGCCCCTCGGCAGGCGCCGGAGTCCGCCCGTCAACCGGCTCGCGCGAATCGTAGGAGGCAGCCGCCTTCCGCCGTTCCGGCTCGGGCCGGTACAGCTCGTAGGGGTCCGTGTCCGGCACCGGCGCCCGCCCGGCCACCGCCGCGTCGTCCCGGCGGACCGGCGCGGATCCCCGGCTCTCCACCACGTCGTCCCGGCGGACCGGCCCGGCGCCCCGGCTCTCCACCGTGTCGTCCCGCCGCGGCCGGCGCCCACCGACCGGCCGGATCGGCCCGAAGTCCGCGTCGTCCCAAGGCCGGCCGCGCCCGTCGGGCCGCTCGCCGTCCTCCCAGGCCCGGCCGCGCCCGTCGGGCTGCTCGCCGTTCTCCCGGCCCCGGCCACGCCCGTCGCCCCGGCCATCGCCCGGCCACTCGGAACCCCGGATCGGACCGTCGAAGCGCTCGCTCCCGTCGCGGGCCGGGACCCGCCTGCGACCGTCGGCGTCCGGCCCGCTCCGGACGTGGCGTTCGTCCTGCTCGTAGCGGCCGCCGCGGCGCCCGTACCCGTCAATCTCGTCCTGGGATCCGGAAGCGCGACGCGCCCCGCGATGGTCTCCGTCGCGGGCCCGGCGTCGCGCGGGGTCGACGTCGATGACGTCGCGGCCGGCGTCGCGGCGGCGCTCGTCCTCCCAGTACTCGTCGGAGCGCAGTTCGATGGTGCGGCCGTTCGGGGGCACACGCCGGTCCGGGTCCTCCCAGGTGTCCCAGGTGCCGTCGGGCCGGGACGCCGGGCCGGACGACTGGCGCTCGCGGCCGCCGGGCGCCCTGCGCCGCAGGTCGGGCCGGGCGTCCGGGTCCTGGATGGGGAAGTCGGGCTTGTCGAAGTCGACGCCGAGCTCCGGACGGTTGAAATCCACGTCGTCGAAGTCGTTGCCGGCCAGGTTCGGCCTGGAGGTGTCGATCGGCTCGAAGTCGGGATCGTCCAGCCAGCTGGGCCGCCGCTCGTCGAAGGCGGCGCGGCGGGTCGCCGGCGCCTCGCCGTCGCCGCGGGTACGCCGGGTCGGGATGACCGGGTCCGGCGCGGTACGCCGGGCGTAGTGCTTCTCCTGGACCACCGCGGACTGGGGCATGAAGGAGTACTCGTCGTACTCGTCCGCCCAGTATTCGTCGTCTTCGAAGCTCATGAGGAGGCCCCGAACCGGCTCGGGGTTGTCCCGCTGCCCCCATGCCGCATCCGCGCCACCGTCCTCACGCTGTTCCACCTCCACGCTCCGGTGCCCGCCCCTCGCGCCCCGGATTGATGCCTGCCACGTGGTGGATGTGGAAGGTTAATCACGGATTTGCGTAGTGCGCTACCGCGCTGCGGACCTCTGCCAGGGGACCCGCGGGAGTCCCGCGGGGACCGACCGTCCCGGCGCCGCAGCCCGCCGAGAGTCGTCGATCATCGGGGTATACGTCCGGGAGGCGCTCCCGGTTCAACATGTTCAGCAGTGATAACGCCGGCGATCCGCCGGATCGGGACGGGACGCGGCGCCGGTACACAGCATCAACGATGATCATTGGCTGGCGGTGACGGCGGCGGTTACGGCTTAAAAGCTTTTTAAGGTTCCCTTCAGGACAGCTAAGGACTTGCGGGCGACCCTGAACAGGTGACGTCCGAGGGTGGTGAAGGACACTCACGTTATTCGCGGATCAAGGGGGGTCCACCTGGCACGGTTGGTGAGGCGCCTGATGACGGGCGCCGCAAGCCCGAAGACTCCCCGGCCGGCGGCCGCCGCCCCCCAGTTCAGCGGCCGTCACGCGCCCGAGACAACCCGCGGGGAACGACGCCCCCCGATGTTTCCTCGTGGGTGTGCGGCAAAGGCGCTATGCCGGGACGAGAGACGGCGGCGGGACACCGGTCCCGCCGCCGTTTCCCTTTCCGGGGAATCAACCGGGTCTCAGAGGCGGCCGTCCGTGGTGAACTGCCCGAAACGGCCGGGCAGCGCGAGCCCCGCCGCGGCCAGTTCGGCGAGCAGCACCGACAGCTCGGCCGGGGTCAGCGTGGCGGCCCGCGCCGGCGGCGGATGGCGGACGCCGAGGGCGGTGGCCGCCTCGATCGCGCGCGTTCCGATCGCGGCCTCGACCGCCCACAGCCGGTGCGCGCACAGGGCGGCGTGCGCCGACGCGGCGAGCTCTCCGTGCAGGCGGAGCAGCCGGCGCAGGTCAGCGGCGAGTCTCTCGATCGGGAGCCCGGAGGGTTGCGGCACGGGCACCCGGCGCCACCAGCGGATCATGGCACACCTCACGACCAGGGTCTCCCTCGACGATCCGCCGCGCTGCCCGAGGCGTCAAGCGGGTTCCGCGTACCGTCAGGGAGGTCCTGCCCTGTTGCCGGCGTCCGCCACCATGGCGGCATGGCGACCACTTTGAGCGCGTCCGCCGCGATCGCCGCAGCGGTCATCAGCCTGGCCACCCTGCTCGTCACCACCCTCGTGACCGGCCATCGTGAACAACGCAAATGGGTCCGGGACTCGCTGACCGACGCGTTCACCGCGTTCCTCGACGCCAGCTGGCGCGGTAGCGACGCGATGATCCGGTCGGAGGACCCGGATCCGGCGTACGCGGACATGCGCTCCCAGCTGACCCGGCTGCGCCTGCTGGCGTCCCCGGCGGTGGTGGCAGCGGGTGAGGAGCTGCTGCGCCGCCAGCGCGCGGCGATGGTCGCGGCTGCGGCCGATCGCGGGCCGGCGCTGGCCGGGTGCAGCACGGCGCGCCGGGACGTCATCGCGGCGGCGCGCAAGCAGATGGACCTGCGCTGATCGTTACGCGGCCGGGGTTCGCGACACGAGGCTGCGGCCGATCTCTCCCCGGATCCACTCCCTGATCTTGTTGAGTGTGGAACGCACGTCCGGTGCCGGGGGACGCGGAGGGGTGATCTGGCGGAGATTTTCCGGCCGGAACCGGTGCCGCCTTGGGACCGTGGCGAGAACGATCACTGACCAAGGGGGATGACATGCCGGATGTGGTCCGGCGGCGGCCGTACTGCTCGCAGCCGCCGCGGCGGCTGCCCGTTCTGCCGCCCGACATGCCGGCGGCCCGGCAGCACGCCATCGTGGTGGGGCGCGCCAAGTGGGTGAACGGCACGCCGCTGCGGTACGCCTTCCTGCCGCGGACCCGCGACCACGCGCAGGAGGAGGTGGTCCGGGAGGCCTTTGACGAGTGGAAGGACCTCGGCATCGGCCTGGACTTCTGGGAGGTGCAGGAGCCGGGCGAGGCGCAGGTGCGGATCGGGTTCCGGCCGGGCCGGTCGTGGTCGTTCGTCGGGCGCGACATCCTCGCCGTCCCGCCGGACCAGCCGACCATGAACTTCGGGTGGGACCTGCGGACCGAGTACGGCCGGACCACCGCCCTGCACGAGATCGGCCACACCCTCGGCCTGCCGCACGAGCACCAGAACCCGGACGCCGGCCTTCGCTGGGACGAGCCGGCCCTGCACCGTTTCCTGGCCGGCCCGCCGAACTTCTGGGAGCCGGCGGACGTGCTGCGCAACGTGCTGCGCCCGCTGGAGCCGGCCGCGGCCGAGGCCGGTCACTGGGACCCGGACTCGATCATGGGGTACGAGTTCCCGCCCGGCCTGGTGATCGCCCCGGAGGAGTACCGGACCGGCATCGAGCCGCCCGGCACCATCTCCAAACTGGACGCCGAGCGGATCCTGTTCTGGTACCCGCCCTGCCTTCAGGAGTGGCTGCCCCGGCTGGAGGAGTTCGAGTCCCGTCCGCTGACCCTCGCGCCGGGCGAGCAGTACGACGCCGAGCTGCTGCCCGAACAGAGCCGGACTTACCGGGTCGGCGTGTTCGGCGCCGCCGACGTGGTGCTGGTGCTCTTCGAGGACGTCGACGGCGAGTTGCGTCAGGTCGGCGCGGACGACGACAGCGGCGAGGACCGCAACGCGGTGATCGAGGCCGAGCTGCGGGCCGGCCGCCGCTACGTGGTCCGCGCCCGGATGTACCACGCGTGGCAGAACGGCACGACGGCCGTCATGTACTGGTGAGCCTCATGTGCTGGTGAGGGACGCCGAGCCCAGGATCCGGGTGATCGTCACTTCGATCACCACCCGGGCCGGGTTGGGGCGGGGCGTGCGGTACCGCTTCGCGTAACGCTGCTCCGCCTCGGTGACCGCCTCGGGCGACGACCGGACCACCGCGAGGCCCTCCAGGGTGCTCCACCGGGGGCCGTCGACCTGGCAGATCGCGATCCGCTGCTGGTTCCGGATGTGCCGGACGTGCGCCGAGGTGCTGGACGAGATCACCCGGGCCAGCCCGGCCTCCGGATCCAGCGTGGCGCCGACGGCGACCACGTGCGGTGATCCGTCGGCCCGCAGGGTGGTCAGGGTGCAGAGGTGGCGCTCGGTCCAGAACTCGGCCAGGGCCGGGGAGTCGATCGGAATCTTGCCGCTCATGACTCCGTACCCTATTGATCTGCCGGAAGCTCGCCGCGCCGCACCGCCGCGACCAGCGCGGCATGGTCGCGTTCCACCTGGTCGGCGTAGGCGCGGGCGAACCGGCAGAGCGAGTCGTCCAGCTTGTCGTTGCTGCCCACGTAACCCGCGATGATCGACGCCCCGCTGGTCCGCGCGTGCGACTTGGCCAGCAGGTACCCGCAGATCCCGGCGTAGTCGGCGAGCGCGCCGGCGTTGAGGTCGTCGACCAGGATCGCGCCCTTCATGTCGCGGAACTGGCGCACGTAGAACTGCTGGTCGCCCACGGTGGTCCAGCCGAGCAGCGGATCGCTCGTGGTCTGCAGCGCCTGCTGGTACTCGACGACCCGCTGGCCCTGGTGCCGGTGCCAGGCGAGCTCGCCGTGCTGGTGCTTCGCGACGACCGAGCGGCGAGCCTGCTTGAGCTGGAGGAACACCACGTCGTCGGGACTGCTGCCCTCGCAGAGCGCGACGTACGCCCGCAGGCCCACCGATCCGACGCCGACCACCTTGTGTGCGATGTCGACGATCCGGTAGCCGCCGAGGATCCGGGCCCAGTGCGGCTTGAGCGTGTTGAGGTAGCCGTCGAGGGCCTCGGCGAGCTGCTCGCGCTCCTGGTCGTCGATCCGGGTGATCAGCGGCGGCTCCTCGATCAGGCGGGCGGTGCCGTCGCGCCGTTCGGTGAAGCGGGGGAGCGCCCGGTCGCTGGTGCGCCGGCGGGCCCGGCGGGCGGCGCGCTCGATCTCGTCGCGGAAGCTGGCGCGGCTGGCCGCCGAGCGCATCGCCTCGACGTTGAGCTGGTCGAAGGAGCGGGCCAGCAGCGGCTGGTCGGCCAGGAACGAGAGCTGCTCGCGGTACTCCTCGACGCAGTGCCGCACCGCGTCGCCGCAGGCGCTCTCCCGGAACCCGTTGACCCGCCCCGCGACGTAGACGCTGACGACCAGCCGGCGCAGGTCCCACTCCCACGGCCCGGTGTGCGCCTCGTCGAAGTCGTTGAGGTCGAAGACCAGCTCGCGTTCCGGGGAGGCGTAGAAACCGAAGTTGCCGAGGTGCGCGTCACCGCAGATCACCGGCGTGATGCCGGTGTGCGGCAGGCCCGCGAAGTCGTCGGCCATCAGCCCGGCGGTGCCGCGCAGGAACGCGTACGGCGAGGCGATCATCCGGCCGATCCGGACCGGGATGAGGCGGGGCACCCGGCCGGCGTGGGACTCGGTCACGGTCGTCACCGGATCGGGCCGATCGGCGGGCGGGCGCCAGTGCGCCATCTCCGAACGGGGGGAGTGGTCGCGCAGCGCGCGGCCCGCCTCGTAACGTTGCGCGCGAGGGGCTGCGGCGCGGCGCAGCGAGGTGAAGCCTTCGTCGTTTACGCTGCCGAGCACGACGTGGCCGCTGAGTGTCGGTGACGCGTCCATCGCTGCTGAGGGTACGTCCTCGTCAACAGGGGCTCGTTAAGACCGGGTGTTATCGATAACATTCCCGTTACGTGGCGGCTACCCACCAGCCTCCAACCGGACCGACGAGGTGCGCAAGTGGACAGAATATCCCGCAGCCCGGCGATGACCGACGTGGCCCGGCTGGCCGGCGTCTCCCACCAAACCGTATCTCGCGTCCTCAACGATCATCCGAACGTCAAGGAGCAGACCCGGAACCGGGTGCGCGCGGCGATCGCCGAGCTCAACTACCGGCCGAACCGGGCGGCCCGCGCCCTGGTCACCGGCCGGTCCCAGCTGATCGGCGTGGTGGCCCGCAACAGCACCCTCTACGGCCCGGCCTCGATGCTCACCGAGTTCGAGCAGGCGGCCGCGGACGCCGGCTTCGCGGTGAGCGTGGGCAGCGTCCGTGAGCTGGACCGGTCCACCATCTCCGCGGTGGTGGACCGGCACCTGGACCAGCGGGTGGCCGGCCTGGTCGTGATCGCGAACGTGGCGTCGGCGGCCGAGGCGCTCGCCGAGATCCCGTCCGACCTGCCGGTGGTCTTCATCGACGGCGACCCGGCCAGCGGCCGGCCGGTGGTCACGGTGGACCAGGTGGCCGGCGCCCGGGCCGCCACCCGGCACCTGCTGGACGCCGGGCACGAGACGGTCTGGCACGTCTCCGGGCCGACCGACTGGTTCGACTCGGCGGGCCGCATCCAGGGCTGGCGGCAGACCCTGGAGGAGGCGGGCGCCGAGGTCCCGCCGCTGCTCTCCGCGGACTGGTCGGCCGCCGAGGGCTACCGGGCCGGTCAGATGCTGGCCCGGATGCCCGAGGTGACGGCGATCTTCACCGCGAACGACCACCTGGCCCTGGGCATCCTGCGGGCGCTCTGGGAGCGGGGCCGGCGGGTGCCGCACGACGTGAGCCTGGTCGGTTTCGACGACGTGCCGGAGGCGGCGTTCTTCATCCCGCCGCTGACCACGGTCCGGCAGGCCTTCGGCGACGTGGCGCGGGCGGCGCTGAGCCTGCTGCTGGGCCAGATGCGTGACGAGCCGGGCACCGCCGATCACGTCGTGGTGCCGCCGCGACTGGTGGTCCGGGAGAGCGTCGGGAGGCCTTTACCCTCGGCGGGTTAAACGGCCGTTACCTCGTTGTTGCCAAGGGGCGTTGACACAGGTTTTGTTAGCGATAACACTAGGGCCTGCTCCGCTGGAGTGTGGCCCCCGCCACCCTCCGGCCCCCCTTCGGAGGTACACCCCCAATGTCGAAACCGCAGATCTGGTTTCTCACCGGCAGCCAGCACCTCTATGGCCCGGAGACCCTCCAGCAGGTGGCCGACCAGTCCGCTGAGATCCAGCGGACCCTGGCCGCCGGCGGCCTGCCCGCCGAGATCGTCGGCAAGCCGGTCCTGACCGACTCGGCCGCGATCAAGCGCCTGATGCTGGAGGCGAACGCCGACCCGAACTGCATCGGCATCATCGCCTGGATGCACACGTTCTCGCCGGCCAAGATGTGGATCGGCGGCCTGGACGCGCTGCGCAAGCCGTTGCTGCACCTACACACCCAGCACAACGTGTCGCTGCCCTGGTCGTCCATTGACATGGACTTCATGAACCTGAACCAGGCGGCGCACGGCGACCGCGAGTTCGGCTTCATCCAGGCCCGCCTCGGCGTGCCGCGCAAGGTGGTCGCCGGGCACGCCTCCGACCCGGCGATCGTGGCCCGGGTCGAGTCGTGGACCCGTGCCGCCATGGGCTGGCAGCACCTGCGCACGCTGCGGGTGGCGCGCTTCGGTGACAACATGCGCGACGTCGCGGTCACCGAGGGTGACAAGGTCGAGGCCGAGCTGAAGTTCGGCGTCTCCGTGAACACGTACGGTGTCAATGATCTTGTCGCCTACGTGGACGCCGCGGAAGAGGCCGAGGTCGACAAGGTCGTCGCCGAGATCTCCGACATCTACGAGATCTCGAGCGAGCTCCAGGGCCGGACCGACGCCTTCCGGTACGCCGCACGCATCGAGGTGGGACTCCGCCGCTTCCTCACCGAGGGCGGCTTCGGGGCCTTCACCACCAACTTCGAGGACCTCGGCGGCCTGCGCCAGCTGCCCGGCCTGGCCGTGCAGCGGCTGATGGCCGACGGCTACGGTTTCGGCGGCGAGGGCGACTGGAAGACCTCGGTGCTCGTCGCCACCGTGAAGGCGATGGGTTCCGGAACCGGGCGTGGCACCTCGTTCATGGAGGACTACACCTACCACTTCGGGCCGGGCGAGCCTAAGATCCTCGGCGCGCACATGCTCGAGGTCTGCCCGTCCATCGCGTCCGCCACGCCCCGCGCCGAGATCCACCCGCTCGGCATCGGCGGCCGTGAGGACCCGGTCCGGCTGGTCTTCGACGCCGCGTCCGGACCCGCCGTGGTCATGGGCATGGCCGACATGGGTGACCGGTTCCGCCTGGTCGCCAACGAGATCGAGGTGATTCAGCCGGACGAGCCGCTGCCGAACCTGCCCGTGGCCCGGGCGGTCTGGAAGCCGGCGCCGTCGCTCTCCACCTCGGCCGAGTGCTGGATCACCGCGGGCGGCCCGCACCACACGGTTCTGACCCAGGCGGTCGGCGCGGAGACCCTCCGCGACTTCGCCGAGATGGCGCAGACCGAGCTCCTTCTGATCGATGACCGCACCACCCCGGCCGACTTCGCCGACCGGGTCCGCTGGAACCAGGCGTACTACCGCCTCAACCGGCCTCTGTAACACCGTTTCTCAAAGAGGAGATCCACAGTGAAATACCCCCGGCTCGCGGCGGTGCTGACCGCTGCCTCCCTGGTCGCCACGATGGCTGCCTGCGGCTCGGCTGAGAAGACCGTCGACAAGGAAGCCGCCGGCGGCGGCGACAACGCCGGCGCCCTGATCGGCATCACCATGCCGACCCGTTCCTCGGAGCGGTGGATCGCCGACGGCGACAACCTGAAGAAGCAGCTGGAAGGCCTCGGCTACAAGGTCGACCTGCAGTACGCCGAAGACAGCATCCCCACGCAGACCCAGCAGCTGGACAACCAGATCACCAAGGGCGCCAAGCTGCTGATCATCGCGTCGATCGACGGCACCGCGATCACCACGCAGCTGGAGAACGCGAAGGCCAACAACATCCCGGTCATCGCGTACGACCGCCTGATCCGCAACAGCCCGAACGTGGACTACTACGCCACCTTCGACAACTTCAAGGTCGGCGTCCAGCAGGCCACCTCGCTGCTGACCGGCCTCAAGGTGCTCAACGCCGACGGCAGCAAGGGCAGCGCGAAGGGCCCGTTCAACGTCGAGCTGTTCGCCGGCTCGCCGGACGACAACAACGCGACCTTCTTCTTCAACGGCGCGATGAGCATCCTGGACCCGTTCATCAAGGACGGCACCATCGTCGTCAAGAGCGGCCAGACCAAGTTCGAGACCGTCGCGACGCTCCGCTGGGACCCGGCCACCGCGCAGAAGCGCATGGAGAACGTCCTGACCTCCACCTACAAGGGTGGCGTCAAGGTCGATGGCGTGCTGTCCCCCTACGACGGCATCTCGATCGGTATCCTCTCCGCGCTGAAGTCGAACGGCTACGGCACCGGCGCGCAGGCGTACCCGGTCGTCACCGGCCAGGACGCCGAGGTCGCGTCGGTCAAGTCGATCGTCGCGGGTGAGCAGTACTCCACCATCTACAAGGACACCCGCCAGCTGGCGAAGGTGACCGGCGAGATGGCCGACGCGGTGCTCAAGGGCCAGACCCCGGCCACCAACAACAACAAGGACTACGACAACGGCAACAAGGTCGTCCCGGCCCAGCTGCTCGAGTCGGTCATCGTCGACAAGGCCAACTACAAGGCTCAGCTCGTCGACTCGGGTTACTACACCGAGGCTGACCTGAAGTAATCGGGCTCCGCGCCCCGCCCGACCCCAGCGGGCGGGGCGCGGCCTCCACGGCTGAACAGCAACAAAGGCCCATAGGAGGGTCCATGACCGACACGATCCTGCGGATGAGCGGCATCACCAAGACGTTCCCGGGCGTCAAGGCGCTGCAGGACGTCAACCTGGAAGTCCGCCGAGGAGAGATCCACTCCATCTGCGGCGAGAACGGGGCCGGCAAGTCGACCCTGATGAAGGTGCTGTCGGGTGTCTACCCGCACGGCACGTACGAGGGTGACATCGAGTTCGACGGCGAGACCTGCGAATTCTCCGGCATCCGGGACAGTGAGCACCGCGGCATCGTCATCATCCACCAGGAGCTGGCGCTCGCGTCCAACCTGTCGATCGCCGAGAACATCTTCCTCGGCAACGAGCAGGCCAAGCGGGGCTGGATCGACTGGAACCGGACCAACCACGCGGCCGACGAGCTGCTGCGGCGGGTCGGTCTGGCGGAGAGCGCGGTGACACCGGTCATCGACCTGGGTGTCGGCAAGCAGCAGCTGGTGGAGATCGCCAAGGCGCTCTCCAAGAAGGTGAAGCTGCTGATCCTCGACGAGCCCACCGCGGCGCTCAACGACGAGGACTCCGAGCACCTGCTCGGTCTGCTGCGCGGCCTGCGTGACGAGGGCATCACCTGCGTGATCATCTCGCACAAGCTGAACGAGGTCATGAGCATCTCGGACCGGGTCACCATCCTGCGGGACGGCAAGACCATCTGGACCGAGGAGACCGCGGACCTCACCGAAGACAAGATCATTTCGGGCATGGTGGGCCGCGATCTGGAGCACCGCTACCCGGAGCACACGCCGAACATCGGCGAGGAGGCTCTGCGGATCGAGGACTGGACCGTCTACAGCCCGACCCAGCCGGACCGTGCGCTGGTCCGCGGCGTGAACCTGAACCTGCGCCGGGGCGAGATCGTCGGCCTGGCCGGGCTGATGGGCGCCGGCCGCACCGAGCTGGCGATGAGCGTGTTCGGCCGTTCCTACGGGGTGAACATCAGCGGCCGTCTGATCAAGGACGGCAAGCCGATCCAGGCCCGGAACGTCCGCGAGGCGATCGAGAACGGTCTCGCGTACGCCACCGAGGACCGCAAGCGCTACGGCCTCAACCTGATCGAGGACATCAAGCGCAACATCTCGGCGGCCGGGCTCGGCAAGCTCGCCAAGGGCGGCTGGGTGGACGGCAACGAGGAGCACAAGGTCGCCGACGAGTTCCGCGCCAGCATGAACATCAAGGCGCCGACCGTCGAGTCGATCGTGGGCAAGCTGTCCGGCGGTAACCAGCAGAAGGTCGTGCTCTCGAAGTGGATCTTCACTGACCCGGACGTGCTGATCCTCGACGAGCCGACCCGTGGTATCGACGTCGGTGCGAAGTACGAGATCTACACGATCATCAACCGGCTTGCCGACGAGGGCAAAGCCGTCCTGGTCATCTCGTCCGAGCTGCCCGAGCTGCTCGGTATCTGTGACCGCATCTACACGCTCTCGGCCGGCCGGATCACCGGCGAGGTGACCCGGGCCGAGGCCACGCAGGAGGGCCTGATGACCCTCATGACGAAGGAAGAACAGGAGGTAGCGCCGTGACGGTCGCACCTACCAACGCCGACCTGACCGTCGGTAAGGGGCCGGCCGCTGCCGCTGGTGGCAAGGCGCCCTTCAAGCTCAACTTCAACCTGAAGCAGTCCGGCATCTACATCGCGTTCGCGCTGATCGTGCTGCTCTTCACGGTGCTGACCGGTGGCGACATGCTCGCCCCGCAGAACATCAGCAACATCATCGTCCAGAACTCGTACATCCTGGTTCTGGCGATCGGCATGATCCTGATCATCATCGCCGGGCACATCGACCTCTCGGTCGGCTCGGTGGTCGCCGCGTGTGGCGCGCTCGCCGCGGTCATGATGGTCAACTGGGACCTGCCCTGGCCGATCGCGGTCCTCGGCACGCTCGTCTTCGGCGCGATCATCGGCGCGTGGCAGGGCTACTGGGTGGCGTACTTCGGCATCCCGGCCTTCATCGTCACGCTCGCCGGCATGCTGCTGTTCCGCGCGATCACGCTGATGATCCTGGGCAACAAGGGCATCGGCCCGTTCCCGGAGGAGGTCCGCACCCTCGCGAACGGCTTCACCGACGGGTTCCTCGGCAACATCGCGCTCGGCGCGCTGGGCGGCGCCGACCTGTTCAGTATCCTGGTCGGCCTGGCCGTCGTCGCCGCGATGGCGTTCGTGCAGTACCGCACCCGCGCCGCCCGGCTCAAGTACAACCAGACCGTCGACCCGATGTGGCTGTTCATCACCAAGGTCGCCGTCCCGGCCGTACTGATCATGTTCGTGATCGTGCAGCTGGCCCGCTTCCGCAACCTGCCGTGGGTGCTCGTGCTGCTCGCGGTCCTGGTGGTCGGCTACACCCTGGTCACCAACCGGGCGGTCTTCGGCCGCCAGATCTACGCGGTCGGTGGCAACCTGCAGGCCGCGACGCTCTCCGGCGTCAAGGTCAAGTCGGTCGTCTTCTGGCTCTTCGTCAACATGGGCGTGCTCTCCGCGCTGGCCGGCCTGATCTTCGCCGGCCGCCTCAACCAGGCGAACCCGACCGCCGGCAACAGCTTCGAGCTGGACGCCATCGCGGCCGCGTTCATCGGTGGCGCGGCCGTCCAGGGCGGCGTCGGCAAGGTCGTCGGCGCGATCACCGGCGGCCTGATCATGGGTGTCATCAACAACGGCATGGGTCTGCTCGGCGCACAGTCCGAACAGGTCATGCTCGTCAAGGGCGCGGTGCTCCTCGCCGCTGTCGCCTTCGACGTCTGGTCCAAGCGGCGGACCTCGACCGCCCGCTGACCGGCATGCCGTCCTGACCGGGCCTTGGCAGGACGGCGCGTGAGGGCCGGCGCTTCTCCAGAAGCGCCGGCCCTTTCTCTTTCCCGGGTACGCCCCACAACTCCCACAACAGCACCGGACCAGTCCCCGAGAGTCCGCGCGGCCGTGTGCCCACTCCAGGCCGTCCGGCGCCTTTCGCTACCGGTGCATGGTCACCCTCGGACCCACGTGTGGATTTCAGGCGCGTGCCTCATTTCCACACGCGGGCTCGCCGCCACGGGGGTGTGTTGAGTCCGGGCGTTGAGTTCGGGCGCGGTGCGGGCCTGCCGCCGCCGGCCTCCCCGCGAGCCGTAGCCCACGCCGGTTCCCCCCGCTCCCGCCCTCCTGAGCCGTAGCTGGCGCAGGTCATCGGGCCGGATAACTTGTCTGCGCTACGGCTGGGTCGCGCCAGCCGTAGCTGGCGCATGCTATCTGGGCGTGATCACGTGTCTGGGCTACGGCCGGCAGGTGTGAGCCGTAGCTGGCGCAGGTCATCGGGCCGGATAGCCTGTCTGCGCTACGGCTCGGCCCGTCCGAACTTCATACGCTCCGCGATAACCCTGGCTGCGTGTGTGGCCTTTGGGGGCGGAGCGTGCGGTGCGAGCCTGAAGTCCACAC
Source organism: Actinoplanes sp. NPDC023936 (assembly GCF_040639325.1). Lineage (NCBI taxonomy): Bacteria > Bacillati > Actinomycetota > Actinomycetes > Micromonosporales > Micromonosporaceae > Actinoplanes > Actinoplanes sp. NPDC023936. The sequence continues at coordinate 58,346 of NZ_JBEZZR010000026.1, read as the reverse complement.
GCGGGAGGGGACGCCGGGGCCGGCGGCGGCGGGCGCCGGCGGAAGGGGCCGTCAGGTGGCGGATGCTGCGGGACGGTTGCGGTGCGTCGGGGGACGGCGGTGTGCGTACCCGGGACGGCGGTGTGGGTACCGGGACGGCGGTGTGGATATCCGGGACGGCGGTGTGTGCCCCGGAGAAGGGCTCAGCGGGCGGCGGCCAGGCCGAAGCGGGAGGGCTTGACGCCGGGGAAGATCGTGGAGAGGTCGCCGACGCCGCAGCGTTTCTGGAGGATCTCGCCGATCACCGAGCGGTAGTCGGTGGTGGCCGCCAGGTCGCCGTCGACCAGGGCGGACGTGGCGAGCGTCGGCCAGCGGGTGTAGACCTTGCCGCCGCGGATGCCGCCGCCGAGCAGGAGCATCGCGTTGCCGTGGCCGTGGTCGGCGCCGCGGGAGCCGTTCTCGGCCACCCGGCGGCCGAACTCGCTGATCGTCAGGACCGTCACCCGCTTCATCGCCTGCGGGCCGAGGTCGGCGGTGAACGCCGCGAGAGCCTTGGCGAAATCGGTCAGGTTGTCGAACATCCGCTCGCCCTTGACGGCCGGGCCGAGCGCCTCGTGCATGTCCCAGTCGCCGCAGTCGACGGTCGCCGTGACCAGGCCGGCGTTCGATTTGATCAGGCGGGCCACGTCACGCAGCGCGCCGCCCAGGTCGGTGCCCGGATAGCCGGAGCGGGCCTCGGCCGCCCGCGGCGCGCCCATCGCGGCCAGCGCCCGGTCGGCGGCCTTCGCCGGGGCCGCGAGGTGGGCGGGGGCGTCGGCGTACATCGCCCGGAGCGCGGCCGCGATCGGGCGTTTCCCGTCACCGGCCAGGGTGAGGTCGTCGACGGAGAGCATCGAGATGTCGTTCGCCGGGCCGGCCAGCAGACGGGCCGGCATGGTGCGGCCCATCGCGACGCCGGCCAGGGGAGAGGTGGCTCCGGTGCCGCCGAGCATCCGGTCCAGCCAGCCGCTGCGGATCGAGGTGCCGGGCGCGGCGTTCTCCATCGCCTCCATCGCGGCGAAGTGCGAACGCGTCGGGTTGGGCTGGCCGACGGCGTGCACGGCGGCGAGGGCGCCGGACTTCCACTGCGGGAGCAGCGGGGCGAGGGCGGGGTGCAGGCCGAACGTGCCGTCACCGGCGATGACCCGGCTCTTCGGTACGGCGATGCCGGGGCGGGCCCGGTAGTAGTCGGGGTCGCCGATCGGGACGATCGTGGAGAGCCCGTCGAACCCGCCGTGCATCGAGATCACCACGAGGGTGTCGCCGGCGTACTTCTCGGCCGCGAAGGCGAGATCCACGGAGACGGCGGACGAGGCCACCCCGGCCGCCACCCCACCCAGAACCGTCCGGCGACTGATCAGGTTCGAGTGCTCGACGCAGGATTTCATGATCACCTCAGCTGGAACGACGGCGAGTCGAGGACGAGCGCGATCAGGTACGGCGCGGCGCCGGCGAGCGACTTGTCCTTGCTGTTCAGCGGAGTGTTCGGCAGTTTCGACGCGACACTGAGCACGGCGGCGGTGTGCGCGGCCGGCAGCCTCGTCCCGATCAGGCGGGTGGCCAGCGCGTCGACGAGCGCGCCGTACGTGGCCGGCAGCACCGGGACCAGTGATCTCAGCAGGTCGGCCGGACGGGTGAGCTGCTTCGGGTACCAGCCGGTCGCGAGGTTCAGGTGCAGGTTGCACCGCTGAACGAAACCGGACGGCGACGCCCAGGCCGCCGCGACGTCCGGGAAGCCGTTCGGCGGGCTCCAGCGGAACGGCGCGTTGCCGGCGTCGACCATCTCGTTGTAGAGCGCGTCGAGCGCCGCGGTGCCGCCGCTCTCCGGCTGCAGGCCGAGCAGGCGGATCGTGGCGATCATGTCCTCGAACGGCGTGCGGGTCTTCTGCCCGGTGGCGGCGGCGAACTCGGCCGAGGTGAAGAGCGCGCGCAGCACCGGCACGATAGCGGTGTCGTTCTTCAGGTAGACGTCGGCCAGCTTGGTGACCAGCGACGCGGGCGCCTGGTCGGCGACGAACCGGAGGCAGAGCTTCTCCGCGATCCGGGTGGCGGTGGCGCGGTGCCGGGCCAGGTGGTCGATGAAGGCGAGGGCGGCGGACTCGCCGTCGGCCTTCGCGTTGGCGTGCCGGAAACCGAGGATGTCGACGGCGCCGGTGGCGTGCTCCGCGGCGTCGTAGACGTATCCGCCGGACGCGCCCACGGTCATGCCGGTGAGCAGCCGGGACGCCGCCTTCACGTCGGCCTCGGAGTATTCGAGGCCGACCGTGTGCAGCTCCATCAGCTCACGGGCGTAGTTCTCGTTCGGGTGCGCCTTCGTCGACGACCGCTGGTCCAGGTAGGTGAGCATGGCCGGGTGCCGGGCGCTGGCCTTGAGCAGGTCCGCGTACGTGCCGAGGGCGTGCTTGCGGATCACCCGGACGTCGTAGTCCGCGCGGGTGTCCCAGACGCCGCTGGACGGGGCCGCGATGTGCAGGTGGTTGGCCCAGAACATCACGACCGACTCGAAGAGCTGCCGGTTGCTCCACGCGGCGCGGGCGATCGCGGCCCGGCCCAGCTGGCCGAACGCCTCGTAGGAGTGGGTCTTCACGGCGGCCCGGACCGCCGCCGGGGTGGCGCCGGCCAGCGGGAGGCGGCGCAGCACCGTGTCGCAGACCGGGTCGGCGATCGCCGCCGGGTCGAGCTGCCGGTCCAGCCAGCCCGTGACGCCGAGCTTGCGCGCCTGCGCCAGATCCGCCGGGGTGGCGCCGAACGTGGCGCGGCGCAGCAGGTGGGCGACCGGGTCCCGGTCCAGCAGCGCCGTCGTGGCCGTCGTGGCCGTCGTGGGCGCGGCCTGGGCCGGCGTCTCGACGAGAAGCGCGGCGGGCGCGGCGGCGGCAGCGGCGAGCAGGGTACGGCGGCTGGTCATGCCAGACGGTTCGGCCCGCACTTGAGGATTCCGCGCCGGCGCACCGATGACTAACGGCTCCGCAATCCGTCTGCACCCGTGTCCTCCGGCGGGCCCCACGTCGTAGGCTCAAGCCCGTGGATCGAGCTGAAACGGTACGGACCCCGTCCTCCTGGGTCGTCGTCGGGCTGGACAACGGCGGCACCTGCAACAACGCCACGGTTCTCGACGCGACCGGGCAGTTCCTCGTCAGCAATCTCGTGGAGAACCCGAGCCGGGTTCTGGAGGGGCCGGAGTCCGCCGTCGAAGCTCTGGCCGAGGCGTTCACCGGCATCCTGGAGCTGACCAGCACCCCGTTCTCGCTGGTGCGGGCGGTCGGGCTGGACACCCCCGGCCCGGCCAGCGCCAACGGGGTCATCTCGTCGAAGGGCGGCACCAACTTCAACATGGCGGCCTGGCACGGCTTCGACATCCGCAGCGCCCTGGAGAAGCGGCTCGGCTTGTCCGTTATCTACCATAATGACGCTAATGCGGCGGCGCTCTATGCCCATCACCGGCATTTCGGTACCGAAGCGCTGGGGAAGAGCTCGGTCTCCGCGATCGTCGGCACCGGCCTCGGCGGCGGGGTCGTCGAGAACGGCAAGGTGATCCGGGGCGCGGCCGGGATGGCGGGCGAGCTCGGCCACGTCCAGATCCCGCTGCACGGCGTCCTCGAGGACGGCCAGCCGGTGCCGGCGTGCAACTGCGGATTCGACGGTGACGTGGAGAGCATCGCGTCGCTGACCGGCATCAAGAAGAACCTGCTGCCGTACTGGCTGACCCGGTTCCCGGACCACCCGCTGGCCGGCGAGCCGATCGAGCGGGCCGCGAAACTGCTCCGTGGCTACGGGGAGAAGGACGATCCGCTCGCGATCGCCGTCTTCAGCCAGCAGGCCAGGGCGATCGGCAAGCTGTTCACCATCGCCGCCAACTTCACCGACCCGGACGCGTACTTCCTGGGCGGCGGCGTGGTCGAGGCCGCGCCGCACTTCCGCCAGTGGTTCCTCAACACGGTCCGGGAGAACACCCAGCTGCGCGACGAGCAGGCCCAGGCGGCGACCTTCGCCCTGGTCCCCGACCTGGACATGGCCGGCGCCCGGGGCGCGGCGGTGGCGGCCCTCGACGCCGTGGCCGCCGGCGCCCGATAGCCGGCGCGGCTCCTCCTTCAGCACGGCCCCGCTAGCCGGCCGGGGGCTCGTCCTTCAGGGCGGTCGCCACGTCCGGGAACATCGGGAGGTACTCGGTCAGGCCGAGCGTGTCGAAGAGACGCCGCAGGAAGCCGGACGGGGCGGCGAGCCGGACCCAGCCGCCCCGCTCGGTGGCCCGGCCGTGCGCCGTGACCAGCACGCCGACGCCCATCGAGTCACAGAAGTCCAGGCCGGACACGTCGACCACGACGCGCGGCGCCGGGCGTTCGACGAGGCGGCCGAGGTTGGCCTTGAGAGCGGGCGCGGTGTCGATGTCGAGGGATCCGCGCAGGACGAGCACGGCCGTGTTCGGTGGATGATGGGCGACCGAGACCTGCATATGTGTGACTTTCGTGAACGGGGCCGGGGCGGGCTCGCGGGGATCGAGACTGATGACCACCCTATGCGAGCCCACCTCCGGTTGCTCGTTTGACGCGTCCGGGTCAGGCGACGTTTCGCCACTTGCGGCCGTTACGGCCGATCAGACGGTCGGCGTCGGTCGGACCCCACGAGGCGGCCTCGTAGGTCGGGATCGGCGACCGGTCCTTCGCCCAGTGCTCGATGATCGGGTCGACGACCCGCCAGGACTGCTGCACCTCGTCGCTGCGGATGAAGAGCGACGCGTCGCCGATCAACGCGTCCAGGAGCAGCCGCTCGTACGCCTCCGGGGACTCCTCGACGAACGTGTTCTCGTACGAGAAGTCCATCGACGCGGTCCGCACCCGGAATGAGTGACCCGGCACCTTGGCGCCGAACCGCAGCGAGATGCCCTCGTTCGGCTGGATGCGCAGGACCAGCGCGTCCGCGTCCAGCTCGGTGAGCTGGCTGGTCGGGATCGGCAGGTGCGGCGGCCGCTGGAACTGCAGAGCCACCTCGGTGACCCGGGCCGGCAGGCGCTTGCCGGTACGCACGTAGAACGGGACCCCGGCCCAGCGCCAGTTGTCCACGTTGAGCCGCATCGCCGCGTAGGTCTCGGTGCGCGACAGCGGGTCGACGCCGACCTCCTCGCGGTAACCGGCCATCAGCTCCTCGCGGGTGCCGCCGCGGGTGTACTGGCCGCGGACCGCCGCGTCGGCGATGTCCCGGTCGGTGGGCAGCCGGATCGCCTGGAGCAGCTTCACCTTCTCGTTGCGCAGGTTCTCCCCCTCGAACGAGACCGGCGGCTCCATCAGCGCGAGCGCGAGGACCTGGAGCACGTGGTTCTGCACGATGTCGCGCATCGCGCCGGCGTGCTCGTAGAAGCCGCCGCGGGTGCCGACGCCGAGGGTCTCGGCCACCGTGATCTGCACGTGGTCGACCCAGGACCGGTCCCAGATCGGCTGGAAGATCGAGTTGGCGAACCGGAGCGCGAGCACGTTCTGGACGGTGTCCTTGCCCAGGTAGTGATCGATGCGGAAGACCTGCGACTCCTCGAACGCCTGGTGCACGACGGCGTCGAGCTCGCGGGCCGTCGCCAGGTCCCGCCCGTACGGCTTCTCGATGACCAGGCGGGAGAAGGTGTTCTCCGACTCCTGGTTCAGACCGGCGCCGGCCAGGCCGCAGATGACCGGCTCGAACGCGCCGGCCGGGGTGGAGAGGTAGAACAAACGGTTCCCGGACGTGCCACGCTGCGCGTCCAATTCGTCGAGCACCTCGGCGAGGCGCTTGAAGGTCTCCGGGTCGTCGTAGCCACCCGCGACGTAGCGGATGCCACCCTTCAGCTGGCGCTTCTCGGCCAGGCTGCGGCCACCCAGCGCGCTGTCCGCGAACTGCTCGTCGCTCATCGGCGTCCGGGCGACGCCGACCAGGGCGAACTGGTCGGGAAGGCGGTTGTGCCGGGCGAGGCTCTCGACGGCCGGGAGCAGCTTACGGCGGGTCAGGTCACCCGAAGCGCCGAAGATCACCAGCGTGGCTGGCGGGGCGCTGCGCTCCTGGATGAGCTGAGGTGCGTGGTCCATGGTCTGCGTGTCCTCCGACCGGGTCGTTACCGTCCGTTCGACCTTACGGCGCGGCAGGCTCCGGTGGTTCACATCCATACCGCGATGCGACCAGGGCCATACCGAAAAAAGTGGCAAACTGGGCGCAAAGGTCTGGCATCCGAGGGGGACCCGTGAAGTACCGGCTCGTAACCCGCAGCGACTTCGACGGTCTGGTCTGCGCCGTGTTACTGCGGCTGCTGGACCTCATCGACGACATCAAGTTCGTGCACCCCAAGGACGTGCAGGACGGCGTCGAGGAGATCACCGACCGGGACATCCTGACCAACCTGCCGTACGCGCCGGGCGCGCACATGGTCTTCGACCATCACCACTCGGAGACGCTGCGCAACGAGGGCAACCTGCCGAACCACGTGATCGACCCGAACGCGCCCTCGGCCGCCCGGGTGATCTACGAGCACTTCGGTGGCAAGGAGCGGTTCCCGGGAGTCTCCGACGACCTGATGCGAGCCGTCGACCAGGCCGACTCGGCGAACTACACGCTCACCGACATCCTCAGCCCGACCGGCTGGACGCTGCTGAACTTCCTGATGGACAGCCGGACCGGGCTCGGCCGGTTCCGCAATTTCCGGATCTCCAACTACCAGCTGATGATGAAGCTCATCGACGCCTGCATCGAGCACCAGGACGTGCACGAGATCCTGGCCCTGCCGGACGTCTCGGAGCGGGCCCAGCTCTTCCACGACTGCTCGGCCCGGTTCGTCGAGCAGCTGCACCGGGTCTGCCGGCTCGACGGCGACGTGGTCATCGTCGACCTGCGCAACGAGGAGACCATCGAGGCCGGCAACCGCTTCATGGTGTACGCGCTCTTCCCGGAGGCCCGCGTCTCGGTGCACATCATCTGGGGCCGGCAGAAGCTCAACACCGTCTTCGCCTGCGGCAAGTCGATCCTCGACCGCGGCTCCCCGGTCGACATCGGCGAGGTGATGCTGCGGTACGGCGGCGGCGGGCACATCGCGGCCGGCACCTGCCAGGTCCCGCACGACGAGGCGGACCGGGTGGAGCGCGAGATCATCGACGCGCTGCGCACCGAGCGGGTCGTGCCGGTCTGACGTCCGGGATGAACAGGACGGCGGGTGAAATAGGGCGGGCGGGTTTCCCCGCCCGCCCTGCGCGCGGATCACGGGCCTTGCCCGGGGCCCCACCCGCCGGTCGTGGCTCACGCCCCACGCGCTCGCCACGACGTCCTCACGCCCACCCGCGTGAGGTTCCCGCTCGCAGGCTCGGCCTGCGTCGGAGTCTCAGCCTTTGAAGGCCCACTTGCTCACGCCGGCCGCGACCGGCTCCTTGCCGGCGTCGGCCGGCTCCGCCTCGTTCTCGTCGGGCTCCTCGCCGCCCGGCTCCTCCTCGGCGCGATGCCGGTCCCGGACGTCATCGGGACGGCGCCGGTTGCGCAGGAACGCCCAGCCCGCGCCGGCCAGGGCCAGCGCCGCGACCACCCAGCCGGCGATCGACATCACCGACGGGCCGTTGCTGGAGTTGAGGATCTCGTCGAACGCGGCCTGTTCCGCGGGCGACAGGCCGGCCGTCTGATCCGTGCCGGTCGCGCCGCCGCTCGTGCCGCCGTGGTGACCGGTCGTGGCCGGGCCGCCGGACGGCGTCAGCGTCAGCGCGGCGGGCGGCATGGCCGGCGCCGCCGAGCCGTCGGCGTACCGGGCGTCGACAGTGAAGCCCATCGAGCTCAGGGTCGGCAGTGGTCCCACCGCGACGGTCAGGTCGGCGGACTTCCCGGGCGCGATGGCCGTGCCGTTCACCGCCATCCAGGTGATCGCGCTCGGCACCTGGTCGACAGGCGTCGCGCCGTGGATCTGCTCGATCGGCCGGCTCAGCTTCTGCCAGTCGATCTTCGGAGCCCAGTCGTCCACGGAGAGCGGATAGACCTCGGCGATCGGCGTGTCCGCCGGGATCCGCAGCGTCACCTCGGTGATCGGCGCCTTGCCGTCGTTGGTGACGTGGAAGGTCAGATTGGCTCCACTGCCCTGCGGCGCGCTCGCCGGGCTCACCGTCACATCAGCCGCGGCCGGGCCGGCCGCGACGAACACGGCGGCAGCGGAAACCGCGGTCAGCACGCCCGCACGGCGGGCCATCCCCAGATGCCTCACGACATGTAGTTCGGATCACCGGCCCGGATGGTTCAACGACGGCCCGGAAGTTTTCGAGATCCTGGCTCATACCCGATGATGGGCGGATGCGAGACGTTTCCATCGGCGGCGACATGATCCGGCTGGGCCAGTTCCTCAAACTGGCGGACCTCATCGACACCGGCGGCGAGGGCAAGATCCTTGTCGCCTCCGGCGACGTGGCCGTGAACGGCGAGGTGGACACCCGCCGGGGCCGCCAGCTGCACCCCGGCGACGTCGTCGAGGTGCAGGGCCGCAGCGCGCGGGTGGCTGCCTAGGGGCGCTGCGCGGAACGAGAACCCCCGATCAGGCGAAAACCGAATGCGGACGGAACCGGCGTGACGGCCGTCTCGTCGTACCGGTCATGACCCGAACCCGCGGCCTCCTGACCGCCGCCGCCATCCCCATGCTCCTGCTGGGCGCCTGCGCCCGGCCCGGCGCCGCCGGTGAGGCCGGCTCACCGGGCCCGGTGACCGAGAGCCCGGTGACCGAGAGTGCCGCCGTGCCCGCCGACGACGTGGTGCTGCGTGTGCACCACCGCGGCGGTTTCGTCCCCCCGCAGCTGCTGGCCGGCCGGCTGCCGCTGGTCAGCGTCTACGCCGACGGCCGGGTGATCACCGAGGGGCCGACCACGCTGATCTATCCCGGCCCGGCGCTGCCCAACCTGCAGGTCAGCCGGATCTCCCCGCAGCAGGTCGAGCAATTGGCGGCGGAAGCGGAGAAGGCGGGCGTGCGGACCGGCGCCGACTTCGGCACACCGAATGTCGCGGACGTCCCGAGCACGGTTGTCACGGTCGTCACCGGGTACGGCACGCAGACCGTCGACGTGGTCGCCCTGAACGAGGCGCAGCCGGACGACAGCGCGCTGACCGCCGAGAACCGGGCGGACCGCACGAAGCTGAAGGCGTTCGTCGACAAGCTGACCGGTCTGGGCGGGACCGGCACGGAGCCGTACCGGCCGGCGGGGCTCGCCGCGATCGCCCAGCCGTGGACCGACCCGGGTGACGGCCTCAGCGGCGAGCCTGTCGCGTGGCCCGGCCCGCAGCTCCCGGGGGAGGCGCTGAACAAGGCCGCCGGGATCCACTGCGTGGCCGTCTCCGGCGCGCAGAAGGACGCAGTCTGGGCCGCCGCCGGCGAGGCGAGTCAGCGGACGTCGTGGACGTCCGGCGGCAAGCAGTGGTCGGTGCTGTTCCGCCCGCTGCTGCCCGACGAGTCCGGGTGCGCGTCGCTGCGGAGCGCCGAGTGAGCCCGTTCGGCGAGGAGTTCGACGAGTTCCCCGGAGCCGGCTTCCGCTCCGGGGCGGAGCCGATGCCGGCCCGGCCACGCCGCTGCCGGGCCCGGACCGTCATCCCGCGCGGGCGCCGACGCCCCCGCCGCTGACCGTCGCGCCGGTCGTGCCGCCGGTCGTGCCGCCGGTCGTGCCGCTGGTCGTGCCGCTGGTCGTGCCGCTGGTCGTGCCCTTGGCCGTGCCGCCGGTCATCCGACGTGATTGACGACGCCCGCGCGGACGCCGGTGGAGGCCGGTGCGGCCTGCGGCGCCGCCGGGTGGCGGGACGGCAGCCGGTCACGCGGGTGCTCGGGGAGCACCGGAGCGTCCACCAGATGCGCCTGTATGAACGCCTCGGCCAGCTTGTCGCCGTGGACCTTCAGGGGTTCCTCGGTGTGATGTTCTTCTGCCATGGGCTCATGATCGACCCATCCGGTTGCATCGGGGCCGGTTTGGACCAAGCCCTGCTACGCCGCGTGGCCGCTCTGGGCCGCGTGGGCGATGGCCCGGCGCAGCACCGCGACCGACACCGTGAGGTCGCCGGCCATGTCGGTCAGGCCCAGCTCGATCCACTCGCGGACCAGCTGGGAGTAGGGCACCCCGGCCTGGTCGGCGGCGGCCCGGACGCGCTGGGCGAGCGCCGGCGGGACCCGGACACCGAGCGGCACCATCGGCTCGGTCTCCGGGACCGGGGGCAGGGACACCCGGGCCGTCTCGTCGTAGGTGACGGCGCCGGCGGCGAAGGCGGCCGCCGCCGCGCCGAGCTGATCGTCGGAGTACTGCTCACCGGAGTGCTGCTGCCTGCTCATGACGCCTCCCAAGCCTCGAACCGCGCCAGTTCGTCCGGTGTCATCTCCCGGGCGCCGATGATCTGCTGCTGGTGCCCGCCGAGAAGACGGACCGCGACGACCAGGGGCCGGCCGGACTCGGTCCGCCCGCTGATCGTCAGGAAGTGCACCCCCGCGCTCTCCGCGGCGAGCGGAAGCCGCTGCTTGGCGGAGAGCACCTGGGTCACTTCCCACGTCTCGACGTTGCGCAGGGCAGCCAGTGCCGCTGTCAGCCACTCGTACCCCACCCACCCAGCGTAAAACGTTCGTCAGACAGCGTCGAGGCCCGGTCGGTCGAACCGGCCGGGCCCCGCGGACGAACTGGACGAGCGGCAGAGCTGGACGAGCGGCAGAGCTGGACGAGCTGTCAGTGAACCTCGAGCAGGTCCACCACGAAGATCAGGGTCTCGTTCGGCTTGATCGCGCCGGCCGCGCCGCGGGCTCCGTAACCCATGTGCGGCGGGATGACGAGCCGGCGGCGGCCGCCGACCTTCATGCCGGCGACACCCTCGTCCCAGCCCTGGATGACCTGCTGGCCACCGACCCGGAAGCCGAAGGCCTCGCCGCGGTTGTAGGAGGCGTCGAACTCCTTGCCCGTGGACTGGGCGACGCCGACGTAGTGGACGCTGACGAAATCGCCGGCCTTCGCCTCCTGGCCGTCACCCTCGACGATGTCCTCGATCAGCAGCTCGCTGGCGGGGGAGTCGGGGATGGGGCCGACGTCAGGCTTGTTCATGAATCCTCCAGAATTTCTTACCGGACATCGGCCATGCAATCACAGCTTCTCGCCCGCTGAACGAGCGGTGCCCGAAGTACGTACCTCCGGGTGGCCGGGAACCGCCCGGCTGTGCCGCCGCGTGTCCAGGAGTGCTCCGTGTTCGTCCGCCGTCTCGCCGTCGCCGGTCTCGTCGCCGCCGCCGCGGTGCCCGCCGTTCCCGCCGCCGCGCTCGCGCATGGCGCGCCGGTCACGCCGATCAGCCGGACCGCCGCCTGCGGCGGCAACGGCAGCAAGACCGGTGCGGCGGCCTGCGTCGCGGCGCGCAAGGCCACCGGGGGACGATTGGGGGCGTACGACAATCTGCGGCTCGCGCGCGTGAACGGCGAGGACCGCGCGCGGGTGCCCGACGGGGAGCTCTGCAGCGCCGGGATCGCCCTGTACCGGGGCCTCGACCTGGCCCGCGACGACTTCCCGGCGACCGAGGTGACGTCCGGCCAGCGGCTCGCCGTCTCGTATCGGGGGACCATTCCGCACCGGGGCAGCTTCCGGATCTACCTGACCGGGGCGGGTTATCACCCTGCCGAGAGGCTGACCTGGGACGACCTGGGCGCGAAGCCGCTCGCCGAGATCACCGACCCGCCGCTGACCGACGGCGCGTACCGGATGCGGGTGACGCTGCCCCAGCGGACCGGGCGGCACATCCTCTACGTGGTGTGGGAGACGTCGAGCACACCGGACACGTACTACTCCTGCTCGGATCTGGTGTTCCCGGCGCCGGCGGTGACGAAGGCGGCCGTCCCGGGAAAGCCGTCGCCGTCGAAGAGCGCGGACGTGGCGGAGCCGGTGGCCGAGGAGACCCCCGCGGAGAGCGCCGAGGAGGCCGCCGCCGAGAGCATCGAGGAGACCCCCGTGTCGCCGGAGCCGTCGGACACGCCGGCCCTCGCCGCGATCGAGGCGAGCGACGACGGGACGATCACTCTCGGACACTGGCTGATTGTGGGAGCGCTCACAACAGCCGCCCTGGTCACCGCCGGTGCGGGCGTCACCCGGATGCGCCGCCGCAAAAACGGTTGAACCGCCGCTGTGTGGATCTCGTACTGACGGGCGTCGACGATGCACCGCCCGTCCGGCCCCCCAAGTGACGACGAAAGGCCCAGCATGAGTCGTGTTCGTTACCGCGCACAGACCCGCGGGTGGCTGTCCCGCCGCCGGGTCCTCGCCCTCGCCGCGACAGGCGTCGGCGTCTCCGCCGTTTCCATCACCGGCCTGAGCCTGGCCGGCGAGAACGGCGACGCGAAGAACGACGGCCAGCCACTGGTGCTCTCCCTGCGCGACGCGGCCGAGGGAACGTTCGACGTGTTCTCCGGTGACAAGAAGGTCACCATCACCGACAGGAAGCTCGCCGCCCGCCTGCTCAAGGCCACCGGCCGCTAACGGACACGAGGAGAACACCGACATGTCTTCCCACCGCGAAGCGCCGGAGATCAGCAAGGACCCGGTGGCCGACAGTTCCGACCTGTACGCCTTCGTCAGCCCCGACGACCCGGACACCGTCACGCTCATCGCGAACTACGTGCCGCTACAACTCCCGGCGAGCGGCCCGAACTTCTTCGAGTTCGGCGACGACGTGCTCTACGAGATCCACATCGACGCGAACGGCGACGCCCGCCCCGACGTCACGTACCAGTTCCGGTTCCGGACCGAGCTGCGCAACGACCGGACGTTCCTCTACAACACCGGCCCGATCGAGTCGCTGGACAGCGAGAACTGGAACCGGCGGCAGTTCTACTCGGTCACCAAAGTCGACGCGCAGGGCAAGAGCACGGTCCTCGCGAAGAGCCTGCCCTGTCCGCCCTGCAACGTCGGCCCGCTCTCCATCCCCGACTACGAGAAGCTCGCCGAGGACGCGGTGCACACGCTGAAGACCGGCGAGAAGGTCTTCGCCGGCCAGCGGGCCGACGCGTTCTTCGTCGACCTCGGCGCGATCTTCGACCTGGGCACGCTGCGCCCGTTCCAGGACAAGCACCTGGTCGGGCAGAACCTGTTCAACTACGCCGGCAAGGCGGTCAACGCCACCGACAAGACGAACGTGCACAGCATCGCGATCCAGGTGCCGCTGCACATGGTCCGCCGGGACGGCAAGAAGCGGGTACGCGGACGCGACGCCGGAGCGGTCATCGGGGTGTGGACGTCGGCGAGCCGCCGTCAGGTGGAGGTGCGCGGCAACTCCGACGGCGCCGACGTGGTGGTCGGGCCGCAGGTGCAGGTGTCGCGGCTGGGCAACCCGCTGTTCAACGAGGTGATCGTCCCGATGGCGGAGAAGGACAGGTGGAACAGCCTGCCGCCGAGCGAGGACAAGCGGTTCGCCGGGTTCGTCGCCACCCCGGAGCTCGGCGCGCTGCTGCCGGCGCTCTACCCGGGCCTCTTCGACAACCTGGCCGCGCTGAACAAGACCAAGGAGCCGCGCGCCGACCTGCTGGCGATCCTGCTCACCGGCATCCCGGACGGCCTGATCGACGGCTTCCAGAACAACACCGGCGCGTTGCAGGCGGACATGCTGCGGCTGAACACGGCGATCCCGCCGGCGAAGAAGGAGAACAAGTTCGGCGTGGTCGGCGGCGACCTGGCCGGCTTCCCGAACGGCCGGCGCATCGCCGACGACGTGGTCTCGATCTCGCTGCGCGCCATCGCCGGCGCCACGGTGCCACTGGTGAACCCGGACTTCGAGCCGGACGCCGCGGCCGCCGCGGTGGAGCAGGGCCTGAGCATCAAGGACGCCAGCGCCGGGCTGCTGAAGAAGTTTCCCTTCCTGGGCACCCCCTTCGACGGATTCGGAAACCCCTCGTGAGCCACACGCACTCCCACGACCACCACCACACGCTGGCACCCTCCGGGCAGGGCACGGTGATGCTGAACATCGGCGGCGGCATCGGCGCGCTGATCATCTACACGCCGGGCCGGCTGCACGGCCACGAGATCGAGGTGAGCCCGGCGGCGACGCCGGGCGAGCGGACCCACGCGGCGGTCCGGGCCCGGTACGTCCGGGGCGGTGTCACGTTCTGCGTGGTCCTCGACGCCCTGCCGCAGGGCCGGTACCTGATCTGGCAGGCGGGTGACGAGCCGCTCGCCGAGATCGAGGTACGCGGTGGCGCGGTCGCCGAGTTCACCTGGCCCGCCACCGCTGTCCCCGGCCGGACGCTGCTTTCCGTCTAGTCTGGACGCCATGGCGAGCGGCCCCGTCACCCCGGGGGCGGACACCCCGGTCCACGTCGCCCTGCGCACCACCGACGTGGACGAGGCGCGGGCGTTCTGCCGCCGGCTCTACTACGGCCCGTTGCGGATCGAGCCGGTCGGCGACCCGGCCCGCCTGGAGTTCAGCGCGGACGTGGTGCTGCTCGGCCCGATCACCATCGGCGAGGTGGGGTACGGGACGGACATCCGGATGTCGATCGGCGCGCTGGAGACGTCGTACCACGTGCTGCTGCCGGTCACCGGGATGCTGCGGTCCCGGCACCGGGGCGCGGTGGTCTACGCCGACCCCACCCGCGCCGCCGTCTACCGCCCGAGCGGCGCCATCGAGCTGGACTGGCCGGGCACCTGCCGGCTGATCAGCGTCAAGGTGGAGCGGGGCGCGCTGGAACGGGAGCTGGACGCCGGCCTGGACCAGCGGGTCATCTCGCCGATGCCGCTCGGGGCCAGCTTCGACCTGGTCGACGGTCCCGGGCGGACCTGGGCGGCGCTGGTCCGGCTGCTGCTCAGCGAGCTGCGCGGACCGGACGCGCTGGCCAGCCAGCCACGGATGGCGGCCCGCTGGCGGGACATGGTGGTCAGCGGGCTGGCGCTGAGCGTCGAGCATCCGTACGGGCAGGAGCCGGCCGGGCTGCAGGGCCCGTACCGGCCGCGGACCGTGAAACGGGCGCTCGACGTGATGCACGCCGAGCCGTGGCGGCCGTACACGATCCGGGACCTGGCGACAGTGGCCGGCGTCGGGGTGCGGGTGCTGCAGGAGTCGTTCCGGCAGCACGTCGGGATGCCGCCGCTGACCTACCTGCGGCGGCTGCGGCTGGACGGGGTGCACGCCGAGCTGTCCCGTTCCGATCCGGGGCAGGCAAGCGTCAGCGAGGTCGCGTACCGGTGGGGGTTCACCCATCTCGGCCGGTTCGCCGGCGCCTACCGGGAGCGGTTCGGCGTCTCCCCGTCACACACCCTGCGGCACCGGGGATAGGCAGGCGCCCGCGGGGCGACGCCCGGCGGGCGCGAGGCCCGTCAATGGGGTGATGTCACAGCTCGACGCGCTGGCCCTTGCCGATGACGACCACGCCGTTGTCGCTGACCGTGTAGAGCTTGCGGTCCCGGTCCAGGTCGACGCCGATCTGGGCGCCCTCGGGGATCACCACGTTCTTGTCGATGATCGCGTTGCGGATCACCGCGCGGCGGCCCACCGACACCCCCTCCATGATCACGGCGCCGTCCACATGGGCCCACGAGTTGACCCGCACGTTCGGCGAGATCACCGAGCGCTCGACGAGCGCGCCGGAGACGACCACGCCGGGGGAGATCATCGAGTCGATGGCGCGGCCCTGGCGGTCGTCGTACCCATGCACGAATTTGGCCGGGGGCCACGAGCCGTAGTTCGTGAAGATCGGCCACTCGTGGTTGTAGAGGTTGAAGATCGGCAGGGTGGCGATCAGGTCCATGTGGGCCTCGTAGAACGAGTCCAGCGTTCCCACGTCACGCCAGTAACCGCGGTCGCGATCCGTGCTGCCCGGCACGTCGTTGTCGCGGAAGTCGTAGACGTTCGCCTCGCCGCGCTCCACCAGCATCGGGATGATGTTGCCGCCCATGTCGTGCTTGCTGTCCGGGTTCTGCGCGTCGGCGGAGACCGCCTCGCAGAGCGCGCGGGTGGTGAAGACGTAGTTGCCCATCGAGGCGTAGACCTCGTGGGGCGAGTCGGGCAGGCCGGTCGCGTCGCGCGGCTTCTCCCGGAACGCCTTGATCCGCTTGCCGTCCTCGGCCACGTCGATCACGCCGAACTGGTCGGCCATCGAGAGCGGCTGCCGGATGCCGGCGACCGTCACCGAGGCGCCCGAGGCGATGTGGTCGTTGACCATCTGCTTCGGGTCCATCCGGTAGATGTGGTCGGCGCCGAAGACGATCACGTAGTCCGGAGCCTCGTCGTTGATCAGGTTGAGGCTCTGGTAGATCGCGTCGGCCGAGCCGGCGAACCAGCGCGGGCCGAGCCGCTGCTGGGCCGGGACCGGCGTCACGTAGTTGCCGAGGAGCGTGGACATCCGCCAGGTCTTGGAGATGTGCCGGTCCAGCGAGTGCGACTTGTACTGCGTCAGAACAACGATCTTGAGATACCCCGCGTTCGCGAGGTTGGACAACACGAAATCGATCATGCGGTAGATGCCGCCGAACGGCACGCCGGGTTTGGCCCGGTCCGCCGTCAAGGGCATCAGGCGCTTGCCTTCCCCACCAGCCAGAACGATCGCAAGCACCTTGACAGCCATGGGAAGGACGCTAGTGTTCCGGCTGCCCGTCCGCCACCCGAAGGGGTGGTTCGAAATATCTTGCTTGGCCTGTCATGGTCTTGCGATCCGTGGTGTGCTCGAGCCTACCGGTCGGCAGGGTCACTGATCGCACCGGCCAGCTATCCTGCGACTCGTGACCCGACGACTGCGCGCCGACCTGATCACCCGTGAGTACCCGCCGGAGGTGTACGGCGGCGCCGGGGTGCATCTGGAGTACCTGAGCCGTGACCTGCGGCGCCTCGCCGACGTGCGGGTGCACTGCTTCGGCGCGCCCCGCGACGAGCCCGGCGTCACCGCGTACCCGGAGATCGCCGAGCTGGCCGGGGCGAACGCGGCCCTGCGCACCATGGGTGTGAACCTCGCGATGGCGAACGGCGCGGCCGGCGCCGACGTGGTGCACAGCCACACCTGGTACGCCAACTTCGCCGGGCACACCGCGAAACTGCTGCACGGCATCCCGCACGTGATGACCACGCACAGCCTGGAGCCGCTGCGCCCGTGGAAGGCCGAGCAGCTCGGCGGTGGATACGCGCTCTCCTCGTTCTGCGAGCGGACCGCCGCGGAGAACGCCGACGCGATCATCGCGGTCTCCGGCGGGATGCGACGGGACGTGCTCCGGGCGTACCCGTCGGTGGATCCCGACAAGATCCGTGTGGTCTACAACGGCATCGACACCGAGCTGTACTCGCCGGACCACGGGACCGATGTCGTGGACCGGCTCGGCATCGACCGCAACCGGCCCAGCGTCGTCTTCGTCGGCCGGATCACCCGGCAGAAAGGCCTGCCGTACCTGATGCGGGCCTGTCACGACCTGCCCGCCGAGGCGCAGATCATCCTGCTCGCCGGCGCGCCGGACACCCCGGAGATCGCTGCCGAGGTCGCCGAGCTGGCGCGCGACCTGCGTGAGGCCCGGGACCCGCAGGGCGTGATCTGGGTACAGGAGATGCTGCCCAAGCAGGAGGTGATCCAGGTGCTCACCCACGCGACGGTCTTCGTCTGCCCGTCGATCTACGAGCCGATGGGCATCGTGAACCTGGAGGCGATGGCCTGCGAGACCGCCGTGGTGGCCACCGCGACCGGCGGGATCCCCGAGGTGGTCACGGACGGCGAGACCGGCCTGCTGGTGCCGATCGAGCAGGTCCAGGACGGTACGGGCACGCCGGTGCACCCGGAGAAGTTCGTGACCGACCTGTCCGCGGCGCTGACCCGCGTGCTCCGCGACCCGCAGCTCGCCGAGACGATGGGCAAGGCCGGCCGCCGCCGTGCGGTGGACCACTTCAGCTGGACGCGGATCGCCGAGGACACGCTCGAGGTCTATCGTTCGGTGCTCTGATGGCCCGCCACTCCGTGTTACGCCGCCCCCCGCTGCGCCTCGCCCTGCTGCTCGCCGTGGTGCTGTTCACCGTCGGCGTCCTCGGCGTCGGCCTGGTCCGGGCCGCCCTCTACTCGCCGCTCGCCACGGACGCCGTCGCCGGCGATCCGGTGCCGGTGGTGGCCGCGCCGGCGCCGACGTCGGACGGCCGCTGCGGCACCGTGCCGGTGAAAGCCCCGCGTGAGCTGCGCGGGATGTGGCTCACCACGGTCTACAACATCGACTTCCCGTCGAAGCCGGGCCTTTCCGAGGCGCAGGTGAAGGCGGAGTACCTGGGGTGGCTCGACCTCGCCGCCGCGCAGAACCACAACGCGATCTTCGTGCACGTCCGGCCGAGCGGCGACGCGTTCTGGAAGTCCGCGTACGCGCCGTGGTCGAACTGGCTGACCGGCAAGCTGGACGGCAGCGATCCCGGCTGGGACCCGATGGCGTTCATGGTCGAGCAGGCGCACGCGCGCAACCTGGAGTTCCACGCCTGGTTCAACCCGTACCGGGGGACCCAGCCGGCGCCCAGCGGCGCCGGCACCGACCTGGCGAAACTGGCCCCGAACCATCCGCTGCGCGCGCATCCGGACTGGCGGATCGCCTATCCCACGGGGAAGACCGGGCGGCTCTACTTCGATCCGGGCAATCCGGAGGCGCGGCGGTTCGTCGAGGACGCGATGCTGGAGGCCGTCACGAAGTACGACATCGACGGCGTGCACTTCGATGACTTCTTCTACCCGTACCCGGAGAAGGGCGAGGACTTCCCCGATGACGCCTCGTACGCGAAGCACGGCGGCGGGAAGTCCCGGGCCGACTGGCGCCGGGCGAACGTCGACACGCTGGTCCGGGAGATGCACGAGCGCATCGCCGCGGTGAAACCCTGGGTGAAGTTCGGGATCAGCCCGTTCGGCATCTGGCGCAACGGCGGCGAGGGCTCCGACACCAACGGCCTGGAGAGCTACGACGCCATCTACGCCGACACCCGCAAGTGGGTACGCGAGGGCTGGCTGGACTACATCGTGCCGCAGCTCTACTGGACGATCGGGTTCGGCAAGGCCGACTACGCGAAGGTGCTGCCCTGGTGGGCGAAGACCGTCAAGGGCACCGGCGTGCAGCTCTACATCGGGATGGCCGACTACCGGGTCGGCGAGGACGGCGACTGGAGCGACCCCGCCGAGCTGGACCGGCAGATGCGGCTCAACGACCGGTACGGCGTGCAGGGGCAGGTCCACTACAGCGCCAAGATGATCCGGGAGAACAAGCTCGGCTCGGTCACCCGGTACCGGAACGCGCACTACGCGACGCCGGCGCTGCAGCCCCGGATGGAACGGCTGCCGTCCGCGCCACCCGCCGCGCCACGCCTGGTCGCGGCGAAACGCGAGGGGAACGGGCAGCTCCGGTTCGAGGCGGCCGCCGACGGGGTGAGCTGGGCGCTCTACCGGAGCGGCGACCTCGTCGCCACCGGGCGGGCCGGCACCCCGGTGGTCGACCCGTCGCCGCCGGCGGGCGGCGCGGCGTACTGCCTGTCGGCGTTGGACCGGTCCGGGAACGAGAGCCCGATCAGTGCTCCGCTCACGGTGGCCGCGGGGCCTTAAGGTGGGCCGGGTGATCGCTCATCCGGGACTCCTTTTCACCGACCACACCGTCACCGTGCCGCTCGACCACCGGCGGCCCGGTGTCGCCGGGATCGAGGTCTTCGCGCGGGAGGTCGTCGCCGCCGACCGGGCCGGCGACGATCTGCCGTGGCTGCTCTACCTGGAGGGCGGTCCCGGTGGCCGGGCGCCCCGGCCGCTGCGCGCGGACTCCTGGCTGGCCCGGGCGGTGCGGACCCATCGCGTGCTGCTGATGGACCAGCGGGGGACCGGGCGGAGCACCCCGATCACCGCGCGGACCGTGCGGGACATGCCGGCCGACCGGCTCGCGGCGTTCCTCAAGCTGTTCCGGGCGGACAGCATCGTGGCCGACGCCGAAATCCTGCGGGAACGGGTGGCCGGTGGGTCGAAGTGGGACACCCTCGGGCAGAGCTATGGCGGGTTCATCACGATGGCCTATCTGTCGGGGGCGCCGCAGGGGCTGCGGACCTGTTATGTGACGGGCGGGCTGCCGGGGCTGTCCGTCACGGCTGATGAGGTCTATGCGCGTACCTATCCCCGGGTCGCCGCCAAGAACGCGGAGTTCTACCGGGCCTTCCCGGAGGACGCCGGGCTGGTGCGGCGGCTCGCTGATCACCTGTCCGAGAATGTGGTGCTGCTGCCGGACGGAGATCGGCTGACGGCTCGGCGGTTGCGGGTGCTGGGCAGCGTTTTCGGGATGAGTTATGGGTACGCTCAGGTGCACTGGTTGCTGGAGCAGGCGTGGCTGAGCAGCAGCAAATCCGACATTTCGGATTTGTTTATGTATGACGTGATGAAGCTGACCGGGTTCGTCGACGCGCCGATCTTTGCCCTGCAGGAGTTCACCTATGGGCAGGGGGCGACGCCGACGGGCTGGGCCGCCGCCCGTGCCATCACGAAATATCCGGACTTCGCGGACGGTGCCGAGCCGCTGTTGTTCACCGGCGAGATGATGTACCCCTGGATGTTCCAGGAGATCGCCGCCCTCCGCCCGTTCGCCGGCGCCGCCGACCTGCTCGCCGCCGAAGACGACTGGCCGATCCTGTACGACACCGCCCGTCTCGCCGCCAACGAGGTCCCGGTCCTGGCCGCCGTCTACGCCGACGACATGTACGTGGACGCCGGCCTCTCGATGCGAACGGCGGCCGAGGTCGGGAACGTGCGCACCTGGCTGACCAGCGAGCACGAGCATGACGGGCTGCGTACCTCGGGTGACGCGGTGCTCGGCCACCTCTTCGCGATGGCCGCCGGCCTGCGTTAGCCCGGCCGCCGGCCTGCATTAGCCCGGCCGCCGGCCTGCGTTAGCCCGGCCGCCGGCCTGCGTTAGCCCGGCCGCCGGCCCGCGGCCGTGCCGGTGCGCGGGTCGTTGCTGGCGCCGCCCGCCACGCCGCTGCGACATCTTCGCCCGAAATGTCCTATTCTCTAGGGGTAAATCAGGCACTATGCACCCCTGGGGGATCTTTCATGTCTCGTCTTCTGTGCTTCGGGGCCGCTGCCGTCTCCGTGGCCTGCCTCGCCACGCCCGCCGCGGCGGCGCCGCCTACCACGATGGACTGCAGCATCCAGACCCGCAGCGGCCACTACGTGACAGCCGTCGACGGCGGCGGCCGGGCGGCTGACGTGGTGCGCACCGATGCCACCACGGTCGGCCCCACCGAGCGGTTCCAGCTCATCGCGCTGACCGCCACCACGTTCGCGGTCCGCACCGCGAACAAGAACTACATCAGCGTCGTCGGTGGCGGCGGCCGCACGGCCGACGTGATCCGCTCGAACGCGACGACCGTAGGCGCCAACGAGAAACTGGCGGTCGTGCCGATCGCCGACGGCTGGGCCGCCATCCGCACCCCGAGCGGCAACTACCTGACGGCCGTCGGTGGCGGTGGCCGTCGCGCGGAGGTGGTCCGCTCCGACGCCACGAAGATCGGTCCGGACGAG
Source organism: Actinoplanes sp. NPDC023936 (assembly GCF_040639325.1). Lineage (NCBI taxonomy): Bacteria > Bacillati > Actinomycetota > Actinomycetes > Micromonosporales > Micromonosporaceae > Actinoplanes > Actinoplanes sp. NPDC023936. The sequence goes on along the minus strand of NZ_JBEZZR010000026.1, from coordinate 36,871 downwards.
CGCTTCAAGTTCAACTGCTGACCGCCCCGCGGTGACCAGCGCTGAGCGCCAGCCGGTCCAGCTGGCGCTCAGCGCTGCCGCCCGAGTCCTGAGACCCGGCTGGTCCAGCTGGCGCTGAGTGCTGCCGCCGGAGTGCTGAGGCCCGGCTGGTCCGGCTGGCGCTGAACGCTGACCCCGCTGGCTAATTAAGAAAGTCCCGCTGCCAGCAGATATTCGGCCCCGCGCCCCGCGTGCCCCGCCACCCCGCGCTGGCGTCCTGCGGCTGGCATCTCGCACATGGCACCTCGCACATGGCACCTCCCGCCTCGCCGATCTTGGAACCCGCCGTCCCGGCCGTAGCCCACACATGTGATCAAGCTGGGGTAGCCGTTCTGGCCTACGGCTGGCGTCGCCCGGCCGTAGCTCAGGCGTGTGATCAAGCTGGGGTAGCCGTTCTGGCCTACGGCTGGCGTCGCCGGGCCGTAGCTCAGGCGTGTGATCAAGCTCGGGTAACCGTTCTGGCCTACGGCCGGCGCCACCCGTTGCTCCGGCGCGCCCATTCCGGCAGCACTGACCCCGCTGGCTCATCCAGAAAGCTGCGCTACCAGAACATATTCGGCCTACACGGCGGTCGCGAGGTGGCGCCCGAGACCTCGAGGTAGCAGAAATCGGAGAGGTAGCCGGCCTGAGGGGCACCGGCCTGCTGGCCTCACAAATCCGACATGTCTCCCGCGGCGCCGCCCGAGGTCGAGGCAGTGTCACGGTGAGTCACTGATGACGGTGGAGCGTTGGCGCTTCGCGTCATTCTGCGGGGCCTGGAGCGTCCGCATTTTTCCTCAAAGCGCCACCTTTACCCCGGATTCCGGCACGCGGCGTGACGATCACGGCCTGACCGGCCTGACCGGCCTGACCAGCCTGAGTCGCCCCGCCACTGACACCGGCACAGCCGCGATCTAGGTGAATCGTTGACTACCAGGCGGGCGTCATCCTGACAAGATCGCGGCGTGAACAAGGGCCGCCCCGCCGGGAGCGCCGCCCCGGTGCGAGCGCCGCCCCGGTGCGAGCGCCGCCCCGGCGGGAGCGCCACCCCTCAGGCGGTCACCTTGCCGTCGGCCACTTCCAGGTGACGGTTCGTCGCGACCGCCTCCAGCATCCGCCGATCATGCGTGACCAGCAGCAACGTACCCCTATACTCGCCCAGCGCCGCCTCCAGCTGCTCAATGGCCGGCAGGTCCAGGTGGTTGGTCGGCTCGTCGAGGACCAGCAGGTTCACCCCGCGCGCTTGCAGCAGCGCGAGCGCCGCCCGGGTCCGCTCGCCCGGGGACAGCGTCCCGGCCGGCCGCATCACGTGGTCGGAGCGCAGGCCGAACTTGGCGAGCAGCGTGCGCACGTCGGCGTCCGGCCAGGACGGCACGGCCGCGCCGAACGCCCGCATCAGCGGGTCGTCGCCGAGGAACAGCCCGCGCGCCTGGTCGACCTCGCCGACCACCACGCCGGGGCCGAGGTGCTGCGACCCGGAGGTGAGCGGGATCCGGCCCAGCAGCGCGGAGAGCAGCGTCGACTTCCCGGCCCCGTTGCCGCCGGTGATCGCCACCCGGTCGGCCCAGTCGATCTGGAGTGTCACCGGGCCGAGCGTGAACGAGCCGTGCGTGACGACGGCGTCGCGCAGGGTCGCCACCACCGCGCCGGACCGGGGCGCCGTGGCGATCTCCATGCGCAGCTCCCACTCCTTGCGGGGCTCCTCGACGACCTCCAGCCGCTCGATCATTTTCTCGGTCTGCCGGGCCTTGGCGGCCTGCTTCTCGCTGGTCTCGCCGCGCTGGCTCTTCGCGATCTTGTCGTTGTCGGTCGCCTTGCGGCGGGCGTTGCGGACGCCCTTGTCCATCCAGGCGCGCTGCATCCGGGCCCGTTCGAGCAGGTCTTCCTTCTTGTCGGCGAACGAGTCGTAGGCGGCGCGGGCGTGCGTCCGGGCCAGCTCCCGTTCGGCGAGATAGGAGGCGTAGCCGCCGCCGTACAGGTGCACCTGCTGCTGGGCGAGGTCGAGTTCGAGGACCTTGGTGACGGTCCGGGTCAGGAACTCCCGGTCGTGGCTGACCACGACGGCGCCGGCACGCAGACCTGACACGAACGCCTCGATCCGTTCCAGCCCGTCCAGGTCCAGATCGTTCGTCGGCTCGTCGAGCAGGTAGACGTCGTAGCGGCTGAGCAGCAGCGACGCCAGCCCGGCCCGGGCCGCCTGCCCGCCGGAGAGCGAGGTCATCAGCGCGTCGAGGTCCATGGTCAGCGCCTCGGCCCGCTCGTCCAGGTCGGCGCCACCCAGGTCGAGCCAGCGCTCCAGGGCTGCCGCGTACCGGTCGTCCGCGTCCGGTTCCCCGGCCGCGAGCGCGAGCGCGGCGGTGTCCATGGCCTCCTGCGCGGCGGCCACCCCGGTGCGGCGGGCCAGGAAGTCGCGGACGGTCTCCCCGGCTCGCCGCTCCCGTTCCTGCGGCAGATATCCGACGTTGGCGGTGGGCGGGCTGAGCGCGACGTTTCCGCTCTCGGTGGGGATCAGACCAGCGAGGGTACGGAGGAGAGTCGTCTTGCCCGCCCCGTTGACTCCGACCAGACCGATCACGTCGCCGGGCGCGACGACGAGGTCGAGTCCGGTGAACAGGGTGCGGTCGCCGTGCCCCGCGGCGAGATCCCGGGCAATCATGGTGGCGCTCATCAAACGCCATCCTAGATTCAGCCGGGATCCCCGGGATCAGCGCAGCCGGGCCCCGTAGACGTGATCCACGGTCATCGTCATCAGCACCCGCCGGTCGGACACCATCACCGACCGGTACTCGTCCCAGTCCGGATGCTCGCCGGCGGCCCGCCGGTAGTAGTCGACGAGCGCGTCCACCTCGGGGCCGGCCGGGTCGTCGCCCGGCCCGGTGAGCGTGGCGATGCCCTCGGCGGTCGCCCACGACCAGCCGTCCGCGCTCGTCACCTGCAGTGTGGCGCGCGGGTCGCGGCGCAGGTTGATGGTCTTGGCCCGCCCCTCGGTCATCGAGACCATGATGACGCCGGCCTCGGTGTCGTAGTGGGGCGTGACCGGGGAGAGCTGCGGCCGGCCGTCCGCCTTGATCGTGGCGAGGACACCGAGCCGGCTCTCCGCGAGCAGCGTGCGCGGGTCGAACAGGGTTGCCGTCATGTGAGGGGCAGCCCTCGGCCCGCGGAACTTATTCCGTGATCGGGACGGCCTCTCCGCTGACGCGCACGCCGGGCGAGCCCGCGACGAGCCGGACCGTGATCCGGCTGGGCCGGCCCATGTCGTCGCCCTGCCGCAGGCCAACGGTGGCCTCCGCCGGCACGATCCCCAGCTCACGCAGGTAACCGCCGAACGCCGCCGCCGCCGCGCCGGTCGCCGGGTCCTCGTAGACGCCGCCGATCGGGAACGGGTCCCGCACGTCGAAGGTGTCCGCCGACGCGCGGGACACCAGCTGCACCGTGGTCCAGCCCCGCGCCTCCATCAGCGCCTTCAGCGCCGGCACGTCGTAGTCCAGCTCGGCGAGGCGCCGGCGGCTGGTCACGGCCACGATCGGGTGGTACGCCCCCGCGTACGCGACCCGGGGCGGCAGCTGCTCGTCGAGGTCGCCGTGGTCCCACCGCAGCGCCGCGAGCAGGTCCGCCAGCTGGCCCGGCGGCAGGTCCGTCACGTGCGGGTCCACGCTGGTCAGCGTCGCCACCCCGTTCTCGGCGACGACCGGGACCGGACCGGCGTTCGTCACGAACAGGTGGTCGCCGTCGCCGAGCGCGACAGCCGTGGCGACAGTGGCGTGCCCGCAGAACGGGATCTCGGCGAGCGGGCTGAAGTAGCGCACCCGGATCCCGTCGCCGGCGGGGCCGGTCACGAACGCGGTCTCCGAGTACCCCACCTCGGCCGCGATCTTCTGCATCCGCGCGTCGTCGAGCCCGGCGGCGTCGAGGACCACACCGGCCGGGTTGCCGCCCGCCGGATCCGAGCTGAAGGCCACGTACCTCGCGATGTTCGTCATGCCGCAGAGCGTGCGCCGCGGCAGCCGGGGTGAGCCAGAGCCAATCTCGCGGGTCTGGATGCGTCCCCGATCACATTCGTGGATTGCCGGACCGACAGGAGTAGCGTTCTTGCGGTGACAGAGGCTCCTTCCGCGATCACACCCATTCCCCCCGCCGACCTGCCGCGCACTCTGGGCGAGCTGCGTGCGAGCGGGCACGAGTTCCGCACCGTCAAGGAGGAGTTGCGCGCCAACCTCCTGGACCGCATGCGCACCGGACAGCCGCGTTTCCCCGGCATCGTGGGGTACGACGACACGGTCCTCCCCGAGGTCGAGCGGGCCCTGCTCGCCGGCCACGACATGGTGCTGCTCGGCGAGCGCGGCCAGGGCAAGACCCGGCTGATCCGGTCGCTGACCGGCCTGCTCGACGAGTGGACGCCGTTCATCACCGGTTCGGAGCTGCACGAGCATCCGTACCATCCGCTCACCCCGGCGACCCGCCGGCTGGCCGACGAGACCGGCGACCTGCTGCCGATCTCCTGGCTGCACCGCTCCGAGCGGTACGGCGAGAAGCTCGCCACCCCGGACACCAGCGTCGGTGACCTGGTCGGCGACGTCGACCCGATCAAGGTGGCCGAGGGACGTGCGCTCGGTGACCCGGAGACCATCCACTTCGGCCTGGTGCCCCGGACGAACCGGGGCATCTTCGCGGTGAACGAGCTGCCCGACCTGGCCGAGCGGATCCAGGTGTCGCTGCTCAACGTGCTCGAGGAGCGCGACATCCAGGTCCGGGGGTACCAGCTCCGGCTCCCGCTCGACCTGCTCCTGGTGGCGTCCGCCAACCCGGAGGACTACACCAACCGTGGCCGGATCATCACTCCGCTGAAGGACCGCTTCGGCGCCGAGATCCGCACCCACTACCCGGTCGACCTGGAGCTCGAGACCGCCCTGATCCGTCAGGAGGCCGCCCTGGTCGCGGCCGTTCCCGAGCACCTCGTCGACGTCCTCGCCCGGTACACGCGCGGCGTCCGCGAGTCGCCGTCGGTGGACGCCCGGTCCGGCGTCTCCGCCCGGTTCGCGATCGCGGCCGCCGAGACCGTCGCCGCGTCCGCGCTGCGCCGGGCCGGCCTGCGCGGCGAGCGGGAGGCGGTGGCCCGCATCTGCGACGCGGTCTCGGTCACGTCCACGCTGCGTGGCAAGGTCGAGTTCGAGAGCGGCGAGGAGGGCCGGGAGACCGAGATCCTCGGGCACCTGCTGCGGGTCGCGACGGCCGAGACGTTCCGGGCCCGGCTCAGCGGCCTGGACCTCTCCGGCTTCACCGACCTGGTCGCCGACGGCGCGATCGTCCAGACCGGCGACCTGGTCAGCGCCGAGGAGCTGCTCGGGCAGATCGGCACCGTGCCGGGCCTGTCCAAGGTGCTCGACCGGCTCGGGTTCGGTGACGCGCCGAGCCCCGGCCAGGCGGCGTCCGGTGTGGAGTTCGTGCTCGAGGGACTGCACCTGACCCGGCGGCTGGCCAAGGAGCTGACCGACGACGGCCGCACCCTGTACGGGAGCTGATCATGGCTCTTCTCACCTCTCCGGCATGGTGGCGGGCATGAGCGGCAGCGTCTTTCGCTACGGCGCGTGGCGGGACGGGCCGGACCCGCTCGCCCCGCCCTACGACGTGCGGGCCGCGGTCGACGCGATGGGGGAGCGGGTGCTCGCCGGCGACAGCCTGCGCGACGCGCTGCGCGACCTGATCCGGCGCGGCCCGCAGGACGGCCGAGGGCTCGACGACCTGCGGGCACGGGCGCAGCGGCTGCGGCGTGACGCGCTGCGCCGGGGCAACCTGGACGGCGCTGTCACCCGGGCCCGGCAGATGCTCGACCAGGCCCTGGCCGCCGAGCGGGACGCGCTGGCGGCCCGCGACGACGACGACGCGCGGTTCGCCGAGGCGCAGCTGGACAGCCTGCCGCGGTCGGTCTCCCAGGCCGTCTCGGAACTGTCCGAGTACCGCTGGGCCTCGGACGAGGCGCGCGGCATCTACCAGCAGATCCTCGACGGGTTGCGGCAGGAGGTCGTCGCGCAGCGGTTCGCCGGCATGAAGCAGGCGCTGCAGAACGGCGACATGGCCGAGGTCTCGGCGATGGTGTCCGACCTCAACGACCTGCTCGGCAAGCACGCCCGCGGCGAGGACACCGACGACGCCTTCCGCGACTTCATGGACAAGCACGGCCGGTTCTTCCCGGACAACCCGCGCACCGTCGACGAGCTGATCGACTCGCTGGCCCGCCAGGCGGCCGCCGCCGAGCGGCTGATGCGCTCGCTCAGCCCGCAGCAGCGCGAGGAGCTGCAGAACCTGATGGCCCAGGCGCTCGGCGACGGCCCGCTCGCGAGCCGGCTGGCGGAGCTCACCGACAACCTGCGGTCGCTGCGCCCGAACCTGAACTGGGGTCGCGGCGAACGGATGCGCGGTCCCGCCGACCTGGGCTACGGCGACGCCGCGTCCGCGCTCGGCGAGATCGCCGACCTGGACGAGGTGATCGACCAGCTCGGCCAGGAGCATCCCGGCGCCACCCTGGACGACGTGGACGTCGAGGCCGTGGAACGCCAGCTCGGCCGGGGCGCCGCCGACGACGTGCGCCGGCTGCGTGAGCTGGAACGCGAGCTGCGGCGTCAGGGCTGGGTGCAGCGCGACACCGAGGGCCTGACGCTCTCCCCGAAAGCGCTGCGCCGGCTCGGCCACACCGCCCTGGCGAGGATCTTCCAGGACATCGCCGGGGGCAAGCGCGGCGAGCACGACATGCGCGACGCGGGCGCGGCCGGTGATCTGATCGGCTCCTCGCGGCGCTGGGAGTTCGGCGACGACCAGCCGCTCGACGTGGTGCGGACGATCGGCAACGCGGTCCGCCGCCGGGCCGCTTCCCGAGACCTCAAGACCCTTCCGGTACGCCTTGAGCCGGACGACTTCGAGGTCGCCGAGACCGAGCGGCGCGCGTCCGCGGCGGTGGCTCTCTGCGTCGACCTGTCGTACTCGATGTACGCGGACGGCCGCTGGGGCCCGATGAAACAGACCGCCCTGGCGCTGTCCCACCTGGTCGCCACGAAGTACCCGCAGGACTCGCTGCAGATCATCGGCTTCGGCCTGCACGCGCAGACGCTCGGCCAGGGCGAGCTGGCGGCGATCGAGCCGACCGTCGAGAAGGGCACCAACCTGCAGCACGCGCTTCTGCTGGCCGGCCGGCACCTGCGCCGGCATCCCGGCGCCGAGCCGGTGGTGCTCGTGGTGACCGACGGCGAGCCGACCGCGCACCTGGAGGAGGACGGCGAGGCGATCTTCTGGTGGCCGCCGCTGCCGGAGACCGTGCGGGCGACGGTGCGCGAGGTGGACCAGCTCACCCGGTACGGCGCCACGCTCAACGTCTTCATGCTGGGCGAGGATCCGGGGCTGCAGCGCTTCATCGGCAAGGTGGCCGAGCGCAACGGGGGCCGCGTCTTCAGCCCGGACGCCGAGGAACTGGGCCGCTACGTCATCGACGACTACGTCCGCGCCCGCCGGGGTCGCCGCTGATCGGCCCGGCCCGGCGGGGGTCAGGTGCGGAGGGTGTGCGAGGGAGCGACGCCGTACCGTTCGCGGTAGGCGGCGGCGAAGCGGCTGTGGTGGGTGAAGCCGTAGCGGTAGGCGACCTGTGCCACGGTCGTTCCGGGCGCGGCCTGGCGCAGCTCCTCGTGGACCAGGCCGAGCCGCAGTTGCCGCAGATAGGTCATCGGGGGCATCCCCGCGTACCTCTGGAAGCTCTGCTGCAGTGACCGCACGCCGACGCCGGCGATGGCGGCGAGATCGGCCACGGTGAACGGGCGGCCCGGCTGCGCGCGCATCGCCTCGGCCACCCGCCGGATCGCGCCGGGCGCGGCGAGGGCCGGGCGATGGCGTTCCATCGCGTCCCGGTACCGGTGGTCGCTTGCCGCCAGCAGGCCGCTGACCAGGACCTCGCGCAGCCGGGCGCCGATCACCGGATGCCGGGTGAGCCCGGCCTCGGAGGTGTCGGCGGCGACCATCCGGGCCAGCCGGGCCCAGGCGGCGCCGGCGCCCCGGCGGACGTCGAGCTCGGGTGTCAGGTCGATCGGGCCGCGCACCGGCGCGTCCAGGATCAGCGACAGATGGTTCTCCAGCTCGGCGCGGCCGATCTTCACGGCGATGATCCGGCAGTCGCCGGACCAGCGGTCCACGATCGTGTGCCCGGTCGGCAGGTAGACGCCGGCGTGCGTGGCGGAGGCGAGCCGCGGCGCGGAGCTGCCCTGCCGGAAGACCATGTGGCCGGAGAACGGCAGGTTCACGTGGTACGCGCCCAGCTCGCCGGCGTCGATCCGCACGTCCACGCCGAGGTGCAGGTCGCCGATCATGACCGTGTCGTCGCCGCCGACCGCGAACGAGGCGGTCCAGCCCGGCAGGGGAGCGAGCACCTCGACGGCCATGGCGTAGAACGACTCGTTGAGCACCTGCTGTGCCTCGTCCACGCTGCGGATCACATGCTTCATCGACAACACGCCTCCAGCTTGGCCGTGCGGTGACACGTTGCCAACTGTCGATTACCCGCCGTGTTCATCCCTCCGCCCGTCCTGGCCTGGCGCAACGGCAGCAGAAGGGGCCGCTGTGAAAGCGGACACTGGTATACCACTCGGTGATGGGTCGACCCGGCCATTGGTCTAGCCTCCTAGGACGCAGTAGAGGGTGTGGCTCCTGTGACTGCGCGTCGGGCACGGGAACGCGGCTGGTTATAGTTGCTCGGCGAGTGGGCGGAGCCGTGCGGCCCCGATCACGAGTCAGGCGCCGAGCGGGGGCCCGGGCCGAGGGGGAGAGGAAGTCGTGATGTCGCAGCGACCTGCGCCGTCCATCGAGACCTCCAATCGCATCTTCACCCTCCCCAACGTGATCAGCTTTCTGCGGCTGGCCGGCGTCCCGCTCTTCCTCTACCTGCTGCTGGTCGCGGAGCACGACGTGGCCGCGGTGATCGTGCTGGCGATCGGCGGCTCGACCGACTGGGTCGACGGCTACCTGGCCCGCCGGATGAACTCGGTGAGCCGTCTCGGTGAGCTGCTCGACCCGTTCGCGGACCGGCTCTACATCCTGGCCACGCTGATCGGCTTCACCGTGCGCGACGTGGTCCCGTGGTGGTTCACCGGCGCGCTGCTGCTCCGCGAAGCGGTGATGGGTGTGGCGCTGCTGGTGCTGCGCCGGCACGGCTACGGGCCGCTGCCCGTGCACTACGTCGGCAAGACCGGCACGTTCCTGCTGCTCGCCGCGTTCCCGATCATCCTGCTGGCGAAAGCCGTGCCCTCGTGGGAGTCCTGGGCGTACCCGACCGGCTGGGGCCTGGCCTGGTGGGCGCTGGCGCTCTACTGGGCGGCCGCGGTGCTCTACCTGATCCAGGTTACGCAGCTGCTGCGGGCCGACCGGGCGGACGCGCGGACCGCGCCGCCGCGGACGGTCGAGCCGTGACGGTTCCGGATCCGGACGGCGGCTCGGGCAAGCGGACGTACGGCCCGGACTTCCTGACCGCCCTCTTCCAGAACCCGCTCGACCCCGGCTACGCCGATGCCGCCGCCCGCAAGGCCGAGGGCCGCGGGCGTACCGGCGCCGCCCGGAGCATGGCCGCCGGCTCGACCGCTGTCGTCCTGCTGGTGATCGGCTTCCTGCTGGTGGTGGCCTACCAGCAGACGGTCGCCGAGGAGCCGGCCCGCACCCAGGCCCGCGACGAGCTGGTCGACCAGGTGGAGAACCGCCGGGGGGAGACCGCCGAGCTACGCAGCCGCGCGGACGCGCTGGCCGAGGAGGTCGCCGCGCTGCGCGAGCGGGAGCTCAGCGGGGCCGCGCTGGCCGAGCTGCGCGACCTGGAGGCGGCCACCGGGTTCGAGACCGTGCGCGGCTCCGGCGCGAAGATCACCCTGGCGGACGGCCCGACGTCGGTGGACCCGGTGACCGGGGAACGGCGGGTCGAGAGCCGGGTGAAGGACACCGACCTGCAGCTCGCCGCGAACGCGCTGTGGAGCGCGGGCGCCGAGGCGATCTCCATCAACGGGCAGCGCCTCACCGCCACGTCGACGATCCGGCAGGCGGGCGAGGCGATCCTGGTCAACGTGCAGCCGGTCGCCACGCCGTACGAGGTGGTGGCGATCGGGCCGGACGACCTGGCCGGCGACTTCCGGAAGGGTTACGCCGGGCACTTCTTCGAGACCCTCGTCGCGCGGTACGGCATGTCGTTCGAGGCGGCCGAGGTGAAAGACGTGACGCTGGAGGCGGCGACCGAGCTGAAGCTGCGGGTCGCCACTCCGAGCACCCCACCGCCCGCGCCGTCGGGCTCCTCCTCTTCGTCGCCGGACGGCTCCGGATCCCCCGTGCCGTCCGGCTCTGCGTCGGAAGGCGGCCGATGATCGCCGTACTCGCTCTGCTCGCCGGTGTCCTGCTGGGCATCGTGTTCCAACCGGCCGTGCCGCCGGAGCTGGTGCCCTATCTGCCGATCGCGGTGGTGGCGGCGCTGGACGCGGTGTTCGGCGGGGTGCGGGCCAAACTGGACGGCATATTCGACGACAAGCAGTTCGTCGTGTCGTTCATATCGAACGTGCTGGTGTCGGCGCTGATCGTCTATGTCGGCGACCAGCTCGGCGTGGGCGGTCAGCTCTCCACGGGTGTCGTCGTGGTGCTCGGTGTGCGGATTTTCGGTAATGTCGCGGCGATCCGCCGGCACCTGTTCCGGGCGTAGGACGGGATGGGGACTGCGATGACCGACCGAGACGACGCCCGGCGTGACGACGCCGGCCAGGACGGTGCTGGCCGCGACGATGCCGCCCGCGACGATGCCGCCCGCGACGATGCCGCCCGTGACGATGCCGCCCGTGACGATGCCGGCCGGGATGCCGCCCGGGACGCTGTGGGGGAGACCGTGACGGCTCCGCCCGGGGCGGAGACCCCCGCGGCGGAGGAGACGCCCCCATCGAGTGAAAAGCGTGACGATGCCGAACCCGTACCCCCGGAAAGTGATCTTGTTAACGCTCGCCCCAGACGGCTCCGGCGCCCGGCGCCGGCCGGGACGCTGATCTGGGTGCTCCTCGCGCTGCTGGGTTTCATGCTGGTGGTGCAGCTGCGCAGCAACGACGCGGAGGACGGGCTGGCGACCGCGCGGCAGGAGGACCTGGTCCGGATCCTGAGCGACCTGGAGGCGCAGGACAGCCGGCTGCTCTCCGAGATCCAGGCCCTGGAGACGACCCGTCAGCAGCTCTCCTCGGGTGTCGAGGGGCGGGAGGCGGCCCTCGCCGAGGCGAGCAAGCGCAGCGAGGAGCTGGGCCTGCTGGCCGGCACCCTGCCCGGCCGCGGTCCCGGTCTGGAGATCACGCTGGAGAAGGTGAAGGCGTCCGGGATCCTCAACGCCGTTCAGGAGCTGCGCGGCTCGGGTGGCGAGGTCATGCAGCTGATCGGGGAGAACGGCGCGGCCGTGCGCATTGTGGCGGCGACCTATTTCGTCGACGCCCAAGGTGGCGGAATCCTCGCCGATGGCGTGCACCTGACCGGTAAGTTCCGGCTTCTGGTGATCGGTCCGGCGGGAACGATGAGCACCGCGCTGCAAATCCCGGGCGGGGTGGTCGCGTCGGTGAAGAACGACGGCGGTAGCGTGACCATGGACTCGCGTCCCATGGTCGAGGTGACCGAGGTGCGCAAGGCGACAGCCTTGCAGTACGCGCGTCCGGTTTCGTGATAAACGGAGGAAGCGTTGATTCCTGAGGATCTGCGGTACACCGCGGAGCACGAGTGGGTCGCCGGCGACGGCAGCGGCCCTGTGCGGGTGGGCATCACCCACTTCGCGCAGGACGCCCTGGGTGACATCGTCTTCGTGCAGTTGCCCGACGAGGGCACGGTGGTGCAGGCGGGTGACTCGCTCGGTGAGATCGAGTCGACGAAGAGCGTCTCGGAGATCTACGCGCCGATAGCGGGCACGGTGGTGACGAAGAACGGCACCCTCGCCGACGAGCCGGAAATCATCAACGGCGAGCCGTACGCTGCGGGCTGGCTGGTGGAGATCGCGCCGGACGATCCGGCGGCACTCGATTCTCTGCTCGACGCCGCGGCGTATCGCGCTCTGACCGAGAGCTGATAAAGCGCATATCGGCCTCCGCGAGTCTTGTTGCTCAGCGATATTGAGGCTGACTAGGCTCGCCAAGCACACGAAGAACTGTTATTCCTTTGAAACCGATAGTCGTGCGTCGGGCCAGCAATTGGCCCCGGCCGGGGACCGCAGTGCTGCGAGCCTCGCCGGGAGGCGACGACCAACTGATCCGTGAGGTGGTCCGATGACGCGCCCAGACGACGAGTTTCCCCCACTCGACGTCACGTCCACGCTGAACCTTGGCGCCCTTGACGAGGTGCTCGAGGGACCCGAGACCGACGTGGTGCCGAGCCGGATGTCCGGTTCGCTGCCGCCCGGTATGGCGCTGCTGGTGGTCCGCCGTGGCCCGAACGCGGGTGCCCGGTTCCTGCTCGACCACGACGTGACGACCAGTGGACGGCACCCGGACAGTGACATTTTCCTCGACGACGTGACGGTTTCGCGCCGCCACGCCGAGTTCCACCGTGACGGCGGCACGTTCACCGTCCGCGACGTCGGCTCGCTCAACGGCACGTACGTGAACCGGGAGCGCGTCGAGGCCGCGACACTGAGCAACGGCGACGAGGTCCAGATCGGCAAGTTCCGTCTGGTGTTCATCGCCGGTCCGCGACCGGAGGGCGAGGGCGGCCGGGCGTGAACGCGTCGGGGGCGGCCGCGCGCGACCCGGGAGCTTCCGGCTCCGCGGGCGGGCGTGAGAGTGCGCTGATGAGCATCGGGGAGGTGCTGGCCCATTTGCGCACCGAGTTCCCCGACACCACGATCTCGAAGTTGCGGTTCCTGGAGGCGGAGGGTCTTGTCGACCCGCAACGCACCGCCTCCGGGTACCGCAAGTACTCCTGGAACGACGTGGCCCGGCTGCGTTTCGTGCTGACCGCGCAGCGGGATCAATACCTCCCGCTGCGGGTCATCCGCGAGCAGCTGGACCGGATGGAGCAGGAGCCGGCGGTGCCGCAGCGGCCGACGCTGGTGGCGGTGGGCCCCTCCCGGCCCGCCGACCCGGCGGACGCCCGGATCCCGAAGGCCGACCTGATCGAGCGCACCGGCGTGGACGAGGCGGTGCTGGCCGAGCTGGAGCAGATCGGCCTGGTCACGGCCCGTCCGCCGGGCTGGTACGACGCCGACGCGGTGATCATCGTGGAGGCCGTGGTCGGGCTCGGCCGGTACGGGCTTGAGGCCCGTCACCTGCGCGCGTTCCGCAACGCCGCGGACCGCGAAGTGGGCCTGTTCACACAACTGCTGGCGCCGCTGGCCCGCCAGCAGGACCCGGCGGCCCGGGCCCGGGCCGCGGAGACGGCCCGTGAGCTGCAGGCGCTTTCGCAGCGGCTGCACGCGGCTCTGGTCCGCTCCGGCCTGCGCGGCGAACTCGGCCGCTGACCGGCGTTCGGCCTACCCTGGACAGGGGTATCCCGCACAGGTCGGACCGAGGACGCGTGCGTGTACCGTGCAGGTTAGGGGCGGCTGGACCGACAGCGGCGACAAAACAACGACACGGAGGCATGCGGTGCGCGAGCTGAGCGTGGTCGGGGTCCGGGTGGAGCTGCCGAGCAACCAGCCGATCGTCCTGCTGCGGGAGGTCGACGGCGATCGGTACCTCCCGATCTGGATCGGTGCGGTGGAGGCGACCGCGATCGCGTATGAGCAGCAGGGCGTCAAACCGGCTCGCCCGCTGACGCACGATCTGCTGCGGGACATCCTCACCGCTCTGGACGCGCCGCTGAAGGCGGTCGAGATCACCGAGCTGAAGGACAACGTCTTCTACGCCGACCTGCTGATCGGTGACGAGCTGCGGGTCTCCGCGCGGCCGAGCGACTCGATCGCGCTGGCGCTGCGGGTGGGCGCGCCGATCCGGTGCGCCGACCAGGTGCTCACCGAGGCCGGCATCGTGATCCCGGACGAGCAGGAGGACGAGGTGGAGAAGTTCCGCGAGTTCCTCGACCAGGTGCGGCCGGAGGACTTCGCGGGCTGAAGCGTCTGACCTATCGACGCTCGCCGAAGGAATCCCTCGCCCGCACGCGGCGTGTCGTGCGGTTACCTCCATGTTTCCACCGGGGCTGAGATATACGCTCGTGAAGTCCAGGTGAACCGGCATACCGCCTAGATTCGTTCATGGGCAGGGGGAGGTATTCGCGTGCACGAGCAGCCTCTTGAAGGCCCACTCGTCGGCGAGGACGGCTCGGTCGGCTACCGCGGGGTCACGGCGTGTCAGGCCGTGGGCATCAGTTACCGGCAGCTCGACTACTGGGCGCGGACCACGCTTGTCGTGCCGAGTGTGCGCGACGCGTCCGGCTCCGGCACCCAGCGGCTCTACTCCTTCCGCGACCTGGTGGTCCTCAAGGTCGTCAAGCGGTTGCTGGACGCCGGTGTCTCCCTGCAGAACATCCGCCGGGCGATCGAGACGCTGCGCTCGCGCGGGGTGGACGACCTGGCCGAGATCACGCTGATCTCGGACGGGACGACCGTCTACGAGTGCCGGTCGCCGGAGGAGGTCGTCGATCTGCTCCAGGGCGGCCAGGGTGTGTTCGGCATCGCGATCGGCGGCGCGTTCAAGGAGATCCAGGGCTCGCTGTCGCACCTGCCGGCCGAGCCGGCCGCTCCGGCGCCGGTGGGCCTGCCCCACGAGCCGGCCGAGGGCGACGAGCTGGCGGCCCGCCGGGCGCGGCGCCGCGCTGGATAACGGACAGCTTCTGACCGCAGGGCGCGATAGCGTCGCCGCGTGACTGAAGCCATCGAAGTTCGCGGCGCCCGGGAGAACAACCTACTCAACGTTTCCGTCGACATCCCGAAACGCCTGCTGACCGTCTTCACCGGAGTCTCCGGATCCGGCAAGTCGTCGCTGGTGTTCGGCACGATCGCGGCGGAGTCCCAGCGACTGATCAACGAGACGTACTCGGCGTTCCTGCAGTCGTTCATGGGCAGTCCGGCGCGACCGGACGTCGACGCGCTGCATCACCTGAGTGCCGCGATCGTGGTGGACCAGGAGCGGATGGGGTCGAACGCCCGCTCCACCCTGGGCACCGCCACCGACGCGTACACGATGCTCCGGATCGTCTTCTCCCGGCTCGGCGAGCCGGGCGCGGGCAGCGCCCTGGCCTACTCGTTCAACGCCGAGGGCATGTGCCCGGCGTGCGAGGGCATCGGCAAGGTCTCCACGATCGACGTCGACCAGCTCGTGGACCGATCCAAGTCGGTCAACGAGGGCGCGATCACGGTGCCCGGCTTCGCCCTCGGCGGCTGGTACGTGAAGAACTTCACCGAGTCCGGATTCCTGGACCCCGACAAACCGGTCCGGGACTTCACCGAGCAGGAACTGCAGGACTTCCTCTACCGCGAGGCCACCAAGGTGAAGATCGCCGGGATCAACACCAACTACGAGGGCCTGGTCGTGAAGGTGCAGCGGTCCTTTCTGAGCAAGGATCGGGACGCGCAGCAGCCGCACATCCGGGCCTTCATCGACCGGGCGGTCACGTTCGCGGCCTGCCCGGACTGCGGCGGAACCCGTCTGCGCCCGGAGGCCCGCGCCTCCCGGATCGACGGGCGCAACATCGCCGAGTGCTCCGCCATGCAGGTCAGCGACCTCGCCGCGTTCATCGGCGGGATCACCGCGCCGTCCGTCGCGCCGGTCGTGGCGACCCTGCGGCAGACCCTCGACTCGCTGGTCGAGATCGGACTCGGGTACCTGTCACTGGACCGCGAGTCGGGCACCCTCTCGGGCGGGGAGGCGCAACGGGTCAAGATGGTGCGCCACCTCGGCTCGCCGCTCACCGACATCACGTACGTCTTCGACGAGCCCACGGTCGGCCTGCACCCGCACGACATCGAGCGGATGAACGGGCTGCTGCTGCGGCTGCGCGACAAGGGCAACACGGTCCTCGTGGTCGAGCACAAGCCGGAGACCATCGCGATCGCCGACCATGTGATCGATCTCGGACCGGGCGCGGGACCGGCCGGCGGCCGGATCCAGTTCGAGGGCACCGTGGAGCGACTGCGGGCCTCGGACACCGTCACCGGGCGCTACCTCGGCCACCGGGTCGGGCTCAAGGACGTGGTCCGCCCGCACACCGGCGAGATACCGATCCGCAACGCCACGCGGCACAACCTGCGCGACGTGTCGGTGGACATCCCCACCGGCGTGCTGACCGTCGTGACCGGGGTGGCCGGCTCCGGCAAGAGCTCGCTGATCTACGGGTCGCTGCCGCAGCGCGACGGCGTCATCGTGGTCGACCAGTCGGCGATCCGCGGCTCCCGGCGCAGCAACCCGGGCACGTACACCGGCCTGCTCGACCCGGTCCGGACCGCGTTCGCCAAGGCCAACGGGGTGAAACCGGCCCTGTTCAGCGCGAACTCCCAGGGCGCCTGCCCGAACTGCAAGGGCATCGGCCTGGTCTACATGGATCTCGCGATGATGGCCGGTGTCGCGACGGTCTGCGAGGAGTGCGAGGGCAAGCGGTTCACCGCCGAGGTGCTCGGCTACAAGCTGCGCGGCCGCGACATCAGTGAGGTCCTGGCCATGCCGGTCACCGACGCCCTCGAGTTCTTCACCGAGCCGAGCTCCTCCGAACGGGCGGCGCGGGTGATCCTGGACCGGCTGGCCGCGGTCGGCCTGGGGTACCTCACCCTGGGCCAGCCGCTCAACACGCTCTCCGGCGGTGAGCGGCAGCGCCTCAAGCTGGCCGTGCACATGGCTGGCGGCACCGCGACGTACCTGCTGGACGAGCCGACCAGCGGGCTGCACCTGGCCGACGTCGACCAGCTGCTGGCCCTGCTGGACCGGCTGGTCGACGCCGGGAACACGGTGGTGGTGATCGAGCATCATCTCGCGGTGATGGCCCGGGCGGACTGGATCGTCGACCTGGGCCCGGGCGCCGGGCACGACGGGGGCGCGGTGGTCTTCACCGGCACCCCCGCCGAGCTGGTCGCCGCGGACACCCTGACCGCCCGGCACCTGCGCGCCTACTGCGCCGGCTGATCGAGGGCCGGCTGATCGAGAACCGGCTGATCGAGGGCCGGCTGATCGAGGAAGGCGAGCGCGGTGGCCGCGAACAGCGGGGAGTCGACCACGTTGTAGTGGGTGAGGCCGGGCAGGATGGCGAGCGCGTGCCCGCCCTTGGGCCGGCCCTCACCCATCCAGCCGCCGTCCCGCTGCCCGCCGTCGAGCAGCGCGAACACCTCGACGAAGTGGCTCGGCGGGCACATGTCCGCGTCGGCCGCCATGACCAGCGTCGGGACCTGGAGGCCGCGGACCTCCTCGGTGAGGTCGTAGTCCTTCGCCATCGTCTCGCCGATCTTGTCGAGCAGCCGGGGGAAGTGCTCCGGGTGCGGCGCGACCCGCTGGTACAGCTCGTACATCGGGGTGTCCTTCATGAACTCGGCGGACGCGCCGGAGACCTGGAGCTGTTGCTCCAGGATCTCCGGGTAGATGGCGCCGCGCCGGATCCCGGCCGATCCGGCGACCACCTTGGACACCGTCTCCGGGTGCCGGATCGCGACCTGCAGGGCCACGCCGCCGCCGAGCGAGTAGCCGACCACGTCCGGCTTCTCCAGGCCCAGGTGCGCGATCAGGGCGGCGATGTCGTCGCCCATCGTCGCGTAGTCGAGCGGCCGGTCCACGTCGGCGGTGCGGCCGTGACCCTGCAGGTCGGGGAGGATGACCTGGTGGTTCGCGGCGAACCGGTCCAGGTTCTCGCCGAACATCTCGCCCGAGCCGAGGCCGCCGTGCAGGAGCACCAGCGGGCGGCCGGCGCCGTGGATCTCGTAGTAGAGGTTGATGCCGTTCACGTCTGCGTAAGCCATGCCGGGTAGACCGGGCGGGCGGCGGAAACTCATCGCGGGTGGCCAAGGAATTTCCGATTGGGCTAGGTTCGCCCGTGTGACCGACATCGCGACGCAGCTGGAGCCCTTCCGTCCGGAGCTCACCGGGTACTGCTACCGGATGCTCGGTTCGATGTTCGAGGCCGAGGACGCCGTGCAGGACACGATGATCCGCGCCTGGAAGGGCTTCGACCGGTTCGAGGGACGCTCCGCGCTGCGCTCCTGGCTGTACCGGATCGCCACGAACGTCTGCCTCACCATGCTCGGCGCAGCGCAGCGCCGGGTCCGGCCGATGGACCTCGGCCCGGCCGGTTCCGGTCACGCGACCGACCCCGGCGAGCCCCGGCCGGAGGAGATCTGGGTGGGGCCGGTTCCGGACGGCAGGCTTTTCGAGGGTACGGACCCCGCGCACGTGATCGCCGAACGGGAATCGGTCCGGCTGGCGTTCGTGGCCGCGCTGCAGCACCTGCCGGCCCGGCAGCGGGCGGTCCTGCTGCTGCGCGAGGTGCTCGCCTGGTCGGCGCAGGAGGTGGCCGAGCTGCTCGGCACCTCGGTCGCCGGGGTCAACAGCGCCCTGCAGCGGGCCCGGGCCACGATCGCCGCCGCCGACCTGTCCGCCACCACCCAGTCCGCCGACGTCTACCAGCCGCTCGACGCCGACCAGCGGGCCCTGCTGGCGCGCTACGTGAAGGCGTTCGAGGAGTACGACCTGACCGCGCTGACCGCCCTGCTGCACGACGACGCCACGCTGTCGATGCCGCCGCTGCCGCTCTGGCTGCGCGGCCCCGACGACATCACCGCGTGGATGTCCGGCACCGGCAGCGGCTGCCGGGGCTCGCGGCTGGTGCCGACGGTGGCGAACGGGCTGCCCGCGTTCGGGCAGTACCGGCCGGCGGCGTCCGGCGACGGGCACGAGCCGTGGGCGCTGATCGTTCTGGAGATCTCCGGCGGCCGGGTCGCGTCGGTCACCAACTTCCTCGACACCGGCCGCCTGTTCCCGCTCTTCGACCTGCCGCCCCGGCGCTGAGCCTTACTGCACCCAGAACCAGCCGGTGGAGCGGATGAACTCGTCCGGCTCGGGGGAGAAGTCGACGACCCGGCCGGTCATCTTGACGAAACCCTCCTCGTCGAGGTCCTTGTTGCAGGCGCCCCACTTGCCGTTGCCGAGCTTGTTGCGGCACTCGCCCTGGCGGTCCCAGTAGTTCCAGTCCCGGTTGTAGTTCATGTACCACATGGCGGTGGCCGAGGCGCTGTCCGCGGCGGTGTCCTTCACGTAGAACCAGTCGCCGTACGGCTTGTAGCACGCGGTCACGCCGGTCACCGAGTGGCACTCGTAGTCGCCGCTCGGGGCGCTGGACGCCACCGCGTTGTCGTACTCCCACGCGGCCGCCGCCGCGGGCGCGGGATTGATCAGGACTCCGGCCGTCACCGCCAGCAGCGCGGTCACCAGCATGCTCAGCCAGCCTCGTCGGGACATGCGTCCACCCCCGTTGATCGTGCACATCAGATAGTGATCAGTTCTAGCCGATGGTCGATCATCGGTGATCAGCCGTTCGGCGCATGTCCATGAACGATGTCGCGCCGTTCATGTCAGGGCTGGATGTCGCCGTCCGCCGGCAGGGTGGCGGACAGGCCGAGCACGCCGATCAGCTGGTGCAGATCGGCGGTCATGCCGCGGACGCGCAGCTGCCACCCGTGCCGCTGGGCGGTGAGCCGCAGCCGGGCCAGGGCCTCGACCGTCGCCACGCCGGGCGGTCCCGGGCCGGTCATCTCGCAGAGCACCACGCCGGGTCTCCGGCCGTGCAGCAGCGCGCCGAGATCGGCGCAGAGCGCGGGGATCTCGGCGCGGCCCACCCCCGAGCCGACCGGGAAAATCGTCGCCATGCCGGGTATGACCGGCGCCGCGCCCGGAACTCATCGGCCCGCGGGGGCCAAGCCGCCGAAACCGGTAAATTGCCTCATTTAACGCCGATACGCTGCAATTCTCACGTAAGGAGAACAGCATGCTCTTCCGGCGCATCGCCACCACCCTCGGACTGGCCGGGGCCCTGCTCGCACCCGCCGCATCGGCCCCAGCGGCACCCGCCCCGGCCACGTCCGGCCCGGCCGCGTCCAACCCGGCCACGTCCCGCCCGGCCGCCGTTCCCGCCGTCTCGCAGCGGGACGCGGCCTTCCTCATGGCGGCCCACCAGGTCAACCTCGCCGAGATCGCCGCGGGCCGCCTGGCCTGGTTCAAGACCACCGACAAGGGGGTGAAGGAGCTGGCCGGCATGTTCATGGGCGACCACATCCGCCTCGACGCCGCGCTCTACAACGTGGCCCGGCAACTGCGCGTCTACCTGCCGGACAAGCCCAACGCCGAGCAGCAGGCCCTGGCCGCCCGGTACGAGGCGGCCGGCGCCGACACCTTCGACGAGTACTTCATCTCCACCCAGCTCGCCGCCCACCGGGAGGCCCTCGCGATGATCGAGGCGGCGGCGGAGGAGAGCGACGCCCGCACGGTCAGGAGGCTGGCCGAGGACGCCATTCCGGTTGTCGAGAAGCACCGGGATCACCTGCGCCAGGCGGCCGCGGCCGCGAACATGGTCGGCTACGCCGACGCGGGCGGGCGGGCTTAGGGCGTACCCGGAAGGCGCACCGTGACCAGCAGGCCCCCGCCGGCGCGGGGGCGCAGGCCGAGCGTCCCGTCGTGGGCGCGGACGATGCTGTGCACGATGGCCAGGCCGAGGCCGACTCCGGGATGCTCGTCGCTGCGGACCCGTTCGGTCCCGCGCCGGAACGGCTCGGTGAGGGCCGGCACGAAGTCGGGGGCGAGCGTGCTGCCGGTGTTCTCCACCCGGAGCACGCTCGTGCCGGCGTCCTCCCCGGTGTGCACGGTCACCGTGCCGCCGGCGGGGAGGTTGTGGACGATCGCGTTCTGGACGAGGTTCGTCACCATCCGCAGCAGCAGCTCGGCGGAGCCGCTGGCCGGCGCCGCCCCGCCGGTGACCTCCAGGGTGATCCCGCGCTGTTCGGCGAGCGGGAGCAGCGTCTCGGCGGCCTCCTCGGCGATCAGCGAGAGGTCGGCCGGCGCCCGGCTGACCGTGCCGCGGCTGAGCAGCAGCAGGGCCTCGGTGAGGTCGATCGCCCGGGTGTTGGCGGCGTGCAGGCGGTCGAGGAGCTCGTCCCGGTCGTGCCCGGGGTCCCGGCGGGCGACGTCCAGCAGGGCGCGGGAGATGGCCAGCGGCGTGCGCAGCTCGTGGGAGGCGTTCGCGGCGAACCGCTGCTGCTCGGCGACGTGGGACTCGAGCTGCCCGAGCATCGTGTCGACGGTGTCGGACAGCTCCCGGAACTCGTCCTGGCGGCCGGTCATCCGGATCCGGTGGGACAGCGACCCGCGCCCGGCCGCCCGCGCCGCGTCCGCGATCCGGGCCAGCGGGGCGAGCATCCGGCCGGCCAGGAACCACCCGGCCAGCAGGCCGAAGACCAGCAGGAACCCGAGGAGCGCGGCGGCGCGGGGCGCGAACACGTGCAGCAGGGTGGACCGGACCGGGAAGACGCCGTGCAGGGGAGTGTCGGCGCGCACGATGAGCGCCTGGTCCGGGACGTAGCGCAGCAGGAACATCCACACCGCGGCGAGCAGCAGGGCGCCGGTCACCAGGATGACAGCGGCGTAGCTGAGGGTGAGCTTGAGGCGGACGCTGAGGCCCGGGCGTCTAGGCATGCGCGTCGATCCGGTACCCGACGCCCGGCACCGTGGCGATCATCCAGGGCTCGCCCAGGCGTTTGCGCAGCGCGGAGACGGTGATCCGCACGGCGTTGGTGAACGGGTTCGCGTTCTCGTCCCAGGCGCGTTCCAGCAGCTCCTCGGCGCTCACGATGCCGCCCTCGGCGGCGACCAGCACCTCCAGGACGGCGAACTGCTTGCGGGTGAGCGCGACGTAGCGGCCGTCGCGGAACACCTCCCGGCGGAACGGGTCGACCCGCAGGCCGGCGATCTCGCGGACCGGGGGACGGGCGTGCCCGCGGCGGCGGTCCAGCGCCCGCAGCCGCAGGACCAGCTCGCGCATGTCGAACGGCTTGGTCAGGTAGTCGTCGGCGCCGAGGGAGAACCCGGAGGCCTTGTCGTCGATCCGGCCGGCGGCGGTGAGCATGAGGATCGGGATGCCCAGGCCCGCCGCGACGATGTGCCGGGCCACCTCGTCGCCGGACGGGCCGGGGATGTCCCGGTCCAGCACCGCGAGGTCGTAGGAGTTGACCGCGAGCAGCTCCAGCGCGGCGCCGCCGTCGCCAGCGATGTCGGCGGCGATCGCCTCCAGCCGCAGGCCGTCCCGGACCGCCTCGGCAAGGTGCGGCTCGTCCTCCACGATCAATACCCGCATCAGTACGACGGTACCTGCGCCGTGCCGCGCCACCAGCGCCGCGACGCCAGCCCGGCGAGCACCGCGCCGGCCGCGTTGACCAGCACGTCGTCGACCGAGGAGACCCGGTCCAGCCGCAGCGCGTACTGCGCGATCTCGACCAGCGCCGAGCAGCCCGCGCCGAGCGCGAGGATCCGCGGCGCCGACGCCAGCGCCGCGAACCGGATCGGGGCGAAGAACCCCAGCGCCGCGAAGATCAGCAGGTTGCCGCCGATCCCGAGCGGGCCCATCGTGGCCAGGTCGCGCAGCGGCACCAGGCTGATCCGGCCGTCGACCAGGCCGGCCCCCGGACCCGGCATCAGGGTCAGCCACAGCAGCGGCACGGTCCCGTACACCATGCCGACCTCGGCCAGCGACAGCCGGCCGTCGCCGCGGAGGCGGGCCAGGGCCCACGCCGCCAGCGCGGCCAGCGGCAGCCCGGCCAGCATCATCAGCAGCACGCCGTTCTCGGTGTCGTAGCAGCCGTGCCAGTGCCTGGCCAGGCAGCGCGGCGCCGCCATCAGCAGCGGCCGCCGCAGGACGTAGAGGACGGCCGCCACGCCGGGCAGCGCCAGGCCGAGAAGCAGGATCCTGGAATTCATGGCTCCTATCGGAGCGGGACGGCTGTTGCGGTGGCGTATCCGAAATTCGATACGCCCGCGATATCCGGCTCGACAGTGACATCCGGCTTGACAGTGACATCCGGATCGACAGTGATATCCGGCTCCACAGTGATCGACCGCTCCACGGCGATGGCGTGCCAGAGGCAGAACATCGTCACCGTCCAGACCTTGCGCGAGCGGTCCGCCTCGCCGCGCCGGTGCTCGGCCAGCAGCCCGCGCGCGTAGTTCAGATCGATCAGGTGACCGGCCTGCGAGGACGACATCAGCCAGTCGGCCCAGTCGCCGATCGGGCCCTTCAGCCACAGCCGGGTCGGGGTGGGGAAGCCCAGCTTGGCCCGGTCCCGGGCGGACTCCGGGACGATGCCCTTCATCGCCTCCCGGAACGCGTGCTTGGTCGACTTCGCGCCGGCCGGCAGCTTCAGCTCGGTGGACAGGCCGGCGGCGGCCGCGTAGACCTGCTGGTCCAGGAACGGCACCCGCAGCTCCAGGCTGTGCGCCATCGACATCCGGTCCGCCTTCACCAGGATGTCGCCGGGCAGCCAGGTGTGCAGGTCCACGTACTGCATCGACGCCACGTCGTCGACGTCGGCGGTCTCGGCGTACAGGTGGGCGGTGATGTCGGTGTGCGGCTGCGCGGTGTACCGCAGCAGCCGGGACTTCTCCTCCGGCGTGAAGATCCGCGCGTTGCCGTAGTAGCGCTGCTCGATCGGGGTCGTCCCGCGCTCGATGAACGAGCGCCCGCGGACCCCCTCGGGCAGCACGTCGGCGAGGTGGCGCAGGCCGCGCTTGACGCCGGGCGGCAGCTTGTCGACGCCGGCCAGCGACAGCGGCTCCCGGTAGATCCGGTAGCCGCCGAACAGCTCGTCCGAGCCCTCGCCGGAGAGCACCACTGTGACGTGCCGGGCGGCGGTCCGGGCCAGGAAGTAGAGCGGGATCAGCGACGGGTCGGCGACCGGGTCGTCGAGGAGCTGGACGATCCGCGGCAGGGCGGCCAGGACGTCGTCGTCGGAGACCACGGTGGGCGTCAGCCGTACCCCCAATTGGCCGGCGGTGTCGGCAGCCACCTCGATCTCGCTGTACCCACCGGCGGCGAAGCCGGCGGTGAACGCGTGGATGTCAGGCTTCTCCCGGGCGGCCAGCGCGACGATCGCCGACGAGTCGACGCCGCTGGAGAGGAACGTGCCCACCGGGACGTCGGCGTGCAGGTGGCGGCGCACGCTGGCGGTCAGCGCGTCCTGGATCGCCTGGTACGCGGCCTCCGGCTGGACGTGCAGCGGCCGCAGCGACGGCTTGAACCAGCGATGCTGGCGCACGCCGCCACCCGGCGTCCAGACGAGCCGGTGGCCCGGCGGCAGGCGGCGGATGTGCCGGTGCAGGGTGAGCGGGTCCGGCACGTACTGGAAGGTGAGGTAGTGGGCGAGCGCGTCGGTGTCGAGGGCGCCGCCGGCCGGCGCGGCGAACGGGTCGAGCGCCTTGCGCTCGCTGGCCAGGTGCAGCCCGTCGGCGGTCTCCAGCAGGTACAGCGGTTTGATCCCGAAGGCGTCCCGGGCCGCGTGCAGGGTGCCGGTCCGGTGGTCGTAGGCGACGAACGCGAACATGCCGCGCAGCCGGGGGAGCGCGGCCTCACCCCAGTGGTGGAAGGCGGCGGCGAGCACCTCGGAGTCGCCCTCGGTCTCGAACGTGGCGCCGTGCGAGCGGATCAGGTCGGCCCGCAGCTCCCGGTAGTTGTAGATCTCGCCGTTGAACACCACTGTCCACCGGCCGGCGTAGTGCAGCGGCTGGGCGGACAGCTCCCGGTCGATGATCGCGAGGCGGTTGAAGCCGAACGCGTACCCGTCGCCGTACTCGATCCGGGTGTCGTCGGGTCCGCGGTGCCGCATGGTCGCCAGGGCGGCGCCGAAGGCGGCGGTGGTGTCCGCGTCCGGCGGACCCGCATCGGGCCGGCTGCTGACGAAAGCGCTCAGACCACACATGGATGCCTCCTTCATGAATCGGAAGGCGACCGTAGGGCGGCGCTGGTGAAGAACCTGTGCGGTTCCGGCCCGGATCCGGACCCGCACCGCAAAGCCGGACGGTTCTTCATCGGAACCTGACATTTCTTGGGCTTCGCCGGAGGGCTGAGCCACAATGCGAGCCGTGACAGCCCGCATTCTCGTTGCCGACGACGATCCGAAGCATGCCCAGCTGATCCGCCTCTATCTGGAGCGGGAGGGGCACCAGGTGCTCACGGTCGGTGATGGGCGGGCGGCGCTGGAGCAGGCCCGGGCGCGCCGGCCCGACCTGATCGTGCTGGACGTGATGATGCCGCTCGTCGACGGCCTGGACGTGTGCCGGATCCTGCGCGCGGACCCGGACGCGGCGATGTCCGACATGGCGATCGTGATGGTGACCGCCCGGTCCGCGGAGAACGACATGCTGCTCGGCCTCGACATCGGCGCCGACGACTACCTGAGCAAGCCGGTCAGCCCGCGCGAGCTGACCGCGCGGATCCGGGCGCTGCTGCGCCGCACCCGCGGCGGCGGCGACGCCGAGGTCCTGCGGGTCGGCGGCCTCGAGGTGGACGGGCCGCGCTTCGAGGTACGTGTCGACGGCGCCCCGATCCGGCTGACCGCCAAGGAGTTCGGCATCCTGGAGCTGCTCGCCCGCGAGCCCGGCCGGGTGTTCACCCGTGCGCAGATCCTGGACAAGACGTTCGGCTTCGAGAACGACGTGTCGGACCGTACCGTCGACGCCCACGTGGTCAACCTGCGCCGCAAGATCGAGAAAGACCCGGCGGAGCCGCGGTACGTGCAGACCGTCTACGGCCGTGGCTACCGGATGGCCGAGCAGTGAGCTTCCGGCTCCGGATCTTCCTGCTGGTGCTGGTCGTGGCGGTCTCCGCGATCGGCGCCACCGCCTACCTGACGATCAGCCTGACCTACCGCGAGGCGGCTCGCGTCGACGCGGCCCAGGACCGGCACGAGGCGGCGATCGTCGACGCGATCCGCGGGTTCGGCATCCGGAACGGCCAGTGGGCCGGCATCGACGGCGTGGTGCGCGAGCTCTCCGCCACGACCGGTCTGCACATCCGGGTGGAGACCCCGGACCGGCTCGTGGTGCTCACCGACTCGGACACCCTGGCGAAGCGGAAAGCCGGGCCGGTGCAGCTGCTCTCCCGTCAGATCGAGCCGGCCCCCGACCTGGACCGGCTGATCCTCGCGGCCGCCGACCAGCTGTCGATGGCCGCGGCCCTGTCCGCTCCGCCCAGGATCGATCCGACAGCGACGACGAGGCCGGACGACCCGCTCCGGCAGCGGATCGAAGCGGCGCGGCGGCCGGACGCGCCCCCGGCGATGCCGGCACTCCCGGAGAGCCTGTTCGGGCCGATCCCGCGCGGCGCGCCCGACGCGCAGGCGCTGTACCAGCTCGCCCAGTACCGGGCCGCCCTGACCACGGTGCGGTGCCGGGCCGAGCGGGCCGCCCGGTCGCCGGCGCTGGCCCTGACCACCTCGCCCTACCTGGACGCCGCGCAGCTCGCCGGGGAGTCGTCGTGCGTCACGTCCGCGAACAGCCAGGTCCTCGCCGACCGGCAGTGGCTGTCGCGCCGGTGGGCGGAGCTGTCGGGCTGCCGGCTCGCGATGGCCGCTTTCGACGAGTGCCTGACGAACGAGTTCGCGCAGGGGGCGCTGGGCTTCTCGGCCGTACCCGTGGAGGTCTTCTTCGGCGCTCCGGAGAGCCCGGAGATCGGCGAGCTGAGCCGGCCGGCGGGCTACGCGGTGGCCGGCGTGATCGTGGTGGCCGCGCTCGGGACGGCCTGGATCGCCCGCCGGGTGAGCCGCCCGGTGCGCCTGCTGACCGGCGCGTCGCTGCAGCTGGCCGCGGGCCGGCTGGACGTGCGGGTGCCGCACGGCAAGGTGGCCGACGAGCTGGCCGCGCTCTCCGCCTCGTTCAACTCGATGGCCGAGGCGCTGCAGCGCAGCGAGGAACGCCAGCGCCGGCTCATCGCCGACGTCGCCCACGAGCTGCGCACGCCGCTGTCCAACCTGCGCGGCTACCTGGAAGGCCTGGCCGACGGGGTGATCGAGCCGAGCCCCGAGCTGTTCGCCTCGCTGCACGAGGAGACCCTGCTGCAGCGGCGCATCCTCGACGACCTGCAGGTGCTGGCGCTCGCCGAGGCCGGCGACCTGGACTACGCGCCGGCGCCGGCCGACCTGTCCGAGCTGACCGAGGCGGCGGCGACCGCGCACCGGGCGGTGGCCGCGAGCGCCGGCGTCGAGCTCGTCGTGGACGCCCCGGAACCGGTCGTGGTGCACGCCGACCCGGACCGCACCCGCCAGGTGATCGGCAACCTGCTGAGCAACGCGATCCGGTACACCGACGCCGGCGGGCGGGTGGAGATGCGGGTGCGGCGGGATGCGCAGGGCGCGATTCTGACGGTACGCGACACCGGCGTCGGCATGAGCCCGGCGGAGGTCGCCCGCGTCTTCGACCGGTTCTGGCGGGCCGACCCGGCCCGGCAGCGCGCGACCGGCGGCTCCGGGCTGGGTCTGACGATCGCCCACCGGATCGTCGCCGACCAGGGCGGCACGCTCGCCGCGGAAAGCGCGCCGGGACTGGGGACGACGTTCACCGTGCGGCTGCCGCCGTTGTGAGACGCGGGCACCCCGCCGTCACCCGCCCGCGGCCACCGGGCACGATCTTGTCGGACCCAGGAAACACCGGAAGGACCTGACGATCGTGTCTCTGACCCAGCACGCTCCCGCGCTGCCCACGCCCGTGCCCGCCGTCGCCGACCAGGCCGTCCTGATCGTGCACGGCAAGGACCGGACCGGGATCGTCGCGGCGATCAGCGCGGTGCTCGGCAAGCACGAGGCCAACATCGTGCAGCTCGACCAGCACTCGGACAACCCGCACGGCGGCGCCTTCTTCCAGCGGACCGTGTTCAGCCGGCCCGGCCTGAAGGCGGCCCTGCCGGCGATCGAGCGGGACCTGCGGGAGCGGCTCGCCGACGGATTCGACCTGGAGTACACGCTGCGGGATCTGTCCGTACCCAAGCGGGTGGCGATCTTCGCTTCGAAGGACGGGCACTGCCTGCTCGACCTGCTGTGGCGGCACCGCCGGGGCGATCTGCCGATCAACGTGTCGATGGTGATCTCGAACCACCCGGACATGGCCGACGAGGTGCGCTCGTTCGGCATCCCGTTCTTCCACGTGCCGTCGCAGGGGCCGGACAAGTCGGCCGCCGAGGCCCAGCACCTGCGGCTGCTCGCCGGCAACGTCGACTTCATCATCCTGGCCCGTTACATGCAGATCCTCTCCGGTGACTTCATCGAGCGGGTCGGCGTCCCGATCATCAACATCCACCACAGCTTCCTGCCGGCGTTCATCGGCGCCGGGCCGTACGCGAAGGCGAAGCAGCGCGGCGTGAAGCTGGTCGGCGCGACGGCCCACTACGTGACCGAGGACCTGGACGAGGGCCCGATCATCGAGCAGGACGTGGTCCGGGTGAACCACTCGCACACCGTCGCCGAGCTGCAGCGGCACGGCGCGGACGTGGAGCGGGCCGTGCTGTCGCGGGCGGTCCACTGGCACGCCGAGGACCGCGTGATCCGGCACGGCAACCACACGATCGTCTTCCCGTAGCGGGCTCGGCCGGGGCTTCTCGTGGCGCGCTCGGCCGGGGGTTTTCTCGTGCGCTCAGCCGGGGGTTTTCGCGTGCGCTCAGCCGGGGGTTTTTCGTGCGCTCAGCCGGGGAGCAGCGCGGCGATCATCACGCGCAGCGGCTCGGCGAGCTGGTCCTGGTCGGCGGCGGCGAGCGGCTGCAGCGCCGCCGATCGCAGGATCAGCACGCCGAGCGCCGCGGAGAGCACGACCTGGGCATTGAGCAGGATCCGCGGGTCGTCGGAGTCGCTGCCGGCGGCCGTCGCAAGACGCCGTGAGATCGATTCCAGGGTCTCCCGGCGGATCCGCTCGGCGGTCTCGTCGCCCGAGGTGCGGAGCAGGAGCAGCAGCTGGTTCGGCTCCTTGGTGTGCGGCCCGGCCAGTTTCTCGGCGAGCTGCCGGGGCGGGTCGGTGAGCGGCAGGTTCTCGAAGACGCTCTGCTTGAGGTCGTCGACGGTGCCGCGCAGGCAGGCCCGGAACAGCCCCTCCTTGGACTCGAAGTACCGGCTGATCAGCGCCACGTTCACCCCCGCGTCGGACGCGATGTCGCGCACCGAGGTGGACGTGTAGCCGTCCGCCGCGAACCTCCGGCGCGCGGCGTCGAGCAACGCCTTCCGGGTGGCGGCCGCGTCCCGGCGGCGCACGGGTGTCGTCATGCGTTCATCCTAACGATCACGAACCATGACGTAAACAATTGTTGACTTACCCGCCTCCCTCCCCGGCCGCCGCACTGTGGCAGGCTGTGACGCACCGATGAAAGAAGGGAACCTCGCACCCATGCAGCAGGTGAAAGCGGTCATCGCACGGGCCAAGGGCGCGCCGGTCGAGCTCGTCACGATCAACGTTCCGGATCCCGGCCCCGGTGAGGCCGTTGTGAAGATCCAGTCGTGCGGGGTGTGCCACACCGACCTGCACTATCGCGAGGGCGGCATCAACGACGAGTTCCCGTTCCTGCTCGGTCACGAGGCGGCCGGTGTGGTGGAGTCGGTGGGCGCCGGTGTGACGGGTGTGGCGCCGGGCGACTTCGTGGTGCTGAACTGGCGTGCCGTCTGCGGCGAGTGCCGGGCGTGCAAGCGTGGTGACCTGCAGTACTGCTTCAACACGCACAACGCGAAGCAGAAGATGACCCTGGAGGACGGCACCGAGCTGTCGCCGGCCCTGGGGATCGGCGCGTTCGCGGAGAAGACGCTCGTCGCCGCGGGTCAGTGCACGAAGGTGGACCCGGAGGCCCGGCCGGCCGCGGTGGGCCTGCTCGGCTGCGGTGTGATGGCCGGCATCGGCGCCGCGATCAACACCGGCGGGGTGACCCGCGGCAAGTCGGTCGCCGTGATCGGCTGCGGCGGTGTGGGTGTCGCGGCGGTGGCCGGCGCGGCCCTGGCGGGCGCTTCACCGATCATCGCGGTGGACATCGACCCGGCGAAGCTGGAGGCGGCCCGCAAGCTGGGCGCCACGCACGTCGTCGACTCGTCCAGGACCGATCCGGTCGAGGAGATCAAGCGGATCTCGGCGTCGGTGTATCCGGGCGCGGACGGCGCCGACGTGGTGATCGAGGCGGTGGGCCGCCCGGAGACGTGGAAGCAGGCGTTCTACGCCCGTGACCTGGCCGGTGTCCTGGTGCTCGTCGGTGTGCCGACGCCGGACATGAAGGTGCCGGACCTGCCGCTGATCGACGTATTCGGCCGGGGCGGCGCGCTCAAGTCGTCGTGGTACGGCGACTGCCTGCCGTCGCGGGACTTCCCGATGCTGGTGAACCTGTACCGGCAGGGTCGTCTCGACCTGGACGCGTTCGTCACCGAGGAGGTCGGCATCGAGGACGTGGAGGCCGCGTTCGCCAAGATGCACGGGCACTCCGGCGAGGCCCCGGTGCTGCGTTCGGTGGTCGTCCTGTGAGCACCCGGGTCGATCACGCCGTCGTCGCCGGCACGTTCAGCCTCGACGGGCAGACCTACGACGTCGACAACAACATCTGGGTGGTCGGCGACGACAACGACTGCGTGGTGATCGACGCCCCGCACGACGTCGACGCGATCCTCACCGTGGTCGGCGGCCGCAAGATCGTGGCGATCGTCTGCACGCACGCGCACGACGACCACGTCCGGGTCGCGCCCGCCCTGCGGGAGCGCACCGGCGCGCCGATCTTCCTGCACCCGGCGGACCGGCCGCTGTGGGAGCTCACCCACGGCACCGACGAGGTGTGGGACGCGGACCTCACCGACGGCGCGGAGATCGCGGTCGGCGGCACCACGCTGACCGTGCTGCACACGCCGGGTCACGCGCCGGGCGCTGTCTGCCTGTACGCGCCGGCGCTGGGCTGCGTCTTCACCGGGGACACGCTGTTCCAGGGCGGGCCGGGCGCGACCGGGCGGTCGTACTCGGACGCGGACCTGATCGTCG
The DNA here is from genome assembly GCF_040639325.1 of Actinoplanes sp. NPDC023936. NCBI lineage: Bacteria > Bacillati > Actinomycetota > Actinomycetes > Micromonosporales > Micromonosporaceae > Actinoplanes > Actinoplanes sp. NPDC023936. The sequence continues at coordinate 5,909 of NZ_JBEZZR010000026.1, read as the reverse complement.
ACTCGATCAAGGCGAAGCTGCTCACCCTGCCGGGGGAGACGGTGGTGCACACCGGCCACGGCGACGACACCACGATCGCCGCGGAGCGCGACGGCCTGGCCTGACCCGCCGCGCGGCGCCGCTGACCCGCTCGCTGCCACCGCCCCCGCGCCTGCCGGCGCCGGTCTCTCTACCGCGATCTTGGCGATTTTCACAAAGGCCGGGCCCAAATCGCCAAGATCGCGGCGGAGAGCGGGGCGCGCAGGGCGCGCGGGAGGCGGAAGCGCGGGGTCAGCTGTCGAAGCCGAAGCCGACCGCGTCCATCGCCTTCAGCCACAGGTTGCGGCGTCCGCCGTTGGCGTCGGCGTGGGCGAGTGACCGCCGGGTCAGCTCCACCCCCGCCCAGCGCACCGGCTCCGGCGGGAACGGCAGCGGCTTGGACCGCACCATCCGCGTCCGGGTGCGAGCCGTGCGGACGCCGGACAGCAGGTCCAGCATCACGTCCGCGCCGAACCGGGTGGCCGCGACGCCGAGACCGGTGTACCCGGCCGCATAGGCGACCCGGCCGCCGTACGCTGATCCGAAGAACGCCGAGAACCGCGTGCAGGTGTCGATCGCCCCGCCCCACGCGTGGCTGAACCGGAGCCCGGCGAGCTGCGGGAACGTGTCGAAGAAGTGGTCCGCCAGGCGGTGGTAGGTCTCCTGCCGGTGCTCGTGCGACGGGTCGAGCTTGCCGCCGAAGTGGTAGATCGCGTCGTAGCCGCCCCAGAGGATGCGGTTGTCGGCGGTCTGCCGGAAGTAGTGGAACTGGTTGCCGGAGTCGGACAGCCCCTGCCGGTTGTGCCAGCCGATCGACTCCATCTGCGCGGCGGAGAGCGGCTCGGTCATCAGCGCGTAGTCGTACACCGGAATGGTGTAGAGGCGGGTGCGCTTGACCAGCGACGGGAAGACGTTGGTGCCGAGCGCGACGTGCCGGGCGCGGACCCGGCCGAGCGGCGTGCGCACCGCCATGCCGGCGCCGTCGCGGGCCAGTTCGGTGGCGAACGTGCCCTCGAAGATGCGCACGCCGAGCCGCTCGGCGACCTCCGCCAGGCCCCACGCCAGTTTCGCCGGGTTGACCATCGCGGTGCCACGCTTGTCGTACGCCCCGGCCAGGAACCGTGGCGACGCGACCTCGGCCTGCACCGCCTCGTGGTCCAGGAACTCGACGCCGACGCCGTGGCCCTGTGCCAGCTCGACGCCCTGGCGCAGCGCCTCGACCTCGTGCGGCGCGGTGGCCACGTCCAGGGCGCCGGTGCGCTCCCACTCGCAGTCGATGCCGTACCGGTGGATGGTGTCCTCGATGCCCTGGAGGTTCTCCAGGCCGAGCCGTTCCAGTTCGGCGATCTCCTCCGGCCAGCGGCTGTACCCGTTCGCGAAGCCGTGGGTGAGGCTCGCCGCCACGAATCCGCCGTTGCGCCCGGACGCCGCGTGCCCGATCCGGCCGCCCTCGATCAGGACGACGTCACGCTCGGGGTTCCGCTCCTTCGCGATGATCGCGGTCCACAACCCGGTGTAGCCGCCACCGACGACGACGAGGTCCGTGGAGAGCTCGCCGGTGAGCGGTCCGCGCACGGCGGGCCGTCCGGGGTCCGCCAGCCAATAGGTGGAGTAACTCACGTCGCTCAATGACTGCCGGTTCATGGGTTGCACCTCGGTGCGGAGTTGGGGCGAGCACTAACATTGGTCGGTTGCCCGAGCCGGAGACTGGAGAGAAATTGCGAGCCCGAGTCGCGCTGACCCCGGAGCTGATCGTTGACGCGGCGAGCCGGCTGGCGGAGAACGCCGGCGCTGACGCGCTCAGCATCCGGGCCCTCGGTAAGGAACTGGGGGTGGACCCGACGGCGGTCTACCGGCACTTCCGGGACCGTGATCAGATCGTCCTGGAGGTCGCCGACCGCCTGCTCAGCGGCATCGTCGACGGTCTCCCGGCGGACCTGGAGTGGCGCGCCCGGCTGGAGTGGCTGGCGCAGGAGGTGGTCCGGTCGTTCGTGGCGCATCCGGCGATCGCCCCGATCCTGGCCCTGCGGACGACCCGCCGCCAGGGCGAGTTCCGCCTGGCCGAGGCGATTCTCGGAGCGCTCCGCGAGGCGGGCCTCTCCGACGAGCGGGCGGCCGTGCAGCACCGCGTCTTCGACGACACCGTGATGTCCTACGCCGCGATGATCAGCGCGTACACCGCGATGGACGAGTCGAGCCGGGAGGGCGACGAGTCGGCGTGGTCCCGCGAGTACCGCGCGCTGCCGGTCCGCCGTTACCCCAATATCGCCGCCGTCGCGCAGCACTTCTCCGGCATCGAGGACGAAACGGTCCTCCAGGAGCTGGTGAGCGCCCTCCTCGACCGCGTCGAGAAGCTCGCCGCCACCGAGTAAGCCCTGCTCGTGGCCCGCGTCACCGAGCCCGCCGGTTCTTCCCCGGTCCGCCGCGCGCATGGCGTGGGCCGCAGCCGAGCCGGCTGGCTCGCACTCACCGACCACGACGCCGGAAGGCATGGGACACCCCGTTCTCCAGCCGCGCCGATCGCGGCCGCCCACTAAGCATCGCAGTTGTCAGCGGTGTTGACAACACCCTTTAACCAGGACCTTCAACCCCACACCCCGGTACGGGCTACGCGCTAGCACCGAGCCAGGATCGGCGTGACCGCCCCGTGGCACTGGGGCAGCAGGGCGGCCATCCCACCCCGTCCGGGTCCGCACCGGCAGGAACGCGCGGTCGGCGGCCGCCGGAAACACCAGCCCCGAACGCCGGCTCCGCAGCCCGGGATGCCCGTCAGGGGCGGTCAGCCCGCCATAGCCCGTCGCGGGCGGTCGGCCCCGGGATCGCCCGTCAGGGGTGGTGGATCCAGTCGTCGACCAGGGACTCGTGTGCCTCCAGGCGCTCCTGGGTCCGCTGCGGATCGGTGGCGGCGATCGCGTCCAGCAGACTGATCGACAGCACCACCGCGGCGGCGTGCGAGTCGAAGACCAGGCCGGTCGCGACCGGGGCGGCCAGAAGCACGTCGGCCTCGTGCGCGAACGGGGCGAGCGCGGTGTCGGCGACCACGACCGTGGACATGCCGAGGCGGCGGGACAGCCGGAGGGCGGCGACCGTGGCGGCCGGGTACCGGGGCATCGCGAAGATCAGCAGCGCGGTCGCGTTCTGCCGGCTCAGCTGCAGCACGGTGTCGGACACGGTGGCGCCGTTCGTGCACACCTCCACGGACGGCAGGATCCGCCGCGCGAAGTATCCGAAATAGTCTGCCAAAGCGGCGGAGGCGCGCAGCCCGATCACCCCGAGCGGCGTGGAGTCCGCGAGAAGGCGTACCGCGTCGGTCATGGCGTCCGCAGTGACCACCCGGCGCAGGCCGGCAAGGTTCTCCCGTTCCTGCTCGATCGCCGTGGTGCCGGCGTCGTGGCGCTCGGGCGCCCGCTGCGACGGAACCCCGGAGATCACCGCCTCGCGCAGCGCGGCCCGGAACTCGCCGAAGCCGGCGAACCCGAGCGCCGTGGCCAGCCGGGTCACGGTCGGCTGGCTGACGCCTGTCAGGTCGGCGATCTCGATCGTGGACAGGAACGCCACCTCCGGGAACATCCCGAGCATCCGCTGCACGATCTGCCGCTGGGTGGGGGAAAGGCGGTGCTGCTGGGCGAGGTGCACCAGCCAGTCCTCGGGCGCCCGACCCTCATCAGCAGCCATGACTGAATATCTTAAAACACAAATCCGATAGGATGTATGTGTTGATTCAGCGTGTCGAGAGGACGCCTCACCGTGACCGATATCTGGCTGCGTTTCCTCAACGGCGCCGACATCGACGCGCTGAACATCACGGACACCGAGGTGATCGATGCCGTCGAGTCCGTGGTGGACGCCCACGGTCGTGGCCGCACCGTCTTCGAGCCCCGCACCCACCTCGTCCCGGACAACGGCGGCGCCGGCCACTTCAACATCCTGCGCGGCCACGTCTCCACCCTCGGCGAGCGCGGTCTGAGCGGCGTCAAGATCGTGGGGGACTTCGTCCCCAACTATCGGTACGGGCTACCCAGCGAGCTGGCCATGCTGACCCTGCTCGACCCGCACACCGGCGTGCCCAGGGCCATCCTGGACGCCACGCTGATCACCGAGGTCCGCACCGGAGCGATGACAGCGGTCGGCGCCAAGCATCTGGCCCGCCCGGACGCGAAGATCCTCGGCCACGTCGGCGCGCGCGGCACCGCCTTCGCGAACGTGACGATGCTGGACAACCTCTTCGACCTGGACGAGATCCGGGTGACCAGCCGCCGCCCCGAGTCGCGGGAGGCGTTCGCGGCCCGGCTACGCGAGGTCACCACCACCCCGGTCCGCGCGGTGGACACCGCCGACGAGGCCTACGAGAACGCCGACATCCTGGTGGAGGCGTCCCGCTTGGAGACGCCGCAGCCCCTGCTGCGCACCGCTGCGGTGAAGCCCGGCGCGTTCGTGGTCCCGTACGGGACGATCAGCGCGGTCGAACTCGACCTGCTCGACGTGATGGACAAGGTGGTCGTCGACGACTGGCGCGAGTCGCGGTCCGGCCGGTTCGGCGCGCTGCGCGCCCACGTCGACACCGGCCGGCTCAGCGAGGCGACGCTGCACGCCGAGCTCGGCGAGATCGTCAGCGGCCGGAAGCCGGGCCGCGAGCGCCCGGACGAGCGGATCCTGTTCTGGCACCGCGGTTTGTCGATCCTCGACGTGGCGCTCGGCCAGCTGATCCTGACGCGCGCCGAAGCCACCGACACCGGCACGATGCTGAAGTATCGATGACCGCCAAAATCCCATCACGTGTTGACGCCGCATCACCTGTTGACGCCGCATCACGTGTTGACGCCGCGTCAAGTGTTGATTTGGCGCCGCATGTTGACGTGACGTCGCATGTTGACGTGACGTCAAGTAGAGATGTGGCGTCAAGTAGAGATGTGGCGTCAATGTTGACGGGGCGTCCAGTGGTGAGCGGGCGTCCAGTGTTGACGTGCCGCCGGGAATTAGCGGATCAATGATCGAGAACCGTCTCATCAGCGCGCCGGAGGATCTCGATCCCGACGTGATCGCCGCCGTCGCCGGTGGAACCGCCCGCATTGACCTTGCCCCCGAACTACTCATCGCTCTCGCCGCCAACCGCGCCGCCGTCCTCGCCGCTCTCGACGGGGACCAGCCGGTCTACGGGGTCAACACCGGCATGGGCGCGCTCGCCGGCGTGCGGCTCGACGCCGACGCCCGGGCTCGTCACCAGAACACCCTGATGGCGGGGCGCTCCGTCGGCTCGGCGCCGTGGTTGAGCCGGACGCGGGCGCGAGCGCTTCTCGCCGTACGCCTGCGGGATCTTCTGCATCCGGCCGCCGGCGCCTCGCCGGAGCTGTGCTCGCACCTGGCCGCGCTGCTCACCGCCGACGTGATCCCGGCGATCCCGGCCCGCGGCTCCGGAGCCGCCGGCGAGATCATCCCACTCGCCCACGCCGGCGCCGCCCTGATCGGCATCGGACAGGTGCTCGACGAGGCGGGACAGGCCGTCGACGCCGGCCCGGCGTTGGATGCCGCCGGGCTGCGACCGTATTCGTTCAGCGCGAAGGAGGGCGTCGCGTTCCTCGAGGGCGTGCCCGGCCTGACTGGACTGGCGGTGCTGGCCGCCCGCGCGGCACGCACGCTGATCGACCAGGTCACGGCCGTCGTGGCGGCCGAGCACGCGGTGGCCCGCGCGAGCCGTGACCCGTGGCACCCGGCGTTCGCGGCGGCGGACCCGGAACTGCGTGCCGTCCTCGACAACCTGCGCGCGCCCAGTAGCCAGCGGCCGACGGGGTCATCCCACGATCCGGCCGCGTCGCACGGGCCGGCCGCGTCGCACGGGCCGGCCGCGTCGCACGGGCCGGCCGCGTCGCACGGGCCGGCCGCGTCGCACTGGC
>NZ_JBEZZR010000025.1:0-126123 GCF_040639325.1 Actinoplanes sp. NPDC023936 | reverse complement strand
AACGTGTTGAGTTGACCGGTACTAATAGGCCGAGGGCTTAACCACCCTAAATTTTCTGCTTGCGTCCACTGTGTGATTCACAGCAAACGAACAACCACCTCGGTCGGTGACGGCTGGGTTGCTGGTTGCGGTTTGTTGGCAGTTGTTTCGGTGGTCATAGCGGTGGGGAAACGCCCGGTTACATTCCGAACCCGGTAGCTAAGCCTTCCAGCGCCGATGGTACTGCACTCGGGAGGGTGTGGGAGAGTAGGACGCCGCCGGACTCAAACGTATAGAAAGGCCCACCCGGGTAACCGGGTGGGCCTTTTTCTGTTTTGTCCAGGAACGGCTGTGGGTGCAGGAATCACGGCGGCGGTCCGAGCGGACAGCCGGTATGCTTGGCGCGGGCCGTGACTGGCGCGTTCGGATGGTTGACCATCGGGGAGCGGCTCCGTCGAGATGACGACTTGCCGTGCGCCTGGGCCTCTTCGCTCCGTGATAGGGAGGTCCACTGTGTCTAATCCAAACCATGCTGAGCTGAATGCTGAGTCCACCGCGTTCCGCGCAGCGCTCGAGGTGGTCCGCTCGGTTGAGCCCCGGATCGCCGACGCGATCGCGCAGGAGCTCACCGACCAGCGCGAGTCGCTGAAGCTGATCGCCAGTGAGAACTACGCGTCGCCGGCCGTCCTGCTGGCGATGGGCAACTGGCTCTCCGACAAGTACGCCGAGGGCACCATCGGCCGCCGCTTCTACGCCGGCTGTCAGAACGTGGACACCGTCGAGTCGATCGCTGTCGAGCACGCGAAGGCCCTGTTCGGGGCGCCGTATGCCTACGTGCAGCCGCACTCGGGCATCGACGCGAACCTGGTCGCCTACTGGGCCATCCTCGCCGACCGCGTCGAGGTTCCGTACCTCAAGAAGTTCGAGAAGCGGCAGATCAACGACCTGACCGACCCCGAGTGGGCCGAGCTGCGTCAGGCCTTCGGCAACCAGCGGCTGCTCGGCATGTCCCTGGACGCCGGCGGTCACCTGACCCACGGTTTCCGGCCCAACATCTCCGGCAAGATGTTCGACCAGCGCAGCTACGGCGTGGACCCGGCCACCGGCCAGATCGACTACGCGAAGCTGCGGGAGACGGCCAAGGAGTTCAAGCCCGCGGTGATCGTGGGCGGCTATTCCGCGTACCCTCGGAAGGTCAATTTCGCGACGATGCGCGAGATCGCTGACGAGGTGGGCGCGACCTTCATGGTCGACATGGCGCACTTCGCCGGTCTGGTCGCGGGTGGCGTGTTCACCGGTGACTTCAACCCGATTCCGCACGCGCACATCGTCACGACGACCACGCACAAGAGCCTGCGCGGCCCGCGTGGTGGCGCCGTCTTCTGCCAGCCGGAGCTGTCGTCCCAGGTCGACCGCGGCTGCCCGATGGTGCTCGGTGGCCCGCTGCCGCACGTGATGGCGGCGAAGGCGATCGCGTTCGCGGAGGCGCGCCGGCCGGAGTTCGCGTCGTACGCCCAGCAGATCGTCACGAACAGCCAGGCGCTTGCCGAGGGCCTGCTCAAGCGGGGCGTGCAGCTGGTGTCCGGTGGCACCGACAACCACCTCGTGCTGCTCGACGTGCACCCGTTCGGGATCACCGGCCGGCAGGCCGAGCAGGCGCTGCTGGACAGCGGGATCGTCACGAACCGCAACGCGATCCCGTCCGACCCGAACGGCGCCTGGTACACGTCCGGCATCCGGGTCGGCACGCCGGCGCTGACCAGCCGTGGCCTGGGCGCCGCGGAGATGGACCAGATCGCGGAGCTCATCCACACGGTGCTGAGCAACACCACCCCGGCCGAGGGCTCGAAGGCGAAGTTCACTCTGGACGCGGCCCTGTCCGACCGGGTGAGCAAGCAGGCGACGGAGCTGCTGGCGCCGTTCCCGCTCTACCCGTCGGTGTCGCTGGCCTGATCCGCGATCCGCTTCCCGGAAGCGCCTCTCCCCGCAGGGAGGGGCGCTTCTTTCGTTATGCACCGCTTTGCTGGGCAGTGGGCGGCAAGAGGTAAATGCTAGTTGTGACGAACGTTAGCGGAACCGGTTCCGGATTCCCCGTTATCGATGCCGTGGTACCGCGTCCACCTGCGGAAACGGTGAGCTACCTGGGAAAAGGCGGCGAGGTTCCGGAACCTCGCCGAGGTCTGGATTGTGAACGAGCACCCTCCTAGCGTCAGAGCCGGGCGAGCGCTCTCCCAAGATCCCGTCTCTCTCCCCGTCCTAGGAGTTCCCATGTCCGTCCTACGGAGACGCTCCCCATGGCGGCTCGCCGCCGCGGGTGGCCTGGTCGCCGCCCTCGTCGCCGGGTTCACCACTGTCGCCGCCACCGGCGCCGCCGCAGCCGAGGTGCTGCTGTCCCAGGGCAAGCCGGCCACCGCCTCCTCCACCGAGGCAGCCGGCGCCTACCCGGCCGCCGAAGCCGTCGACGGCAACACCGGCACCCGCTGGTCGTCGGCCTTCTCCGACCCGCAGTGGCTCCAGGTCGACCTGGGCAGCTCACAGCCGATCTCCCGGGTCGAGCTGAACTGGGAGACCGCCGCGGCCAAGGCCTTCCAGATCCAGGTCTCGGACAACGCGTCGAGCTGGACCACGGTGTACTCGACCACCACGGCGACCGGCGGCAACCAGAACCTGAGCGTGAGCGGCACCGGCCGGTACGTCCGGATGTACGGCACCCAGCGCACCACCGGCTACGGCTACTCGCTCTGGGAGTTCCGGGTCTTCGGCGAGTCCGGCGGCACGACGATCCCCGGCGGCGGCAGCCTCGGCGCCAACGTGGTCGTCTTCGATCCGTCGATGTCGTCGGCGACCATCCAGGCCCGCGCCGACCAGATCTTCGCTCAGCAGGAATCCGCGCAATTCGGTACGGGCCGGTACGTGCTCGCGTTCCAGCCGGGCACCTACAACAACCTGAACATCCAGGTCGGCTTCTACACGTCAGTGATCGGTCTCGGACAGAACCCGCAGGACGTGCGGATCAACGGGGACATCACCGTCGACGCCGGCTGGTTCCAGGGCAACGCCACCCAGAACTTCTGGCGGTCGGTGGAGAACCTCTCCGTCTACCCGGTCAACGGCGCGAACCGCTGGGCCGTCTCGCAGGCCGCCCCGTTCCGCCGGATGGACATCCACGGCGACCTGAACCTGGCGCCGAACGGGTACGGCTGGGCCTCCGGCGGCTACATCGCGGACTCCCGGATCAGCGGCTCCGAGGGGCAGTACTCGCAGCAGCAGTGGTTCACCCGGAACAGCCAGATCGGCTCGAACACCAACGCGGTCTGGAACCAGATGTTCGTCGGGGTGCAGGGCGCGCCCGCCCAGACGTTCCCGAACCCGCCGTACACGACGATCGCCACCACGCCGGTGATCCGGGAGAAGCCCTACCTGTACAACGGTGGTGTCTTCGTCCCCTCGCTGCGGACCAACTCGTCGGGTGCGTCGTGGGTCGGCGGCAACACGCCGGGCACGACGATCCCGCTGTCCCAGTTCTTCGTCGCGAAGCCGGGTGACTCGGTCGCGACGATCAACGCGGCGCTGGCGCAGGGCCTCAACCTGCTCTTCACGCCGGGCATCTACCAGATCAACCAGACGATCAACGTGACCCGGGCCGACACCGTGGTCCTCGGCCTCGGGTACGCCACGCTGATCCCGGTCGGCGGCGTCACGCCGATGCAGGTGGCCGATGTGGACGGTGTGAAGATCGCCGGCATCCTCTTCGACGCGGGCACCACCAACTCGGCGAACCTGCTGGTGCTCGGCCCGGCCGGGTCGAACGCCAACCACGCCGCGAACCCGACCACGGTCCAGGACGTGTTCTTCCGGATCGGCGGGTACGTCGCCGGCAAGGCCACCAACAGCCTGCTGGTGAACAGCAACAACGTCATCATCGACCACATCTGGGCGTGGCGGGCCGACCACGGCAACGCCGGGACGTACGGGTGGACGATCAACACGGCGGACTCCGGATTGATCGTGAACGGGCAGAACGTGACGGCGTACGGGCTGTTCGTCGAGCATTACCAGAAGTACGAGGTGGTGTGGAACGGCAACGGCGGCCGGACGTACTTCCTGCAGAACGAGAAGCCGTACGACCCGCCGACCCAGGCGGCCTGGCGGACCGGGGCGAACGGGTACGCGGCGTACAAGGTCGCGGACTCGGTGACCAGCCACGAGGCGTGGGGCATGGGCAGCTACTGCTACTTCAACGTCAACCCGTCGATCCACGCCGACCGGGGCTTCGAGGTGCCGGTGAACGCCGGGGTGAAGCTGCACAACCTGCTGACCGTCTCGCTCGGTGGCAACGGGGTCATCGACCACGTGGTCAACAACACCGGTGGTCCGGCACAGGGCACGGCGACCGTACCCTCGTACGTAGTGAATTTCCCCTAGCCCGGGATCTCCCCGCTGCCTCGCGCGATCAGGGTCGTCGCCACCCGGATCACTCGCGGCGGGCCGTCGTGGCCGTCGATGCGCTCGAAGAGCGCGCCGGCGGCCACCCGGCCGATCCGCGCCGGATGCTGCGCCACCACGGTGACCGCGGGTTCCAGCAGGTCGGCAAGGGGGAAGTCGTCGAAGCCGACGAGCGCGACCGAGTGATGCCGGCCGAGCCGGCGCAGCGCCCGGACCGCCCCGATGGTGATCACGTTCTGGCTGGTGAAGAGCGCGGTCGGCGGATCGGGGCGGCGTAACAGGGTGATCGTGGCGCGCTCGGCGGCCGCTTCGCCGCGGATGTCGTGCACCACCGGCCCGGGCCGGTCGCCGAGTGCCTGCAGGTAGCCGCGGAAGCGTTCGCGGGCGGTCGGTATCCGCTGGTAGTCGCCGAGGAACGCGATCCGCCGATGCCCGTGCGCGATGAGGTGCCGGACCGCCCCGGCCGCGCCCGCGATGTTGGTGGAGACCACGGTGTCGGCCAGGAATCCGGACGGCTGGCGGTCCACGAAGACGATCGGGGTGCCGCTGAACCGGCTCAGGTATCCCTGATCCGAAGCAGTCGGAGCGACGATGAGCCCGTCGGTCTGCCGCTGCCGGAACGCGCGCGCCAGCTCCCGCTCCCGGCGAGCGTCCTCGCCGAGGCTGCCGGTCAGCACGTGCACCCCGCGGGTGTGCGCCTCCTCCTCGATCGCCCGGTGCAGCACACCGGAGAACGGGTTCGACACGTCCTCCAGGAGCACGCCGATCGTCCTGGTGCGACGGTCGTTGCGGCGCAGCATGCTGGCGCCCAGGTGGGGGCGGTAGTCCAAGGACTCGACGGCGGCGCGTACCCGGGCGGCGAGGTCCGGGGTGACAGTGGGCTCCCCGTTGACCACCCGCGAGACGGTCTTGAGGCTCACGCCGGCGGTGCGTGCCACGTCGTTCATCGTCGGCCGTGCCATGACGACTCCCCGCATTGATCACTCAACGCAACAACTCGGAAACTCATTGTTGACACTGCGGGTGGCCGGGCGTCTACTCCAAGGCAACGCTTCCAAGACAACGTTGTCTCTCGATGTCCGATTTCGGAGGAGGCATGCGCCAGCAGTCGAAGCTTCTCGCGGCCGCCGGTTGCGCGGTCCTGATCCTGGCCGGCCTGAGTGCCTGCAGCCGGGGCACCGGCGAACCGGTCGCCGGCCTGATCACCAAGACCGACACCAACCCGTTCTTCGTGACCATGAAGCAGGGAGCGCAGCAGGCGGCCGACGAGCAGAACCTCGATCTGCAGAGTTTCGCCGGGAAGGTGGACGGCGACAACGAGGCGCAGGTGCAGGCGATCGAGAATCTGATCTCCTTCGGCGCCGTGGGCTTCCTGATCACACCGAACGACTCGAAGGCGATCGTCCCCTCCATCGACCGGGCGAAACAGGCCGACATGCTGGTCATCGCGCTGGACACGCCGGTCGATCCGCCGGACGCGGCGGACGCCACGTTCGCCACCGACAACTTCGAGGCCGGCCGCCTGATCGGGGAGTGGGCCAAGGCGAAGTTCTCGGCCGGCGGGACGCAGGCGCGGATCGCGATGCTCGACCTCAACCCCAACCAGGTCTCCGTGGACGTGCAGCGCGACCAGGGCTTCCTGGAGGGCTTCGGGATCGACGTCGGTGACCCGGCCCGGATCGGCGACGAGAACGACCCGCGGATCGCCGGGCACGACGTCACCGACGGCAACGAGGAGGGTGGGCGTACCGCGATGGAGAACCTGCTCCAGAAGGATCCGACGATCAACCTGGTCTACACGATCAACGAGCCGGCGGCGGCCGGGGCGTACGAGGCGCTCAAAGCGGCGGGCCGGGAGCAGCAGGTCACGATCGTCTCGGTGGACGGCGGCTGTCCCGGCGTCGACAACGTCGGGAAAGGCGTGATCGGAGCGACCTCGATGCAGTTCCCGATCAAGATGGCGCAACTGGGTGTCGAGGCGATCGCACAGTACGCCGAGGACGGCACCCGCCCGCAGAACACCGCCGGCAAGGACTTCGTCGACACCGGCGTCCAACTGATCACCGACGATCCGCAGGCCGGCGTGGAGGCGAAGGACTCCGCGTGGGGCAAGCAGAACTGCTGGGGCTGAGTCATGGCGACCACGACCGCAGACTTCGAGGCCCGGCGGCACGACTCGTTCGGCCTCCGGCTGCAGCACCTGCTGCACGGCAATCCCGTGCTCGGGCCGCTCGCCGTCCTGATCGTGGCGATCGTCGCGTTCTCGATCGTCAACGTCCGGTTCTTCTCCGCGGCCAACCTCTCCCTCGTGCTGTTGCAGGTCACCGTGATCGCGACGCTGGCGCTGGGGCAGACCTTGATCATCCTGACCGCCGGCATCGACCTCTCGGCCGGTGCGATAGCGGTCTTCTCGTCGATCCTGATGGCGCTCTTCTGCACCGACGCCGGGATGCCGGCGCCGATCGCGCTGCTGCTCGGTTTCGCCTGCGGCACGGTGATGGGCGCGCTGAACGGCATGCTGGTCACCCGGATCAAACTGCCGCCGTTCATCGTCACGCTCGGCACGCTGACCATCTTCTTCTCGCTGAACGCGGTGGTCAGCAACAGCGAGACGGTACGCGGCGCCGACATGCCCGGGCTGATGACGTGGACCGGGCAGTCCATCCCGATCGGTGACTTCCGGCTCAGCTACGGCTCGATCATCATGCTGCTGCTGTTCGGGTTCTTCGCGTACGCGCTGAGCTCGACGGCGTGGGGCAAGCACGTCTACGCGACGGGTGACGACGTGGAGGCGGCACGGCTGGCCGGTATCCGTACCGGGCGGGTGCTCTTCTCGGTCTACACGACAGCGGGCCTGCTCTACGCGGTCGCCGGCTGGATCCTGATCGGCCGGCTCGCGTCGGCCAGCCCCAACGTCGGCACCGAGTACAACCTCGACTCGATCACCGCGGTGGTGCTCGGCGGCACCAGCCTCTTCGGCGGCCGGGGCGGGGTGATCGGCACCCTGATCGGCGCGCTGATCGTCGGTGTCTTCCGCAACGGCCTGCAACTGGCCGGCGTCGAGGTGGTCTGGCAGGGCTTCGCGATCGGCCTGCTCGTGCTGATCGCGGTCTCGATCGACCAGTGGATCAGGAAGGTGAAGGCATGACCACCCCGGTGCTGGAGGCGAAGGGCCTGACCAAACGGTACGGGCGGGTCGTCGCGATCGACGGCAGCGACCTGGAACTCCTCCCCGGCGAGATCCTCGCGGTCATCGGCGACAACGGCGCCGGCAAGTCCAGCCTGATCAAGGCGCTCTCCGGGGCGCTCGTGCCGGACAGCGGCGAGATCCGGCTGGACGGCGAGCCGGTGCGCTTCCGCAACCCGATGGACGCCCGCTCGGCCGGCATCGAGACCGTCTACCAGACCCTCGCTGTCGCACCCGGCCTGGACATCGCGGACAACCTGTTCCTCGGCCGGGAGCAGCGGCGATCCGGCCCGCTGGGAACGATCTTCCGGATGCTGGACCGCAAGCACATGCGGTCCGAGGCCCGGCGGCACATGACCGAACTCGGCGTCGGCACCCTGCAGAACATCGCGCAGCCGGTCGAGTCGCTCTCCGGCGGCCAGCGCCAGGCCGTCGCGGTGGCGCGCTCCGCCGCGTTCGGCAGCAAGGTGGTGATCCTCGACGAGCCCACCGCGGCGCTCGGCGTGAAGGAGGGCAACCGGGTGCTGCAACTGATCCGCGACGTCCGGGACCGTGGCCTGCCGGTGATCCTTATCAGTCACAACATGCCACACGTCTTCGAAGTGGCGGACCGGATCCACATCCAGCGGCTCGGCCGGCGGATAGCGGTGATCACTCCTCAGTCGCACAGCATGTCGGACGCGGTCGCCATCATGACGGGTGCGGCCCCGCCGCCCGGCGGGTAATGCTGGAGGGCATGACTATCGGAATCACAGGTGCCACCGGCAATGTCGGATCTCGCGCGGCCCGCCTGCTGATCCAGGCCGGGGAGCGCCCCCGGTTGCTGGTCCGGGATCCGGCGAAGCTTGATCCAGGGATCGATGGGCTGGCCGACGTGGTGCGGGGAGACCTCCTCGACCCGGCCTTCCTCGACACCGCGCTGGACGGGCTCGACGCGCTGCTCTGGATCACCCCGGAGAACTTCACCGCCGCCGATCCGCTCGCGGACATGGTCACGATGGCTGAGGCAGGCGCGACCGCCGCGCAGACCCATCGGGTACGCCGGGTCGTGCTGATCAGCAGTGTCGGAGCGGAACGCCGGCACGGCGCCGGCCTGATCGACGGGCTGGCCCGGTCCGAGGAGGCGTTCGCGGCCACCGGGATGGACCTGACGATCCTGCGGAACGGGTACTACTTCACCAACCTCTTCGGGAACCTCGACGAGCTGCGCGACGGCCGGCTCACCACGACCATGCCGGCGGACCAGCCGTTGGCCTGGGTCGACCCGCGGGACGTGGGCGAGGTGGCGGCCGCCCGGCTGCTCGCCGGCAACTGGTCCGGCACGGTGGTGCAGGCCGTCCACGGTCCGGCCGATCTCACCTGGTCGGACGTCGCCGGGATCGTCGGCGCGGCGATCGACCGGAAGATCACCCTGGACGTGGTGCCGGACGAGGTGCTGGCGGCCGGCCTCGGGCAGGCCGGGCTCACCGACGCCGCGGTGGCCGGCCTGATCGGGATGACCAGCGGGCTGCGCGGGGACTTCACCCCGGAACAGCCGCGAACGACCGTCACGACCACGCCCACCACGCTCGCCGAGTGGGCGGCCGGCACGCTGACGCCGGCGATTTCCCTCAAGGGCTGAGCCGGGGCGTCGATGAGACGCGCATGTTGCCCCGCCGAGCACCCAGGCGCCCGCACGTCCGAAACGGGTCCCGCCTGTTCGTGACGTACGCGGCGGCAAGTCTCGTGCCCGTGGTGGCCCTCGGAGCGCTGGTCTTCGAGGGCTACCGCCAGGACGCGGCGGAACAGGGCCGGGAGCAGGGGCTGGCCCAGGCAGCGGTGATCGCCGAGATGGCCGTCGCGCCCTCGCTCAACGCCGGATACCTCGGCGCCTCCACCGGCATCGAGGACGGCCTCACCGCGGCGCAGGCCGAGGGCATGCGGGACTCCACCGAGCAGGCGATCTTCCGGGGATCGGTGCTGCGGCTGCGCCTGCGCGCGTTCTCCGGCCGGGTGATCTTCTCGGACGACGGCTCGACGAGCGGCGGCGTGCCGGTCACCGACCCGGACTTCCAGGCCGCGGCGGCCGGCCAGCCCCGGGCCGAGGTGATCGACACCGAGGTGATCCGGGTGCTGCGGCCGCAGGTGGCGAGCGCGTCCGGGCAGTCCGTCGGGGTGCTGGAGGTCTACCTTCCGTACCAGGCGGTGGCCGATCGCTTCCACGCGCAGGTCATTCGTACCTGGGGGCGCATCGGCGCCGGCCTCGCCGCGCTCTACCTGGTGCTCGCGGTGCTCGCGTGGTGGACCACCCGCTCGCTGAGCCGGTACGCGGCCCGCCAGGAGTACCAGGCCCTGCACGACACCCTGACCGGCCTGCCGAACCGGGCGGCGTTCCGCAAGCAGGCCGAGGCGGTTCTCGACAAGGGCGGTACCGGCGCCGTCGTGCTCGCCGACCTCAACCGGTTCAAGGAGGTCAACGACACCCTCGGCCACCACGCCGGCGACGAGCTGCTGCGGGTGGTCGCCGACCGGATGAGCGCGGCGCTCGGCACGGGCGACCTGCTGGCCCGGCTCGGCGGCGACGAGTTCGCCATGCTGCTGCCGCGCCGGGACGCCGCCTCCGCGGTCGCCCTGCTCTCCGAGGTGCGCGACCGGGTCTGCGAGGAGATGGTCCTGGACGGCGTGCCGCTGAGCATCGAGGCCGCGTTCGGGGTTGCGCTCTACCCCGCGCACGGCACCGGCGTGGAGGAGCTGAAGCAGCGCGCCGACTCCGCGATGTACCAGGGCAAACGGGGCACCAGCGGCATCGTCGTCTACTCCGGCGCCACCGCCGGGCACCCGCATCAGTGGCTCGTCGTCCAGGCCGAGCTGCGGCACGCCCTGGAACGCGACGAGCTGATCCTGCACTACCAGCCCAAGGTGGCCCTGCCCGGCGGCGAGGTCTGCGGTGTGGAGGCGCTGGTCCGCTGGCAGCACCCGGAGCGCGGGCTGCTGCCGCCCGGCGAGTTCCTGCCCGCCGCCGAGCACTCCGGCCTGATCGTCCCGCTCACCGAGTGGGTGCTGCGCCGTGCGCTCGCCGACCAGCTCGGCTGGACCGCGACCGGGCGCGACTGGGCGCTCTCGGTGAACGTCTCGGCCCGCAACCTGGAGGTGCCCGGCTTCGCGACCCTCGTCCTGGGCCTGCTCGCCGAGGCCGGCATCCCGCCGCACCGGCTGATCCTGGAGGTCACCGAGACCGCGCTGGCCGCCGACGCGGACGAGGCGGCCCGGGCGGTCGCCGAGCTGACCGCCGCGGGCGTCGGTGTCTCGGTGGACGATTTCGGGACCGGGTACACCAACCTGTCCCACCTGCGCGGCCTGCCGATCGCCGAGATCAAGATCGACCGGTCGTTCGTCTCCGACGTGGTGCGCGACCCGGAGAGCCAGGCCATCGTCCGCTCGGTGATCGAGCTGGCGCACGGGCTCGGCAGCCGGGCCACCGCCGAGGGCGTCGAGACCGAGGAGGTCCGTCGCTGGCTGGCCGAGGCCGGCTGCGACGAGGCGCAGGGGTACCTGTTCAGCCGTCCGGTGCCATGGACGCAGATTTCCGCTCAGCCGCATCTCGAAGGGGTCAGCCGATGAGGATCCGCCGGGCGCTCACCGTACTGCTCCTGCTCGCGGCCGGTGGCTGCGCCGCGAGCGCTCCGGAGGAGGAGCCGGGCGGCGGCCTCGACATCACCGGTGGCGTGACCGTCGACCAGGCGCTGCACGACCGGTTGCCGCAAGCCGTCCGGGCACGCGGTTCGATCCGGCTCGTGACCGATGCGAGCTATGCGCCGATGGAGTACTTCGCGGCCGACGGCCGTACCATAATCGGGTTTTCTCCTGATCTTGCCACCGCCCTCGGCGGGGTTCTCGGGGTGCGCGGCGAGCTGGTGGCGGGCGAATTCAACGGTGCGCTGGACGAGGTCGCGGCCGGCGAGTACGACGGGGTGCTCTCGTCGATGACCGACACCGCCGAGCGGCGGGCCAAGGCCGATTTCGTCGACTATCTCAGCACCGGCACCTCGATCGTGGTGCAGCGCGGCAACCCGGAGAAGATCACCAGCTTCGAGGATCTCTGCGGGCAGACCGTCGGCACCGAGCGCGGCACCCTTCAGGAGCAGATGCTCCAGCGTCTGCAGCCGACCTGCGAGGACCGCCCGTTGGTGATCGACAGCGAGCCGACGAACGCGGACGCGCTCCTGCTGCTGCGCACCGGCCGGGTCAGCGCCGTGCCGATCGACTTCCCGCCCGCCGCGTACCTGGTGAGCAACGAGCGGACCGGCGCGTTCTACCAGCTGGCGTCGGACACCCAGTACGAGCCGGGGCTCTTCGGCATCGCCGTGGCGAAGGACAACACCGCGCTGCGTGACTGCCTGCGGGAGGCCCTGCAACGGGTGATCGACTCCGGTGTCTACGCCGATCTGCTGTCCCGCTGGAACCTGACATCGACTGCTGTCACCACGGCGACGATCAACGGAGCCGGAAACTACACGCCTGTGCAGTAAGCTGCACGTGTGAGTAGCGCTACCAGTGACCTGACCGCCCGCGCCCGGATCCGCGACGCCGCGATCGCGCTCTTCACCGAGCGCGGCATCGCCGGCGCCACCGTGCGCGACATCGCGCAGGCCGCTGGTGTCTCCTCCGGCCTGCTCCGGCACCACTTCGGGTCGAAGGAGGGGCTGCGCGACGCCTGCGACGAGTGGGCCCTCGCGCGCGTCGCCGAGCTGCAGATCCGGTTCACCGAGTCCCAGGCGATCGGCCCGCTCACGCCCGACATCATGGGCCTGCAGCAATACCTGGTCCGCTCGCTGATGGACGGCTCACCGCGCAGCCTCGCCACTTTCGAGGAGACCGTGCGGCGCGGCGAGCAGTGGCTGGCCACGACCGGCGTGAAGACCGGCGACCCGCGGGCGTTCGTCGCGGTCCTCGGCGCCATGAAGATGGGCATGTTCCTGATGCGCGACCAGCTCACCGCCGTGCTCGGCGAGGACGTCGGAGCCATGCCCGGTTACCTGCGCATGCTGCGTGCCTCGATCGAGGTCTTCTCGCAGCCGTTGCTCACCCCCGAGCAGACCGACCAGGCGCTGGAGGCGCTCGATCGGCATTAGTTTCCTGGAGCTGACATGGCCATTGAGGTCGAGGGGCTGATCAAGAGATTCGGTTCGGTCACCGCGCTGGACGGGCTCGACCTGCACGTCCGGACCGGTGAGGTGCACGGCTTCCTGGGGCCGAACGGCGCCGGCAAGACCACCGCGATCCGGGTGCTGCTCGGGCTGATGCGGTCCGACGGCGGGACCGCGCGGCTGCTCGGCGGCGACCCGTGGGCCGACGCGACGGCGCTGCACCGCCGCCTCGCGTACGTGCCGGGCGACGTCACGTTCTGGCCCTCGCTCACCGGCGGCGAGGTGATCGACCTGCTCGGCCGGCTGCGCGGCGGGCTCGACCCGAAACGCCGCGACGACCTGATCGAGCGGTTCGAGCTGGACCCGCGCAAGAAGGGACGCGCCTACTCCAAGGGCAACCGGCAGAAGGTGGCGCTCGTCGCCGCGCTCTCCTCCGACGTGGAGCTGCTGCTGCTCGACGAGCCGACGTCCGGGCTCGACCCGCTCATGGAAGAGGTGTTCCGTGAGGTGATCCTGGAGGAGAAGCGGCGCGGCGACCGTACCGTCCTGCTCTCCAGCCACATCCTCTCCGAGGTCGAGGCGCTCTGCGACCGGCTCACGATCATCCGAGCCGGCCGGGCCGTGGAGACCGGCACCCTCGACGACCTGCGGCATCTCGCCCGCACCACGATCCGCGCCGAGCTGACCGGCCCGGTCAACGGTCTGGCCGGCCTCGCCGGCGTGCACGACCTGACCAGCGAGGACGGGCGGGTCGCCTTCGACGTCGACGCGGAGGCGCTGGAGCCGGCACTGCGGAGCCTCGTCGCGGCCGGCGTGCGTAGCCTGATCAGCCAGCCGCCGTCGCTGGAGGAGCTGTTCCTGCGGCACTACACCCGGGACTCCCGATGACCGGCACACCGCGCCTTCTGCGCCTCGCCCTGCGCCGCGACCGGGTGATCATGCCCCTCTGGGTCCTCGGGCTCGGCCTCCTGCCGTACGTCTATGCCACCTCGTTCCAGACGCTCTTCACCACCGCCGCGGAACGCGTCGACTACGCCCGGATCAGCGCCGGCAACGCGGGGTTCGTGGCGCTCTACGGGCCGCTGCGCGGCGACAGCCTCGGTGAGCTGGTCGTCTGGCGGGGCGGTTTCGTGCCGGTCATGGTCGGCCTGGCCGCGCTGCTCACCGTCATCAGGCACACCCGCGCCGACGAGGAGGCCGGCCGCACCGAGCTGATCCGGGCCACCGTGACCGGCCGGTTCGCCCAGCTCGCCGCCGCGCTGATCGTCACCTGCGGCGCGGCGCTCCTGACAGGTGCGATCGTGGCCGTCACGACGATCGGCGCCGGGTTGCCGGTCGCCGGTTCGCTCGCCTTCGGCGCGGTCTTCACGCTCAGCGGCTGGATGTTCGCCGGCGTCGGGGCGGTCGCCGCGCAGCTGACCGGCAGCGCGCGCAGCGCCCGGTCGATCGCGGTGCTGGTGCTCGGCGGGGCTTACCTGCTGCGGCTCGTGGGTGACATCTCGGACAGCGCGGAGTTTTTGGCGTGGGTGTCACCGATCGGCTGGGTTCACCGCGTCTTTCCTTATGGGGGCGGTTCTCTTCTCGGGGGCGGTTCTCTTGTTGAGGGTGGCTCTCTTGTTGACGGTGGCTCTCTTGTTGGGGGCGACTTTCTTGTCGAGGGTGGCTCTCTTTCGGGGAACGACTGGAGGCCCGGGGTGCTGGCACTGGTTTTCGCGATCGTCACGGTGGGCGTCTCGGCGTACCTGATGGCCCACCGCGACATGGGCGCGGGCCTGGTCGCCGCACGGCTCGGACCACGTGCCGCGGCCGCGTCCCTGAGCTCGCCGCTCGCGCTCGCCTGGCGCCTGCACCGCGGCCTGCTGCTCGGCTGGACCGCCGGTTTCGCCGCCCTCGGCCTGATCTTCGGCGCTGTCGGCAGCAGCATGGTGGAGCTGGCGTCCGACTCCGCGGGCGTCGACGAGATGTTCACCAGGATCGGTGGCGGCGGGGCGGTCACCGACGCCTACTTCGCGACCACCGCGGCAATGTGCGGTCTGATCGCCGCCTGCTACGCGGTCCAGGCTGCTCTCCGCATGCGCGACGAGGAGCAGAGCGGTCATGCCGAGGCGGTCCTGAGCACGTCCGTGGGCCGTCTCGCCTGGGCCGCATCGCACCTGCTCTTCGCCCTGCTCGGCCCGGCCGCTGCCCTGCTCGCCGAGGGAGTGCTCGCCGGCGTCGTCCATGGCGCGCCCGGCCCGGTGCTGGGCGCCGCATTGGCCCAGCTGCCCGCGGTGTGGGTCCTGGCAGGGGTCACCATGCTCCTGATCGGCGCGCTGCCGAGGCTGGCTTCGGTCGCGTGGGCCGTGATCGCTCTGTGCCTGCTGCTGTTGCTCGCCGGGCCGCTGCTGGAGTTCGATCAGTGGGTGCTGGATCTGTCGCCCTTCACCCATGTGCCGCATCTTCCCGGTGGCGCTGCCGGCCCTCTGCCGCTGGTCATGCTCACCGGGATCGCTGCGGTGTTGGGCGTGGCGGGGCTGGTCGCTCTTCGTCGGCGGGACGTGGGATCGATGTAAGGGGCGCTGCCGGCTGTCGCTGGTGGTCAGCGTGGATCAGGGCACACACAACGTCGTTGTGAACTCTCATCGTTGCCAGGGCAGCGATGAGGCCACCCGCACTGCTTCCGTGTGGTCTCATCGCTGCCGACACGGGCTTCGGTGTGCCGCCGTCTCCGCTGGTGGGCGGTCCGGTGTGCTGCCGTCGCGCTGGGGGACGCTTCGGTGCGCCGCCGTCGCGCTGGGGGACGCTTCGGTGTGCTGCCGTTCCGTTGGCGGACGCCTCGGTGTGTCCCCCATCCACGACGGAGAGCCGCCCAGCGTGGTTCGGGGCCGGCTTTGAGGGCCGGCCCCGACGGTCAGTGGCTTGCGTTGCGTTTGGGGAGGATCAGTTCCTCGTGGTCCAGTTCGCGGTTGAGGACGCGCAGGCTGTCGTCGTTGAGGTGGCCCGCATCCCGCCAGCGGAGCAGTTCGTCGCGTTCGGCGTCGATGACCGCCTGGCGGACCATCAGGGCTGCCTCGTACTGCGGTGAGATCGGGACGTCGGCGGATTCCGACTGTTCCAGCATGTCGAGGCGCCGGCGGTAGCGGTCCAGGCGGACCTGCAGCTGGCGGCGCATCGTCTCGATGGCCTCGTCCTCGACGTTGTCGTGCTGCTGTTCCTGGATGTCGTCGAGGCGGTCCAGGGCGGCGCGGACGGCGGCCGAGCGGGCCTCGTTGCGTTCCCGGGCGCGGTCGGTCTGGTTGGCCCGCAGACCCAGCCTGTGCACCAGCGGGGCGAAGGTGAGGCCCTGGCCGACGAGGGTGACGAGCACGACCGCGATGGCGCAGAAGTGCAGCAGCTCGCGGTCCGGGAAGCCGGCCGGCAGGGTGAAGATCGCCGCGAGGGTGATGACGCCGCGGGTGCCGGCCCAGCTCATGATCGTGATTTCCCGGCCGGTGAGCGGGACCTCGCGGGCGTCGCCGGTGTCCTCCTCGGTGTGCCCGCCGAGGCGGGTGTGCAGCGAGCGCGGCAGCCACTGGGTGACGACCAGCCAGAGCGGGCGGAGCAGCAGGACCACACCGAGCGTGATCACCAGGGCGATGATGATCGTGCTGGTGTCGTACTTGGCGAGGCCGTCGATCACCTTCGGCACCTGCTGGCCGATGAGGAGGAAGACCACGCCCTCCAGCAGGAAGTCGATCAGCCGCCAGACGGCGCTGGTCTGCAGCCGGGTGGCCCCGCTGGTGTAGCGCGGGGTGTCGTGGCCGACGATCAGGCCGGCCACCACCACGGCGAGCACGCCGGAGATCGTGACGTAGTGGTGGACGAACGCGTTCTCACAGATCAGGTACGCGGCGAGCGGCGTGATCAGGGAGACCGCGTTGGCGTTGAGCGGGTCGGCGGTGAACGGCTTGAGCAGCCGTACGGCGTAGGCGACCGCGATGCCGACGAGCACACCGCCGGCCGCGGAGATCACGAACTGGCCGACCGCGTTGTCGAAGTTGAAGTCGCCGTGCGCGTGCGCGGTCACCGCGACCGTCAGGATGGTCAGTGCGGTGGCGTCGTTGAGCAGGCCCTCACCGGAGATCAGCGTGACCATCTTGCTGGGCAGCCCGGCCTTGCGCCCGACGGCGAGCGCGGCGACCGGGTCGGGCGGCGCGACGGCCGCGCCGAGGGCGACACCGGCCGCGAGGGTGGCCCCGGCTACCCAGAGTGAGAAGCCGAGGCCGATCAGGAGCGCGGTGACCAGCACCAGCGCGACGGAAAGGCTGATCACCGTGCGCATGTTGCGCCGGATGTCGAGCAATGATGAATCGAGCGCGGCGTTGTAGAGCAACGGCGGCAGGATGAAGGTCAGAACGAGCTCGGGTTCCAGTTCGAGATTGGGACCCGGCATGTATGCGTAGGCAATACCGATCAGGGTGAGCAGGACCGCGGCGGGGAGGCCGGTCTTCTCGGTGACCCAACGCACCGCGACGATAACCGCCACCGCGATCAGGCCGAAAAGCAGGATCTCCTCGAGATTCATTCGATCATTGTTCCTGCTGGCCGCTCACGTTATCCGGCGAGGTCGGCCTTTAACGCTGCGTCAACTTCTGCTGCGCCGCGGCGATGCTCTGCTGGTGACGCCGGATCACCGGGAGTGCTTTGCCGGCGAGCTTTTCCACTGCCGGTTCGGTGCCGGTGTCGATCACGACCTGGGCCAGTTTGATCGCTCGTTCGTGCGCGAGCAGCTGGCTGCCGAGAAAGAGCGCGTCGAAGTCGGCGCCGGACGTGGCCTGGTACTGCTCGACGAGCGCCTGCTGCTCCGAGTTGGGTTCGGCGGGGAGTTCGATGTCGAGGCGGGCGGCGGTCTTGCGTACCGTCACGTCGAGCTTGCGGTGATAGGCGGCGAGTTCCCGGCCGAGGTCGCGGACCGGTTCGGTGGCACCCTGGCGTTTGGCGATCTTGCCGGCGGCCATCTCGGCGAGGTTCCCCTGGTGGGCGGCGATCAGGAAGTCGGCGTCGGCGCTGACCGGACGCGCCTGGGCCGGGCTGACCGCGGCAACGGCGAGCATGACAGCGGCACTAAAAACGGCAAATAAGCGCATAAAGCCAGGCTAAACCGCATTGACGGTACGGAAACGGGCGGACCGTTACGGCCCGCCCGTTCGTGTCGCAACCGATCAGTACCGGTAGTGCTCCGGCTTGAACGGACCCTCGACGTCGACGCCCAGGTACTCCGCCTGCTTCTTGGTGAGGGTGGTCAGCCGGACGCCGAGCGCGTCCAGGTGCAGCCGGGCCACCTTCTCGTCCAGGTGCTTCGGCAGCACGTAGACCTGCTTCTCGTACTCGCCCGGCTTGGTCCAGAGCTCGATCTGGGCCATCACCTGGTTGGTGAACGAGTTCGACATGACGAAGCTGGGGTGGCCGGTGGCGTTACCCAGGTTCATCAGCCGGCCCTCGGAGAGGACGATCACCGAGTGGCCGTCCGGGAAGCGCCACTCGTGGACCTGCGGCTTGATCTCGATCTTTTCGATGCCCGGGACCTTGGCGAGCCCGGCCATGTCGATCTCGTCGTCGAAGTGGCCGACGTTGCCGACGATCGCGTTGTGCTTCATCGCGGAGAGGTGCTCGACCGTGATGATGTCGGTGCCGCCGGTCGTGGTGATGAAGATGTCGGCCTCGCCGACCACGTCCTCGAGGCGGACGACCTGCATGCCGTCCATGGCGGCCTGCAGCGCGCAGATCGGGTCGACCTCGGTCACCACGACGCGGGCGCCCTGGCCGCGCAGCGTCTCGGCGGAACCCTTGCCGACGTCGCCGTAACCGCAGACGACGGCGAGCTTGCCGCCGAGCATCACGTCGGTGGCCCGGTTCAGGCCGTCGACGAGCGAGTGGCGGATGCCGTACTTGTTGTCGAACTTGCTCTTGGTGACCGCGTCGTTGACGTTGATCGCCGGGAAGAGCAGGGTGCCCTCCTTGGCGAGCTTGTAGAGACGCGCCACACCGGTGGTGGTCTCCTCGGTGACGCCCTTGATCTCCGCGGCGATGCGGGTGAAGCGCTGCCCGTCGGACGCGAGGCTGTTGCGCAGCGTCTCAAGGATGATCGAGTACTCGTGGTTGTCGTCCGCCGTGGTCGCCGGAACAGCGCCCGCGCCCTCGAACTCGACACCCTTGTGCACGAGCAGGGTGGCGTCGCCGCCGTCGTCCAGGATCATGTTCGGGCCCTGGCCGTTGCCGAAGTCGAAGAGCTGCATGGTCGCCCACCAGTACTCCTCCAGGGTCTCGCCCTTCCAGGCGAAGACCGGCACGCCGGCCGGCGCGTCGACAGTGCCGGTCGGGCCGACGACGACCGCGGCGGCGGCCTCGTCCTGAGTGGAGAAGATGTTGCAGGACACCCAGCGGACCTCGGCGCCGAGCGCGACAAGGGTCTCGATCAGCACGGCGGTCTGCACGGTCATGTGCAGCGAACCGGCGATGCGAGCGCCGGCCAGCGGCTTCGAGTCACCGAACTCGGTGCGCAGCGACATCAGGCCGGGCATCTCGTGCTCGGCGAGGCGCAGCTGGTGACGGCCGGCCTCGGCCAGGCTCAGGTCGGCCACGGCGAAGTCGAGACCGTTCACAGATTGAAGTTTGTCGCTCATGGAAAGAGGGCTCCTCCCTCTCAGGAGGCGCCCTTGCGTCATGGAACCCGGCCGAGCGTGGCGGACGTGAGACGTCCGTTGCAGCGCCTCTCGGGCGGGCGATCCAACTTTAGCCGACCAATCGCATGATCACATCCGGCGCAGTGTCCCATCGGTGTCAGTGATGACATATGTCCCATCGCCGAGCGGCTCCAAGTCGTACTCGTCGATGGTCTCCACGCCGAGGTCGCCGATCACCTCGCCGAAGTGCGCGTCCACCCGGTAATGCCGCCACCAGGGCTGTTCGTCGTCGTCCTCGCCGGAGAGCACCACGATCGCGGTCTCGTCGTCGAGGAAGCCGCCGGCCCACTCGATCACCGTGCGGTCCGGGTCCACCGGAAAGTCCGAGATCTTGAGGGTGTTCCGTTCGTCCTCCAGCGCGAAACTGTGGAACGCCACGTCCTCCTGGCCGTGCGCGACGGTCATGAAGCCGCTGGCGTCCGGCGCGATCGCGATCGCACACCTGTCGTTCCACGGATACGTCCGCAGCCGGCCCTCGTCCCCCGCGTCGAACGTCCGGCTGCCGGCCTCGCCCTCGCTGACGTCGAGCATCATCTGAGTGCCGTAGGGAAACGCGATCTGGTGCCCGCCGAGCCCGGCGGTCTCCAGGTCGTGGCAGACCATGATCTCCCCGGTGACGGCGTCGAGAGCGGCCCACACGTCCGGGTCGGAGCTGCCGCGGGCGACGTTGGGCAGGTAGAACCAGACAAGCGTGTCGTCGTGGCAGAACGCGCAGTCCACCGGCACGACAGCGGTGCCCGGCGGGAAGTCGAAACGCCACGCCTCCCGGCGGTCGGGTCCGAGGCAGATCGCCGCCTCACCCGTGGTGTAGACCAGCCGATCACCGGTCGAGCTCACCGTGTATGTCGCGGGCGGCGGATCCTGCGGCACCGCGATGGTCTCCACGAGCTCGAGGTGCTCGTCGAAGATCTTGACACCCTGCTCCGTCAAGCGGGAGATCATGCGCACCACCTGAGCGTAGCGAGGAGTTCAAAGCGTCACGCGAAGGAGCGAGAAAACATCAAGGACCTTCCATAAGACATCAAAAACCCATCATTCTGTACGCGTGAAGCACCCGTACCGCATCCGCGAGATAGCCACGGCATCCGGCCTCAGCCAGGCAACCGTGGATCGCGTGCTGCACAACCGCGGCGGCGTCCGGGAGAGCACCGTCCGCCAGGTGCATCAGGCGATCGCCGAGCTGGATCGCCAGCAGGCGCAGACCGGCCGCACCTTCGTGATCGACGTGGTGCTGCGGACGTCCCGCCGATACGCCGCAGCGGTCCGTGCCGCCCTGGACGCCGAGATCGCCGAGATCCCGGTGGCGGTCCGCCCGCGGCTGCATCAGGCCGACGACCCGGTGCAGGCCCTCGACCGGGTCGGCCGGTCACGCTCGCACGGGTTGATCGTGCTGGCCCCGCCGGCGCCGGAGGTCGCCGACGCGGTGGCCCGGCTCGGCGTGCCGGTGGTGACGCTCAACGCCGACCTGCCGGCCGGCAAGCGGATCGCCCATGTCGGCGTGGACGACTTCGACGCCGGGGCGACCGCCGGTTACCTGGTCGAGCGGCTGCTCGCGGACCGGGCCGGCGACATGCTGGTGATCAACGGGCGGGGTGAGCGGGAGGCCGGCTTCCGTTCCGTGCTGCCGTCGCGGCGGCTCGTCACCGCCGATGCCGAGGACGCCGGATCGCTGCGGGAGATCCTCGCCGGCAACCCGTCGATCCGGGCCGTCTACTCCGCCGGCACCGGCGGGAACGCCGGCATCATCGCCGCGTTCGCCCAGGAGCGGCGCAACTACGACGTGTTCGTGGCGCACGGCCTGGACGAGGAGAACGTGGCTCTGCTGCGGGCGCACCGGATCTCCGCGGTGCTGCACCAGGACCTGCGGGCCGACCTGCGGCACGCCTGCCTCGCGATTCTGCGGTCGCAGGGGACGCTGCCGGGGCCGATCCGTTCGCGTCCCTCCGCGGTGCAGGTGATCACGCCGTTCAACGTGCCGCCGGCCGAATTCTGACCGCTGTTCGCACACAGCGGCGGCGTGGACGGGGAAGGGCGATCAGGTGGACAGCCACCAAGGGCTGGAGTACGCCACGCCCCAGTCGTTGCACGGGTGCCCGGCCGGGCCGGGGGAGGCGTTCGCCTGTGCCGGGTCGGAGATCCGCAGCACCACCCAGGAGCCGTCGGCGAGGTCCAGCGGCACGGTGAACTCGGTGACCGTCCCGGCCGTCGTGTCGATCACGTCGGCCACCTCGGGCGCCCGGCTGCCGGGTCGCAGCACCTGGATCCTCAGGGGCTTGCCGGCCCAGTCGGGGCCGCGGTCGAGGTCGACGACGAAGCGGACGTCACCGCTGGTGAACGGGAGGACGCCGCCCATCCGTACCCCCGCGGCCGTGGCGTCGAGGCGCAGGCCGCTCACCCGGGTGGCGAAGAACCGCCTGTCCCGCATCGCGGCGAGCACCCCGTTGCGGGTGTTCTCGACGGCCCAGATGCCGGTCCGGCCCTTGCCCTCCGGATATCCCCACTCGGTTCCGTGCTCGTCGGTCACCCCGGTCAGCCCGGTGCGCCAGCCCGCGTTGAGGCAGGCGTTCAGCGGTGAGCTCTGCCCGTCCGCCCAGCCGTCGAAGAGGTAGTCGTCGCCGCGGTTGAACATCTCCAGCCCGACCATCTGGTCCCGCATCGCCGCGTTGTACGTGAAGTCGTTGAACCGCAGCAGCTCCCGACCGGGGTGGTTGAACCCGCTGATCCCGCCGGACGCGGTGATCCAGTTGTAGAGCCGGGACATGCTGCTGGAGCTGCCCAGGTCGGTGAAGTTGCCGGTGTACCAGACGTTGACGTGCCCGAGCAGAGGGTGCGACCACTCGAACCCGCGCAGCGCGGTGTAGGCGCCCGGTGTGTTGGCCGCGTCGGCGAGCTGCCCGGTGCGGTTCCACTCGGAGCGGCTCAGCCCTTCGATGGAGAGCAGGGTGGTGTGGTCGGTGAGCGCGGCGATGTCGAGGCCGGCCGAGCGCATCGACTCGTAGGCCAGGGCCGGGTCTCCGTCCCCGTCCGACATGAGCGTGTGGTTGTGCAGGTCGCCGTGGAAGAGCGTGGTGCCCTGGCTGATCCGCGAGGCGCGGGTGGCGCCCGTCGCGCGTACCGGATCGGCGCTGGTGGCGACGCCGGCGGTGCGTGCCCAGGCGCTGTCCGGGGCGGCGGCGAGCATCAGTAGTCCGCCGCTGCCCGCCAGCAGGGCGCGCCGGCTCATCGGGTGATGTGAATGGCCGTGACTCGTCATGACTTAACAGTGAAGCCCATGAATGTATGCGAGGTAAACGGCGGGGAATCCAGAATTGGACTGTGGTCTTGGTAGCCTGGTCGGCGCTTCGAGCACCGGGAGATGGGAAACACGTTGAGTCGAACACTGCTGGTCACCGGCGGCGCCGGATTCGTCGGCGCGGCACTGATCAAGTCGCTGCTGACCGAGTACCCGGACGCGGTGATCGTGTCGCTCGACAACTACTTCACCGGTTCCCGGGAGAGCCACGTCGACGACCCCCGGGTCACCTACATCGACGGCTCGACGGTCGACATCGCCCGGCTGTGGTTCGAGGGCGGGTTCTCCTCGCCCGAGCTGGTCTTCCACATGGGCGAGTACTCGCGCATCGTGCAGTCGTTCGAAGACCACGACCTGACCTGGGACTTCAACCTCCTCGGCACCCGTGAGGTGGTCAAGTTCACCGCCAATCACCGGGCCAAGCTGATCTACGCGGGGTCCAGCTCGAAGTTCGGCAACGACGGGCAGGACGAGAACCTCAACCCGTACGCGTGGACCAAGGCGAAGAACATCGAGTACATCCGGAACTACTCGAACTGGTTCGGCCTGGACTACGCGATCACGTACTTCTACAACGTGTACGGACCGGGACAGATCAGCGCGGGCAAGTACGCGACGGTCATCGGCATCTTCGAGCGGCAGTACCTCGCCGGCGAGCCGCTCACCGTGGTGTCGCCCGGCACGCAGACCCGTGACTTCACGCATATCGACGATATCGTTCGCGGCCTGCTGATGGTGGCGCGCGACGGCGAGGGCGACGGCTACCTGCTCGGTGCCGGTCACGAGTGGCCGCTGCTGGACGTCGCCAAGATGTTCGGCGTCGACTACAAGCTGATCCCGGCCCTGCCCGGCGAGCGCACCCGCGGCCAGGCGGACATCACCAAGGCGGCGTCGCTGGGCTGGCACCCGGAACGCAGCCTCGACGAGTACATCGCGAAGTTCGTGGCGGCGAACCCGCGCTGAGGCCAGGGCTTTTCGCAGGAATGGTTTCGGCCGTTCGGGGCATCCCGCCTGCATGCAGAACGGGATCAGGGTAGTGGTGGTGGACGGCAACACCACCTTCGTCCGCGTCCTGGAAGCGCTGATCCCCGAGATCAGCAGCGGTCGCGCGACAGTGGTGGCGACCACCGGTGAAGCGGGGAAGGTGGCGAGCGTGATGCGTGCCGCCGTACCGGACCTGGTGCTCGTCGATCCCACCCTGCCGCAGCCGGCCGGTCGCAACCCGGTGGCGATGGTGCACGAGTCGGCGCCGCAGGCGCGGATCGTCGCGGTCGCCGACGACACCGACCTGGCCGTGGCCGTCGAGGCGCTGCACGCCGGTGCGGCCGGGCTGCTGCGCCGCACCGCGGAGGCCGCCGATCTCCGGCAGCCCCTGATCGCGGCGCTGGAGGGCTGGTCGGTCGTGCCGCCGGGGCTGCTCGCCGCGCTTGTCGAGCAGGCCCGCCCGCGGCCGCCGCATCCGGCGATCACCCAGCTGGACACCGATGACCGCCGCCTGCTGCGGCTGATCGCGGGTGGCTCGTCGACCAGCGAGATCGCCGGACTGCTGCACGTTTCCGAACGTACCGTGAAGCGCCTGACCGCCTCGCTCCTGCGGAAGTTGAAGGTCGCCAGCAGGACCGAGGCGGCGGCGCTGGCCGGCAGTGCAGGCCTGCTGTGACGCTCAGCCGGTGGCGCGCGGACGCGTCGTCACCGCCGACAGCGGCGTGGCGACGTCCTCCAGCGACTTGCCCTCGGCGTCGATGCCGATGAACGCCTCGACCAGGCCGCCCACCGCCATCACCGCGGCGCCGATCAGATACCCGATGAAGAGCTTGCTCGGGTCGTCGCCCTCGCCGATGAGCGCGCCGTAGAAGACCGGGCCGATCGCCCCGAAGCACTGGGCGATCGCGAAGAAGACCGCGATCGCCTGTGCCCGGATCTCCAGCGGGAAGATCTCGCTGACCGTCAGGTAGGCCGAGCTCGCGCCCGCCGACGCGAAGAAGAAGATCACGCTCCAGGCGATCGTCTGCGTCACCACGTTGAGCGCGCCGGCGTCGAAGAGGAACGCGGTGATCGCCAGCAGCACCCCGGACAGCAGGTAGGTCCCGGAGATCATCTTGCGCCGGCCGATCGTGTCGAAGAGCCGCCCGATGGTGAGCGGGCCGATCAGGTTGCCGAGCGCGAACGCCACCAGGTAGAGCGGCGCGGCCTTCTCCGAGACACCGTAGAACTTCGTGAGCACCAGCGTGTAGGTGAAGAAGATCGCGTTGTAGAGGAACGACTGCGTGATCATCAGCGTGGCGCCGAGCGTCGACCGCGCCGGATAGAGCTTGAACAGGACCCGCAGCAGCGACAGGTAGCCGTGCGGCCGGGTCGGCCGGATGTCGATCGCCTTCGAGTCGTCCAGCGGGGGCAGCGTCTGGCCGGACGCCTCGGCGGCCCGCTCGATCCGGGCGATGTTCTCCTCCGCCTCGTCCTCGCGGCCGTGCATGACCAGCCAGCGCGGGCTCTCCGGCAGGTGCCGCCGCAGGCCCCAGATGGCGACGCCGATGACCGGGCCGATCAGGAACGCGATCCGCCACGCCCAGTTCAGGTCCACATTGTTGAGAAGGATGTACGTGCCGAGCGTGCCGATGATCGCGCCGCCCCAGTACGTGCCGTTGACGCCGATGTCCACCCGGCCCCGGTACTTCGCCGGCATCATCTCGTCGATCGCGGAGTTGATCGCGGCGTACTCGCCGCCGATGCCGGCTCCGGCGATGAATCTCGTGAGATACAGGAAGACCAGTGCGGCAGGGCCGTTACCCCAGGTCAATGCGGTAAGCGCGTTACCGCCGAGGTAGACGGCGAGGGTGACGATGAAGAGGTTCTTGCGGCCGAGCGCATCGGAGAGCCGGCCGAAGAAGAGCGCGCCGAAGACCTCGCCGAGCAGGTAGACCGTCGCGATCAAGCCAACCTGTGTGCTGGAGAGCGCGAGAGTCTCCTGCTCGGCCAGGACCGGGCCGACGGCGCTCGCCACGGTGATCTCAAGTCCATCGAGGACCCAGGCCGTGCCGAGCGCGAGAATGATGCGGGTGTGGAACGGTGACCAGCTGAGCCGGTCGATGCGAGCGGGGATCAGGCTGCGTATCGTGCCCTGATCAGTTTCTGATGTCATGGACGCCCCTCCATATCGAGTGACATTGACCACGTGTTACCCAGGAAGCTCACAGGTACGCACTGGAGGTGCGCGATGGCTCTTGGTGTCGCCGTGATCGGCATGGGCTGGATGGGCCGGGTGCACACCCGGGCCTACGCGCGGGTCCACCAGCACTATCCGGACCTCCCGACGCCGGAGCTGATCGCGGTCGCCGACGACGTGCCCGGGCGGGCTGCCTCCGCCGCGGAGCAGTTCGGGTTCGCCGCGTCCGTCTCGGACTGGCACGAGCTGCTCGACGATCCGCGGATCCAGGCAGTCAGCGTCACCGCGCCGAACTTCCTGCACCGCGAGATGGGCGTCGCGTTCGCCGCCGCCGGCAAGCACCTGTGGATCGAGAAGCCGGTCGGGCTGAGCGCCGCCGACGCCCGCGCGATCACCGGTCCCGGCCAGGTGACGGTCGGCTTCAACTACCGGCACGCCCCGGCCGTCGCGAAGGCGCGGGAGCTGATCCGGACCGGTGAGATCGGCGCTGTGACGCATGCCCGGTTCAGCTTCTGCAGTGACTACGCGGCCTCCCCGGACGACGCTCTGACCTGGCGGTTCGAGCGCGAACGCGGAGGCAGCGGGGTGCTCGGCGACCTGGGCTCGCACGCCGTCGACCTGATCCGGCACCTGCTCGGCGAGATCGTCGAGGTCTCCGCGGACACCGCGATCCTCATTCCGCAGCGGCGGCGAGCGCTGGGCGCCACATCCGGCCATCAGCGGGGTACGGGTGAGCCCGGCCCCGTGGAGAACGAGGACTGGTTCGCCGCACTGCTCCGGCTGGAGTCCGGCGCCCGTGTGACGTGCGAGGCCAGCCGGGTCGCGTACGGGGACCCGAACCACTACGGCTTCACGATCTACGGAACCCGGGGCCTCCTGGCCTGGGACTTCCGCCGGATGGGCGAGCTCCGCCTCCGCGACGCGACGGTCTTCGCCGGTCCGGGCGACGGTGAGTTCGCCGCGTTCCAGCCGGGCGCCGCGATCGCGATGAGCTACGACGACCTCAAGGTGATCGAGGCATCCCTCTTCCTCCGCTCGATCGTCACCGGGGTGCCGCAGGGGCCCGGCCTCGCGGACGCGATCCGGGCCGCCGAGATACTCGAAGCGATGTTGGCCGCAGCGTCGTCAGGCCGTAACCGTACCGTCGTATCGGAAAGTCGATCTTCCGGCTAGGCTCGCCGCTCATGCGCACTTTCCGGACCGTTCTCGCGGCGAGCGTTCTCGCCGCGACCTCGGTCTTCTTCGTCGATCTCGCCACCGATCCGGCCTACGCCGCGACGGCGCCGACCGTGTTGACCGAGCAGCAACGTCACCTCCTCACCGGCTATCACGTCGACCGCGTGGTGGCCGACGGTGCCCGCCATCAGCGTCTGTACATCGCGGACGACGTGACGCACCGCATCCTCGCGGTCTCCTACGACGGCACGGTCGTGGACGAGGTGGCCCTTCCGGACGGCGCCAACGCCAGTGACCTGCGGCTTTCCGCGGACTCCTTCACGCTCTGGGCGATCGTCCCCGACGCCCACCTGATCATCTCCTGGAACGCGGACACGCT
This sequence comes from Actinoplanes sp. NPDC023936, assembly GCF_040639325.1. Taxonomy (NCBI): domain Bacteria; kingdom Bacillati; phylum Actinomycetota; class Actinomycetes; order Micromonosporales; family Micromonosporaceae; genus Actinoplanes; species Actinoplanes sp. NPDC023936. Next base: position 98,674 of record NZ_JBEZZR010000025.1, on the reverse strand, counting down.
CGAGGAGAACCAGCGTTACCCGGTCACCGCCTCCGACCTCGGCCACCTCACGCTCGCCGCCAACAAGGTCTGGTTCACCTACTCCAAGAACTACTTCGCCTCGCTTGACCCGGCCACCGGCGAGATCACCGGGAGCGTCATCGGCGCGGGGACCAACACGTCGGGGTCGGCCCGGCAGCCGCTGATCGCGGCCAGCCCCACCGATCCGAACCGGCTGGCGGTGACCGACGCGGACACCCGCGGAGACCTGTTCCTCTACGACGTCAGCGGCGCGAAGCCCGAGCTGATCGCCGAGTCGCAGACCGGCCTCACCTATGGGCACAGTGCCCTCGCGTACACCGCCGACGGCAGCATGATCTATGTGGCCGGTGTCGGCGGCGTCTACTACACCTGGGCCGACGACCTGGCGCCGACGCAGGGCCGGGTCATCCCGGCGAGCCGGGCCGTTGACGTGGAGGCCGCCTCGGGCGGGTGGATCGCGGCCGGTCTGGAGCCCAGCGCGGACAGCACCGACCTGCGCCTGTACAAGCCGGCCGAGAGCGCGACGGCCCGGGAGTTCGACTTCCCGATCTCCGGTGCCACACCCAGCCTCACCGGCATCGAGTGGGACCTGAGTGCCGACCGGCTCTTCGCGATCACCACCGATCCGGCCGGCGCGCAGAGCCTTTGGACGATCGAGAATCCCACGGTGACGCCGACTCCGCCGGCGAGCAGCACCCCGACCTCGATCACGCTGAAGGGCCCGGTGAGCACGACCCGCGGCTCCGCGGTCGCCATCTCCGGCAGGCTCAACGGCACCGGCCCGATGGACGCGAAACTCAAGGTCACCCGCACCGACGCGGAGTCACCGTCCGGCGTCGCGGTGCCTTCCGTCAACTCGACCTGGGAGGGTGACTTCACGTTCCTGGACTACCCGCCCGCGGGTGGCACGGTCACCTACACGGTGACCTACGCCGGGGACGCCACGCACAAGCCGTCGTCCGCGAAGGTCTCGGTGACCGTCTCGAAGACCACGCCGGTGCTGACGCTGAACCGGAACGGGAGCGTCAACGCGTACGGCGCGACCGTGAGCATGACCGCGAAGCTCGGCGCCACCTACAAGAACCGGACGGTGGAGATCTGGGCCGACCCGTACGGCTCCGACCAGCCCCGCCGCCTGATCAAGAAGGGCGTGGTGACCAGCGCCGGCACCCTGAGCGTGAACCACCGGCTGACCCGCAACACCACGTTCAGCGCGGTCTTCACCGGCGACACCCGGTACGCCGCGCGGACCGTCACCTCGGCGCTGAAGACCAAGGTCGCCGTCTCCACCGCGGTCACCAAGCACTACAAGGTCGCCAGCTCGTACTACTACGTGCGCAAGGCGAAGAACCCTAAGTTCACCACGGCGATGACCGCGTACCCGAAGCGCAAGCAGACGCTCGTCTTCGAGCAGTACTCCGGCGGTAAGTGGAAGGCGTGGAAGTCCGGCACCTTCACGTTGTCGTCGGCCGGCACGTACACCTACACGCTGACCGGCACCCACAAGACCGGCGTGAAGTACCGGGTGCGGGCCGTCTACACGACCGGCACGGCCGGAGACAGCGCGAACTACACCACGTACGGTTCCTGGAAGTACTTCAGGTTCACCAAGTAACCGCTGGTCAGAACGTGTGCCGGTAGAGCGAGCAGCCCCGGCACACGTCCGGCGGCTCCTCGCTCGCCAGGCGCCGCCGGAACTCCCGGTACGCCTCGCCGTGCCAGATCTCCGGGAAGCCGGCCTCGGTCAGGTCGCCCAGTGACACCCGGTCGTCGCCCATCACCATGCAGCACGGCTGGACCACGCCGGCGCTCGTCACGTAGGCGGCGTCCCACGGCCAGGTGCAGCCGCCGCCGGCAGCCTCGTCGAATCGGGGCAGCCGTAGCCGTACCCCGGTCTCGGCCGCCACCCGCCGGGCCTCGGCGAAAGCGGCGCCGGACCGCTCGCGGTCCGCGCCGGTCCAGAGTGCCTGCTCGGCGGTGAACGTGCGGATCTCCTCGTAGCGCCCGGCCGGGTCGGTGTCGTCGAAGCTGTGCGAGAGGTTCTGCACGCGCAGCTCGTCGACCCCGATCCGGCCCAGCAGCCGGACGAGTTCGGGCAGCTCAGCGACGTTGTCACGCATCGAGACGAAGACCACCCGGATCCACGGGGTGTCGCTGCCCGCCTCCCGTTTCGCCCGCACCAGGCCGGCCAGGTTGCTGATCACGGTGTCGAACCGCGCGCCGTCCCGGATCGCCTCGTAGGACTCCGCTGTCGCACCGTCCAGCGACACGTGCAGCCAGTCCACCCGGCTCGCCACCAGTTCGTCGGCGCGCTTGCGGTTCAGCAGCGTCGCGTTGGTGTTGAACCCGACCCGGATCTTCCGCCGGACCGCTGCCTCGATCATCTCCGGCAGGTAGGGCGAGAGCAGCGGCTCACCCAGCCCCTGCAACGTGACCTGCCGCAGCGGCACGTCCTCGACCAGCCGGTGGAACAGCTCCGGTGGCATCGCGCCGGCCAGCTTGTTGACCGGCGGGCGGTAGCGGACCAGGCACATCGTGCAGCGCAGATTGCACGCCGACGTGACCTCCACCTGCAGGTGGGCGGGAAGCGGTGGGTCCAGCTGAACGGCCATGCCGCCGGGCATGCCCATCCACTGCCACAAAAAACCCCTGCCCGGGTACGGGTTGAGCCCCGTACCCGAGCGAGGGGTTGATTGTGATCCGGGGTCAGGCGGGGTCGAGGGCGAGGCCGTCGAAGATGAAATTCGGACTGAGGAACGTGGCGCCGCTGCTGCCGCTAAGTACCGAGATGGACAGCGTGTTGGTGCCGGTCCGCAGGGCGCTCGCCGGGATCGTGAACGTGTAGGTGGTGTTGATGCCGCGCCAGGTGCCGCGGGTGACGTTGCGCGAGTTCAGGTTCGCCGGTGTCGGGGATGCCGACGAGGGCGAGGTCCAGCCGCCGATCGAGACCGCGGGACGGCCGCCGGCGAAGCTCGACGTGGTCGCGATCCGCAGCTTCGCGCCGTTCGCCGGGACGGCGGCGAGGTTGAAGCCGAGCGCGATCGGCGAGTTCACCGACTTGACCGCGGCCATCGGGAAGCTCTTCTGATTGGAAACGGTCTTGCTGCCGGTCCAGGCTGCCATCCGCTCGTCCGACGGGTGCATCGTCTCGATCTTGTCGGCGTTCAGGAAGCCGGCCGGGGTGCCGTCGAACGTGCCGAGCTGGAAGAGCGTGCCGGCCGCCGGGACGCTGCCGGTGATCGCGAGACTGGTCGTCGCGCCGGCCGTCACGGTGATCGTGGTGGTTTTCAGCTCCAGCTCACCGGCGTAGAGGGTGGCCTTGTAGGTGCCCGGCTTGACGTGACCGATGACGAATCTGCCGGACTTGACCTGGCCCCAGTACTGGCCGTTCGTGCCGGACAGCCCAACCGTCGCCTTCAGGCCGTTCCAGGTGCCGGACGCGGTGCCGCTCACGCCGCCGCGCTGCGCGTTGGAGAGCATCCCGGGGATGAAGGACGCGAGGAAGTCCATGCTCCGGGCGGCCGGCGCGGCGCCGTCGGTGATCGCGAGCGCATACGGGCCGTGCAGGCCCAGCCGCAGCGCCTCGGTCTGCTGGTGCCCGCTGAACATGTAGTGGGTGATGTTGACGGCGCTGCCGGTGTCGTTGACCTCGATGTCCCGGAAGAACGGGCCGCCGGACGTCATGTCGGTGTACGCCGGGATGATGTACGCGCCGTGACCGTTGCCGCTCGCCCCGAACGGCTGCTGCGCAATCAGCCGCTGCGAGCTGTAGAACTTCGACGCGGTCTGCCCGTTCGCGAACGCGAACACATCCGACCCCTCGACGGTGGTCGGGGCGTTCGCTGTCTTCGCGGCCGCGGGTGACGTCGTCAGCAGCGACGGCTTCAACCGGGCGATGAACCGGGCCTCACCCGGGTTCAGCGCCTTCGTGATGCTCGTCGCCATGTAGATCGTGTTGTCGTTCTTGCGGGCGAAGTAGTACTGCGTCACGCCGATCGACGTGTTCGCCGCGCTCACCAGGATCGAGCTGCCGTTGTTGAACGTCTTGCTGGTCACTGTCGCCGACGACCAGCCGGACTCGAACTGCCCGGTCGCATAACCGGAAGCGGTCAGCTCGGTGCCGTTGTGCTTGAGCGACGTCATGTTGCCGTTCGTGCCGTTCACGATGAACGACAGGCCGGTGCCGGTGTCGAAGCTGACGTTCGCGGCGGCGCTCGCCCAGGGCTGGCCGACACCCAGCAGGCCGGCGCCGGCCAGGACCGCGACAGTGGCGAGACCGCCGGCGAGGATCTTCCGTTTCTTGGAGGGCATGCCCTCTTGTGGATTTCGGCGGCCGGAAGGTTGCTCGGTTTCTCAACGCTTCCAGTCGACGGTGAGTTCGTTGCGCTGGCCGAACCGCTCCAGGTGCGAGCCGATCACCCGGGTGACCGTGTGGAGGTCGTCCTCGCTGTTCGCTGTGGCGGTCAGCTCCAGGGACTCCGGGGTGCTGTGCAGGCGGCACTCGCCGACTGTCAGGACGATGGCGATGTCGCTGTTGTCGTTCTCGTTGCCGGTTTGGCCGGCGTGCTCGTTTTCGCTGGCGTGCCCGGTTTGGCCGGCGTGCTCGTTTTCGCTGGCGTGCCCGGTTTGGCTGGCGTGCTCGTTTTCGCTGTGGCCCAGGTAGCGGATCTCGCTGCGGCGGCCCAGGTGGGAGGCGAGCTGCTTGGCGTAGCGCGGCGCGGCGGTGGTGGCCACGGAGGCGGTGGCGGTGTGCTGGGTGGTCATCGGTGCTCCCTTGATCCTTCGCTGGCTGTCGCGGGCCTGCCGTCACCGGCTCGCCGACGCCGTAACGATATATCGCTAACGAGTCGGCAACTAGGGCCCGTTTCGTAAAGGGGGCAGGAGCGAGGCGAGGTCCAGGTGTCGTCTGGGTGTGCGGCGCGGGCGCCCGGATACCGGGGTTGTATCTGGGTGTTCGCGACGTGCGGCCAGACGGCGGCTGGGCCACGCCGCAGCCCAGCCATCCTTTACGAAACGGGCCCTAGGGTGATCGGGTGACGACATTTCAGATCGGTGAGGCGGCCGAGCTGCTCGGCGTCAGCTCCGACACGGTCCGCCGGTGGGTCGACGCGGGCCGGCTCTCCGCACACCGTGACCAGCAAGGACGCCGGGTCATCGAAGGGGTGGACCTGGCCGCCTTCGTCAGGGGTCAGGGTGCCGGCCCGGATGAGCGTTCCGAGGAGTCGTCGGCTCGCAACCGGTTGCGCGGGATCGTCACCGCCGTGGTCAAGGACACCGTGATGGCGCAGGTCGACATCCAGGCCGGGCCGTTCCGGGTGGTGTCGCTGATGAGCCGGGAAGCTGTCGACGAGCTGGACCTGCAGGTGGGTTCGGTAGCGGTCGCGGTCATCAAGTCGACGACGGTCGTGGTGGAGCGGGCCGCCAAGCGTCCATGAGTCTGCGGCTTCGGGCTTTGGTGTTCGTCAGCCGGCGGTGGCCCTGGCGACGGCTGTCCTCGGGCTGGTCAGCACGGGTAGGCCGATGAGCCGGTCGGCGGCCGGGCTCATGCTCGCCTGGGCCAGCACGACGACATCGGCTTTGCCGGCGATCGCGCGGACGTGGTCGGCGATCTCGTCGAAGTAGCGGTCGTGATCGCCGGACTCGAAGTGCTGCCAGGCGGAGAGGCAGGGCTCGGGGATGAGGGTGATGGCGGTGCCGGAGCGGGCGGCGCTCTCCCTGAGCAGGGCCATTGTCGGTTCCATCGTGGATGCTACGGCGGCGACGACGGCGATCCGGGGGCCGGCGGCGACAGCGGCCTCGGCCATGGGACGGTCGACGCGCAGGACTTTCCGGGCTTTACCGTCTTCGCCGGCTTTTTCGGCGGTCATGCGGGTTTCTCCGCCGGCTGTGCCGGCCGTTCTGGCGTTGCCGGCTTTTTCGGCGGCTTCACCGATCGTTGAGCAAGTGCAGAGGATCACGTCGGTGCCGGCGGATTCCAGCTCCGCCAGACGCTTCCGCACCCGCTCGGTGATCTCGGGCGTGACCCCGCCGACCCGGGCGTCGGCGAGCAGCGACTCGTCGACCAGGTGGCGTGTCACCCAACCCGGCGCGAGTTCCGCGGTGAGCCGCTCGAACGTCTCGACGTGCACGTCCGCCGTGTGCAGGAATCCGATGGTCGGCATCGCCCGAGTCTCCCAGAGCTTCATCCACGGGCCACCGTGCCAGCGCCCTCGCGTCCCTTCCCGTCACTGCTCGGCCCGGGTGTCATTGATCGGTGTCATTCGTAGGTCACCGTGGCCTCGGGGACGCCTCGCGCCCGTGCCACCTGCGCCGCCTCCTGGTCGGCCTGTTTGCGGCGCGCGGCGGACAGGCCGTTGAACGCGGTCACCGTCAGGTCGACACGCTTGCGCCCCACGAGCCGGGCACGCCACACACCGGCGATCTCGGAGTCCACCAGCAGGACGCCGGGATTGCCGAGCGATCGCCACACCTCTTTCTGCGCGGCGCGCTCCGGAATCAGCACGTCCCGGTCGCGGGCCTGGAGCAGCGGGTCCATGCCGGGCAGCCAGCGAACCCCGGGTGCGGTGCGCGCCGACTGCAGGGCCGGCACCTCGGTGTCCGGCAACCAGGCTTTGCGGCCGTCGATGTGGACCTCGGTGAGCCCGGCCGACGGCCAGACCTTGCGGATCTGGGCGGGGGAGCTACCCAGGTATTTCGCCACCTCGCCCGGACCGGCCGGACCGAGGAAACGCAGGTAGGTCGCGATGAGGCGATCGATCCCGGCATTCGCACCGGGCAGGGCAGGGGCGTCCGGAAGCGGGCCGAGCAGCGCGTCCTTGCCGCGGGACAGAACCTCCACCCCACCGGCCAGCCCGGCCTGCTGCCAGACGTTGCCGGCGATGTGGCGGGCGCCGCAACCCCGGCATTGGTACGTCAACTCGCCCGGCACCCGCTTGCTCACCTCGGTGCTGGCCGCACCCCGGGCAATCGGACCGGTCACCACCTCACGGAACGCCTCGGCCGTCACGGTGAACGCACGCATCCCCAACGCTCCGGCGTCAGGGATCTGAGCGCTGTTGATCCGGGTGGCGGCGTCCGCGTCGGTGAGCGGCCACAATTGCGAGGTGAGCGCCGCCAGATCGGATCGCCGGTGCAGGTGCGGCGCGCCGCGGGCGGCCCACACCGGGGCCAGCCGGTCGTCGGCGGGCTCGGCACTGCTGCGAGCGGTGAGCGCGACCTGGGCGGAATCCGGCGTGTACTGCTGGATGCCGAGGTCGAGCACCGGAAGGTCGGCCGCGCGCACGTCGACCCGCTCGGCCAGCCCCAGCGCGGTGACTCGGTAGGCCATCACCTGTGCCCGATCCACGTTGATCATGCGCACCTCCGTGCGGCGTGTGCTCTGACTTCCGGCTCGTGCGGACGGTGCCGAGCGGACCATCCGCGTTGGTTGCGATGCGGGTGTGAGTCGCGTCCCCGTGGCCCTGATGGTGAGCGGGTGGCGGCTAGGTGCGACGACCGTACCGCCGGGATGCGACATTTTTCAGGCGTTCGGTGCGGGTGGCGGCGCGGCCGTCGACGAGCTCCCAGGTGTCCAGCCGGCTCGGTCCGTAAGGTCCTTCCTGGTGGATCGGAGGTTCTCCGGTCAGCCAGTAACCGCACCGACGGGCCACCGACGTGCTCGCCACGTTCGCTGGATCGATGCGCAGCAGGAGGCGGCGCAGGCGGAGCGTGTGGCACGCGTACCCGGAAAGCAGTGAGAGCGCCCCCGACGCGAGCCCGCGCCGGCGGTAGGGGTGACCCACCAGATAGCCGAGCTCGGCCTCGCGCAGGTTGGGATCGACGGCGAAGAGCAGCACTTCGCCGACCGGGAGCCCGCCGTCGGCGGTGATGGCGAGCTGGATCCGGCTGCCGTTGGCGCGTCCCTGGTGGGCACGCTTGAGGTACGCGCGGCCGGCTTCGGCGTCGAAGGGTGACGGCATCGGCGTCCAGCGCGCGATTTCCGGCTCGTCCAGCAGCGCGACCAGATCGTCCAGATCGTCTGGACGCCACTCGCGCAGGATGATGCCGGTTCCCGTCAACCTCAGCGGATAGGGCAGAGGGTCGGCGGTCACCCTCCGAATCCTGCCCACAAAGACCCGGTTAGTGCTAGTCGCGATCGATATTTGGTCGGCTTCTCGATACCGCTCTTGACCAGCGCTCAAGAAAGTATGTGGCGTTTGCCGGATCTTCAGTCAGGCGAATCCGTCTCACAATTTGCGCGCGGCGATCTCCATCCCGGCTGTTCGCAGACGGTCGACCAGCGCGTCGCCAATGGCAGTCGCCGGGGTCAGCACACCTCCCTCCGATGCCGGTAGCTTGTCCCGATCCAGCGCCAGGGCCAGCGCCGCCTCGCCGAGCATCACCGCGGTCGCCGCGTAACCTGGATCGCCTTTGGCCCGGAACCGCGACGTGTATCGCGCCCTGCTGCTCGTCGTGGTGAAGATGTCGATCGTGAAGTGCCCCGACTGCTGACTCTGCTCGCTCGGGCCGGCACCGGGTTTCGGGAGCACCCGGTCCAGCACGAAACGGATCGGGGGCACCGTCAGACCGAGGACCAGGCCGCCGAGCGCCACCTTCGTGCCGAGGGCCAGCACCGGTGACAGCGGCGACGTGCCGACGCTCATCACCTCGCGGTAGCGGAAACGCCGTCCGTAGGCCCAGCCGCGAAGAGCGTTGCTGCGCCGCACCACGCGTGTGTTGTAGGACGCCATCACGAACGGCGCGAGATGCCCGCGCAACGACGGATCCACTTCGGAAGCCGGGAGCGTGATCATGTCTTCCTGACGGCCGAGGTCCGGCTCGGCCTCACGGTCGGGACTCAGCGAGTACGGGCTGGCACCGATCCGCCGCAGCCGGCGATCCTTGGCCATCACGTCGATCTGGTTGCGCATCGAGTCGATCGTGCCGCCGCTGATGCCGGCCCGGATGCTCGTCACCACCAGCGTGGTGTCGGTCAGCTCGCCGGCGCCGTCCGCCTGCACCAGCGAGTGCAGCACGTGGACCCCGATGTCGGACGGGATCGAGTCGAACCCGCAGGAGTGCACGATCCTCGCCCCGGTTTGCCGCGCCAGCTCGTGGTTCTCGTCGATGCTGTCCCGCGCGAACAGCACTTCGCCGGTCAGGTCGACATAGTCCGTGCCTGCTTCGGCGCACGCGTGAGCGAGCACCCGGCCGTACTTCGCATAAGGACCGACGGTCGTGATGACCACTCGGGTGGAGGAAGCCAACGCACCGAGGGCGGTGGTGTCAGCGGCGTCGGCGACCACGAGTGGCCAGTCGACGTTCAGCCGGGAACGGACGGCTTCGAGCTTCTGCTGTGACCGTCCGGCGAGGGCGATCCGGGTGCCGGCCGGCGCGAATCCGGCGAGATGCCGTGCGACGAGGACACCGACGAAACCGGTGGCGCCATAGACGATCACATCGAAGTCGCGCGCTTGATCGCTCATGGCTGCCGATTGTGCACCCTCCGTGGAGAGTGCGCAGCACACCACAATCCTCCTGGTAGGCGGGTCGGAAAAAATCTGCCGAGTTATCCATACAAGCTCGGATCAAAGGGTTAATTTGGTGTAACAGCTCCACCGGACCCGGATCCAGGCGTAAGCGCGCCCGATCCGTCCGTGGACTTCCGTCGGTGGCCCGCCTGAGCGGGCACCGTGGCCGGAACGCCGAATCCTGCCGCCGACCACGGATCACAACTCGAAGGCATGGAGCGGGGGACCCACAAGTTCCTCGGCGCTCACGCGTCTTGGGGTGAAGCCGCACCACGCGGCCGGGCCACTCTGCCCGAACCCGACAGCTGACCTCGCAGGCGTGGAGGACAACTGAAATGGTGCAAATCCGAAAGCAGGTCCATCTCGCGTTCGGTGTAGCCGTCGCTGGTCTCGTCGGCACCGTTGGCCTGCTGGGCCCGGCCGCGCCCGCACAGGCTGTGTCGTCCGAGGTGAACTGGGACGCCATCGCCCGCTGCGAGTCCGGCGGCAACTGGCGCATCAACACGGGAAACGGGTATTACGGCGGCCTCCAGTTCAGCCGCGGCACATGGCGTGCCTACGGCGGTACGCGTTACGCCCGAACCGCGAACCGCGCCACGAAAGTGGAGCAGATCCGGGTGGCCGAGCGTGTGTTGCGGGGACAGGGAATCGGCGCTTGGCCACACTGCGGCAAGCGAGCGAACGTCAAGGTGAGCCGCAAAGCGGTCCGCAAGTCTCCGGCGCGTGTGGTGCGGCCCACTGTCGATCGGGCTGCTGCTGATCGGTCCGCTGCTGATCGGTCCGCTGCTGGTCGGCTCGCTGCTGGGCGGGGCGCTGCTGGGCGGGGCGTTGTGCTTCAGAGCGCGACGGCCACGCCTCGGTCTGGCACGCGGACCTATGTCGTCCGGAGAGGGGACACCCTCGCGCGCATTGCCAGCCGGCACCACGTTGCCGGAGGCTGGCGCGCCCTCTACCGCTTCAACGACGACGTCCTCAGCAGCCCGCACCGCCTTTTCGTCGGTCAGCGGATCAAGCTCTGAGCCGGCCCGTGGAGACGCCGGGCGTCCCGGTCGGGGCGCCCGGAGCGTGGTCACTCCGGCCGTGTGAACTCCGGCTGGTCGAGCACGCGCAGCCACGTGCCGTCCGGCTGGCGGCGAGCGACCTGGGCTCGGGCGCCCGAGCCGTCACTCGGGGGCGTCGAAGTCAGCGCCAGGTCGCCGCTGATCAGTGTGGGCAGCGGCGGCTCGGGCTCGAACTCGGGCATGTGCGGCAACAGGTCGGCCCACAGTTTGCGGATCGCCTCGCGGCCACGCGTCTGGCTGCCCGGCGGGTAAGCCATCACGGCATCCTCCTCATACAACATGGCGAGCCCGTCGGCGTCCTTCGCGTTGGCGCGCTCGACGAACAGCCTGGTCAGGTCCTCAGGGCGGTGTGCTTGCTCGGTCATGGCTTCAGTTTTCCGGAGGTCCACCCACAAGTCCAACGCATAGTTCTTCTGGCAACCATTAGAATTAGTCATGGATCTGCGTCAGCTCGAGTACTTCGTCACGGTCGCCGAGACGGCCAACTTCACCCGCGCCGCCGAGCGCATGCACATCACCCAGTCCGGTGTGAGCGCACAGATCAAAGCCCTGGAGCACGAGCTCGGCACCCGGCTCTTCGACCGTGCGGGACGTGTCGCCCGGCTCACCGACGCGGGGGAGGCGGCACTCCGGCACGCTCGCGCGGCGCTCGACGCCGCAGCCGACCTCCGGGACGCGATCGACGACGTGCACGGCCTGGTCCGGGGTCGGCTCGTGATCGGCATGGTGATCGGGTGCGAGGTGACGCCCCTTTTCGACGCCTTTGCAGCGTTCCACCGGGAACACCCCGACATCGAACTCGAACTGGTGGAAGCGAACTCAGACCAACTCGTCGCCGGCATCCGATCCGGCGACCTAGATTTGGCGCTGGCCGGGCTGGCAGGCGAGCCTCCCGAACACCTCGCGAGCCACGTGATCGCGAGTGAGCGGCTCGTCGCGCTGATCCCGCCGGACAGTGAACTAGCTGGTCATGCGCGTCTCTCGGTCACCGCGCTGTCCACGTACCCGATAATTTGCCTGCCGGTGGGCACCGGCATCCGTGACGTGCTCGACAAAGCCCGCGCAGCGGAGGGTGTTGATCCTTCGGTCGCTCTCGCGGCGACCTCGCCGGACACCGTGGCAGGCCTGGCCCGCCGCGGGCTCGGGGTTGCCGTGCTGAGCGAATCGATGGCCACCGCATATGCCGATCTGACCGCGATTCCGATCGACGGCATCGAGATCCCGGCGCTGCTCGCGCTCGTCTGGCAGAACCGCAGCAGCCCGGCCTTGGCGGCTTTCCTCCGGCACTGCCGGGTCGCCTTCTTTGGAGCGGATCAAGAAAAGGAGGTGAGTGCGGAACTGGTGTAGCCCGCGACGGAGGTGATCGCGACGGTGGAGTGGGCGGGTTCGGCGTGCCATCTGGCGAGTTACCGCCCACCTGGCAGGCCACGTCCCCGGCGCGCCCGGCCGCTGCCGCCTGGTCGTCCTGGCGGCGTATGCGACGCCGGACGAAGAAAGTGCCCCCGGTAGGAATCGAACCTACGACACACGGTTTAGGAAACCGATGCTCTATCCCCTGAGCTACGAGGGCGCGGAGGCTCATGCTACCGGACCAGCGGCTGCCCCTGAGTCACCGCCACTGCCCACCGTCATGACCCGGCCGTCCTCGCCGCTGCGCATAAGTACGCCTGGCGCCTCAGGGGCAATGGACATCAGGTGACGTCGGCGCAACCCGGCATGATCGACGTCCGAGCAGCCAGCGAACCCCGCTCGGCCGGGGCACATACCCGCCGCCAGACGGCGTCACGGCTCAGACCGTGGCGAGGGCTTCCACCGGAGTCAACCGGGCCGCCCGCATCGACGGATACAGCCCGGCGAGCATGCCGACCAGCCCGGCTCCGCCCAGTCCCGTCGCGGTCGCCGCGACCGGCACCACCACCGGCCACCCGTGCCAGACGGCCCAGGCCGCGGTGGCGGCCAGCCCGAGCACCGTGCCCAGGACTCCGCCCAGGCCGGCCAGCACCACCGACTCGGTGAGGAACTGCACGCGAATCTGGCCCCGGTTGGCGCCCAGAGCACGACGCAGACCGATCTCCGATCGTCTTTCCAGCACGGAGATGACCATCGTGTTGGCCACGCCGATGCCGCCGACGAGCAGGGCCGTAGCGGCCAGCCCCAGGAAGAGGGCGGAGAAGGAGTTCGCGGTGGCACGTTTGGCGGCCAGCGCCTCGGACGGACGGGTCACCAGGACATCGCCCGGACGTTCCGGATAGACCGTGGCGGGCAGCACGGCCCGGACCGCCTCGATCGCGGGTTCGTGCACCTGCAGATAGATCACCGTGGGATGGCCGTCGAAGCGCAGCACCTTCTCGGCCGCCTCCCAGCCGACCAGTACGGCGCGGTCGATCTCCGGGGACAGTGGTGTGGTCGCCAGGATGCCGATCACGGTGAACCACTGATCCCCGATCATCACCTGGTGTCCGCGACCGTCCAGCGGCATCTCCGTGAAGCCCAGCCGGGTGGCCGCCACTGATCCCAGCACCACCGTGGGGAAGTGGGCGGTGGCGCTGGTGAACCAGTTCCCTTGGGCCATACCGGCGTTGACCGCCGGCAGCAGGTCGATCCGGCTTGCCAGCACGGACAGGCCCAGGCCGTCCCGGGGATCGGTCCGGTCGGACCGGCGAGCCACCAGGTGGGTGTTGGCGACGGCGCTGGCCACGGTGACCGGCCCGATGCGCTGCGCCATTCCCACCGACTCCTTCGGCAGCAATACCGGTGGGTCTTCGTTGGGCGGGACGGTGACTTGGAGGACGTTGGTGCCGAGTGCGCTCAGTTCCCGCATCAGCGCGGCCTGGCTGGACGCGGGGATGCCGATCACCGCGAGCATGGTGGCGATGCCGATCGATATGCCCAGCGCTGAGAGGGCAGCCCGCAGCGGGCGCACGCGCAGGCCGAGTACGCCCAGCCGCAGCACATCGCCCGGGGTGAGGCGGGTCGGCCGGACTCCGCCACCGCGCGCCGGGGTCACGGCGCCACCGCCGTGGCGGTGTCGGCCACCAGGCGGCCGTCGCGGATCTCGATGCGCCGCGGCAGCGAGCCCGCGATCTCCCGGTCGTGCGTGATGATGGCGATGGTGGAGCCCTCCTCGTGCAGCCGGTGCAGCAGTTCCAGCACCGTCTGACCGGTACGGCTGTCCAACGCGCCGGTCGGTTCGTCCGCCAGTACCAGAGCCGGCTCGTTGACCAGAGCCCGCGCGATGGCCACGCGCTGCCGCTCGCCACCGGACAACTGCCGCGGCCGGTGACCGACGCGCCGGGCGAGCCCGACCCGGGCCAGCGCTTCCACCGCCATCGCACGCCGCCGCCTCCTCGGCACCCCGGCGTAGAGCAGGCCGGTGGCGACGTTCTCGGCAGCGGTGAGGCCGTCGGAGAGGTGGAATTGCTGGAAGACGAAGCCGAGCAGGCGGCTGCGCAACGCGGACAGCCGGCGATCGGAGAGGGCGGCCACGTCGTACCCGCCCAGGGTCACGCTTCCGGACGTCGGCCTGTCGAGCGTCCCCATGATGTTCAGCAGCGTCGACTTGCCGGAACCGGAGGGTCCGACGATGGCGAGCAGCTCGCCCTGCCTGATGTCCAGCGAGACGTCGTGCAGAGCGGTCACCGCTCCGGGATAGACGCGGCTCGCGTTGCGCAACACGATCACCGGCGCGGCGCTCACGCTCACGATGTCGCCACCACCTTCCGGCCGGGCTCCAGGCCGTCTCCGCTGACCTCGACGAACCCTTTGGCGAACATGCCCACCTCGACGGCGACGAGCCGGCCGTCGTCCATCTGGACGGCATATCCGCCCTCGCTGAGAGCTACCAGGGCCGCCACCGGCACGGCGAGCACACCCGTGCGGATCTCCCCGGCGAACTCCACCTCGACATCGGCGGAGTCGAGCCGATCGAGAACCTTCGGGTCCGTCGCGGCGATGGTGACGGCGAACTTCGGCCTGGCGTTCGGGTCAGCGCCGTCGCCTGCCTGGATCTGAAGCTCAGTGCCGATCTCCGTGACGCGGCCGGGCACCCGTCGCGCGTCCGGCAGGGACACCACCGCGGCGGCGCCCTGCTTGATTGTCGCGGCCTGCTCCGGTTCGGCCGTAACGGTGATCACCTTGGCGGTACGGGTCACCGTCAGCAAAGCGGTGGTGGCGTCGTCACCGGGCTGGGCGGTGACCGAGTCGACGCGGATCGCACCGGCCAGCACGACGACGTCGCCCGGGCCGATGGCTCCGGTGACCGGCAGGCCGGTGTCACGCTGCCACCGGCGTAGCGCCTTGATCAGCGAGGCAGTGAACACACCGTCGCCCGCACGTACCGTCACCGGCGCGGCGGTGGCAGCGGCGGGCCCCTTCGCGCTTGTCGGCGCCGGAGAGCTTGCCGGCGTCACCGGTGCCGCGGCGGGCGGCTGGGCCTGCGCCACCCGAGTCCCCGCACGGGGCTGCCGGCCGATCCGGTAGCCCAGCGCCTTGAGATTGTCCGCCACCACCCGGACGTCCCGGCCGACGAGGTCACGTACGGCGAGCGGACGGAACAACGGCAATGATCCGTAGAACAGGGCGACAGGCTGATCGTCGACCCGGTACACCTGCCCGCCGCGGCCGATCGTGCGGCCGGCCTCGGGCAGCCAGGTCACCGTGCCGGGCCGGGCCCCACGGACCGGACGTGCCGGGCCGTGTCCCAGGACGCCCGGGAGGATCTGTGACACGGCAAGGTCACGCCGCTCCACCTCCGCGGTCGCCACCGAGGCGGAAGCCGCCGGCGCCGCTCCGCCGGCCGGCGCGCCGCCACGCCAGCGCAGACCGGCGACGGCGGCTCCCGCCGTGACGGCCGCTCCTGGTAGCACCCAGAGCAGCCGGCGCCGGCTGATCACCACTTGTAGGACTCCACCTGGCACTGCCGGTAGACCTCTTTGTACTCGTTGCTGTCCATGCCGGCCGGCGCGTCGCCAATGGTGAAGAACTCGTCGTCCCAATTGCCGCTGACGGGGATATCACGCTCGTTCATGCACTTCATCCAGGCACGGGTCTGGTCGGCATACCGGGGGTTCTTCGTCTTGTCCATCAGCGGGTCGAGGTAGGGCTCCTTGTCCTGGCATGCCTGGAACGGCGCCGATGCCTTGTCCTGTGCCGTCGGCTCCCTGTCGAGCCCCTTGGGGCCGACCGCGACACCGTTCGCCTTCAGGCAGGCGGTGTAGGCCTGGTGCGCCTGCTGGATCTCGTCCTCGGTCATGTCGATGCGCAGCATCGTTCCGCGCTGAGCGGCCGCCGACGGTTTGGTGGCCGCCTGGGTGCCGGTGATGGTGGCGACCTCCCCGGAGGAGGATTGCGGCGCGGGGTCCTGAGAGCAGCCGGCGACCGGAAGCACGAGGAACAGGGCGGCGAGGATCACCCCGCGATGACGGTTCTGCATGGGCGCAGAGTCTGACCGGAGATGATCAGGAACTTGTCAGGCTCCGGCAACGAATCGGACGGCGAGATCTGCGGCACGATCTTCCTATAGTCCACGTCATGAGCGCATACGTGTTGGTCGCCGAGGACGACGAGAGACAGGCGGAGGTGCTGCGCCGTTACCTGGGCGCGGAGGGCCACCGGGTCACCGTCGCGCACGACGGCCTGGCGGCGCTGGAACAGGTACGGAGGACTCAGCCGGACCTGCTCGTCCTGGACGTGATGATGCCGCGACTCGACGGCATGGACCTGTGCCGGGCGCTGCGCCGGGAATCCGACATTCCCGTGCTGATGCTCACCGCCCGCTCGGGCGAGGACGACCTGCTGCTCGGGCTCGAGATCGGCGCCGACGACTACCTGACGAAACCGTACAGCCCGCGGGAACTGGTGGCACGGGTCCGCACCCTGCTGCGGCGGGCGCACACCAGGACCTCCGGCGCGGTACGCCGCGTCGGCCCGATACGCGTCGACACCGAACGGCACGAGGTCACCGTGGACGGTGTACCGGTGGAATGCACACCCGGAGAGTTCGCCCTGCTCGCCCTGATGACCACGCAACCCGATCGCGTCTTCACCCGGGCCCAGTTGCTCGAGCACACCAACGGTTTCGACCGCGAAACGACCGGCCGTACCGTCGACATGCACGTGATGAGCCTGCGCCGCAAGATCGAGAAGGACCGCAGGCGGCCCCGGCATCTGGTCACCGTCTACGGTGTCGGTTACCGGCTCACCAGCGGTCACCCCTGATGGCCGCCGCGCGGGTGCCGCCGCTGCGGAGCCTGGTGATGCGGCTGCTGGCCACCTCCGTGCTGATCGCCGTGTGTGCGATCAGCGCCACCGCCTGGCTCGCCGTGCAGTCCACGACCCGGGCCATCCAACAGGAGCAGGGCCGGTCGCTGGCCGATGACACGAGCGTCTACGACGCTCTGCTCGAGTACGCCGCCACCCACTCGGAGTGGTCCGCGGCCGGCACCATGATCGACCAATTCGCCGACCGGCTCGGCCGGCGGATCACTCTGATGTCGGAGGACCGCACCCTGATCCACGATTCATCGGACGGCCCCGCGCTGGAAGGCACCAGGCCATCGGCCACGGTGGACCCGCTGCGAATCAACGCCGGCCTCGCCGGGAGCTCCGATCGCATCGATCCCCGCGTGGTGGGGCCGTACCGGATACCAGCCGGCGAACGCCGATCCCTCGACATACTCGCTCGGGAACATGCCCGGTGCCTGCGCGGCTACGGCCTCATACCGGAGATCGTCGTGACCCCCAGTGGCCGGCCCGTCGTACGGTTGGTCACCCTCGACCCGAAGAACACCGCATCGCTGTGCCCCTCGGCCGATCTCCTGACGCCGACGCGCACCGAGCAGACCCACCTCGACCGGCTCGCGACCCTGACCGCCACCTGCCTGAACCGGGACCCTCAGCGGGTCGAGATTCAGCTCGGCTTCACCATCCGGCCCGTGCCCGCGGACGAGAAGGGTCGCCGGGCGGCTGAAGCCTGCGTCCTGGAAGCGCGCCAACAACAGCTCGCCCCCTACGTCGCCCCGCCGGCACTGCTCTTCGTCACCGACCCGGAAGCCGGCGTCGCGCAGACGGCGTTCAACCTGTCGACCGCCAACGTGTTGAGGATCTGTGCCGTGACCGCCGCCGTCCTGGCAGCGGCAGTGCTGGCCACCGTGCTGGTGGGGCGCAGGCTGGTACGGCCGCTCCAGGAACTCACCGACGCCGTCGGCAAATCCGCTGCGGAGCAGTTCCGGGTTCCCGTCCGCACCCAGGACGAGATCGGCCGGCTGGCCACCGCGCTCAACGACCTGTCCGCGCGACGGGAGGAGCTCGAGCGTCAGCGCAAAGCGATGGTTTCCGACATCGCCCACGAATTACGGAGCCCGCTCACCAACATCCGCAGTTGGCTGGAAGCGGCCCAGGACGGCCTCGCGCCGGCCGACGCACGGCTGCTCAGCCTGCTGCTCGACGAGGCCGCGCAGTTGCAGCACGTCATCGACGACCTCCGCGACCTCGCCGCCGCAGACGCCGGACGCTTGCGCATCCATCCGGAACCGGTATGGCTAACCGACATCATCCGCCAGGTCACCGAGGTGCACCGGGGTGCCGCCGAAGCAGGCGGAGTGGTGCTGCACAGCGCGGGAATCTCCGACATCGAACTGTTCGCCGATCCGGTTCGCCTCCGCCAGCTCCTCGGCAATCTGGTCGGCAACGCCGTCCGGTACACCCCACCGGGAGGCTCGGTGACCCTTGAGGCCGGACTGAGCGGAAACCACTTGCTCGTCACTGTCACGGACACCGGAATCGGAATCGCCGCCGAGGATCTGCCCCGCATCTTCGAACGTTTCTGGCGCGCCGACGCATCACGGACGCGGGGGACCGGCGGTAGCGGCCTCGGCCTGGCGATCGCACGACAACTCGCCCAAGCCCACCACGGCGAGATCACCGTGGCGAGCCGCCCCGGCACGGGCAGCCGGTTCACCGTTCATCTGCCGACGTCTGCGGGCGGCTGGCCGGTGTCCTGGCCGGCTCCGAGTCGTGTTGATCAGACGCGCTCCTCCGCATGAGCCCTGCTCGATGCGAGAGGCTCCGGCGGTGTTGCGGATGAGCGCGGCCCATCGGTACCGCGGCCGGTCCGTGACGGCGTGAGGTGGCAGATGAGCAAGAAGAGCAACGCCTGGGCCAACGACCACGACTCGTACCCGAAGTGTTTGATGGTGGAAATTGCCCTGCGCAGCGCGCCCATCACTGTCCTCTCCGTGGGTCGAGGAAAGCTTCGCCCGGTCATCGCCCGGTCACCAGACCGCGAGCTGTCCAGCGGTGTCCACGCCGAGAGAACCCGCGACGCTCCGGGCCGGTCGCGCGGGGCTTCACCCTGACGCTGCCGCCGGCGCGGCACCACGCCGGTCGCCGGTCATCCGGTGTTCGGAAGCCGGCAGGTCGACGGTGACGATGAGACCACCCGCCGGCCGCGGCTCGGCGGTGATGGTGCCGTCGTGGGCGACCACGATCGAGCGGACGATGGACAGGCCCAGGCCGTTCCCGTGCGCCGAGCCGACGCGGTCGGTCAGCCGGCGGAACGGCTCGAACAGGCCGGGAATCTCATCGGCGGTGATCACCGGTCCGGTATTGCTGATCGTGACGCGATGGCCGGAACACGTGACGGTCACCTCGCCGTCCGGCCGGTTGTAGGCGATGGCGTTGCGCAACAGGTTCTGCAGCAGGCGCTCCAGCAGCACCGGGTCACCCGAGGTCCGTGCCGGTTCCGCCGACAGACGCAGGGTGATGCCCGCTGTCGAGGCGTCGGCCCGGGCCGTGGACACGAGGCGTGTCACCACGGCCGTCAGGTCGACTGGTTCACGGGTGCTGAGCCGCTGCTCCGAGTTGGCGAGCTCGAGCAGTCCTTCGATCAGCTTCTCGTGGCGGGTGTTGACCGTCAGCAGGGTCTCGCCGAGCCGGCGTAGCTCGGCCGGGGCGTCCGGACGGCTCAGGGCCACCTCGATCAGGGTTCGGTTGATCGTCAGCGGGGTCCGTAGCTCGTGGGAGGCGTTGGCGACGAACCGGCGCTGTGAGCCGAACGCGGCGTCGAGACGGGCGAGCATGTCGTCGAAGGTGTCGGCCAGGACCCGTAGCTCGTCGTTGGGGCCGGAAAGGGCGATGCGTTCGTGCAGGTTGCGGTCCGCGACCCGGCGCGCCGTCGCGGTGATCTTCTGCAGTGGGCGCAGGGTGCGGCCCGCCACCACCCATCCCAGCCAGACGCCCGCGACGGTGACACCCGCCAAGGCGACGCTGCCCTGCTGCAGCAGCGACAGCAGGGTCTGCCGGCGGAACTGGGCCCGCAGGTCCTCGGCGATGCGGAGCCGGGTCTCCGTGTCCTGAACGGCGAGCGATGCCGACGAGCTGTCCTGCTTCCAGGCGACCTGCGGGGTGGGGACCGCCTTGCCGGGTACGGCCAGAACTGCCTCGCGGCCGAACGTGTGGTTGTTGAGCGCCTGGGCCAGCAGCAGGTACGTGATGCCCAGCAGCGCTGTGCCGACCAGCAGGAAGAGGCCGCCGTAGAGGGCGGTGAGCCGGGCCCGGACGGTCAGTCGGCGTGTCATGGGATCTGGTAACCCACCCCGGTCACGGTGGTGATCACCTGAGGCGGCCCGAGCTTGCGGCGCAACGTCAGGATCGTCACCCGGACCACACCGGTGAACGGGTCGGTGTGCTCGTCCCACGCCTTCTCCAGGAGTTGCTCGCTGCTCACGACGGCGCCGTCCGCGCGCAGGAGTTCCTCGAGGACCGCGAACTCCTTACGGGACAGAGCGACGTGGTTCCCGTCGCGCCGCACCTCGCGGCGGGCCGTGTCGAGGCGCAGGCCGGCGCGTTCCAGCACCGGCGGCGCCGCCGGGCGTGAACGCCGGCCCAGCGCCCGGATCCGGGCGATCAGCTCCACGAAGGCGAACGGTTTCGGCAGGTAGTCGTCGGCGCCCAGCGACAGCCCGGCGACCCGGTCGGTGAGTTCACCGGAGGCGGTGAGCATGAGTACGCGGACCGGCCCGCCGGAGTCGACCACGTGCCGGCAGACGTCGTCGCCATGCACCGCGGGCAGATCCCGGTCGAGCACCAGGACGTCGTAGTCGTGCACGGCGAGACGTTGCAAGGCGGCATCGCCGTCATAGGCGACGTCGACCGCGAAGGACTGCAACCTCAAGCCTTCCGCGATCGCGTCGGCCAGGACGGCCTCGTCCTCGGCCACCAATATGCGCATGGCGCCTATCGTGCCCGGCCGGGCCGTTAGAAAGCTGTTAGCGCCAACGCTAACGACCGTCTAATGGCCGCTCTGGTGTCGTGATCGGCGACACGAGAGGAGCCGTGATGACACACGGACACCGAATGCTGATCACCGCCGTACCGATGCTGATTCTGGCGGCCGCGCTCAGCGGTTGTGGGGACTCCCCGGCCGAACCGCAGGTCGCCTCGGCCGGGGGCGCGGTCGCGCCGAGCAGCGACGCCGGCACGGCAGCGGACGGCGGCGAACTCGGCCGCAAGTTCGCACAGTGCATGCGGGCCGAAGGGGTCGACATGCCCGATCCCGGTGCGGACGGAATGGTGGCGATGCCGGGGATCAAGGCCGGCGACGAGGCGGCGATGAACAAGACGGACGCCGCGCTGCAGAAGTGCCGCGAGTTCATGCCGGACGGCGGCGAGCCGACGACGATCTCGGCCGAGGACCTGTCCCGGATGCGGGAGTACGCCAAGTGCGCCCGGGAGAACGGCGTGCCGGACTTCCCGGACCCGGATCCGGACACCGGCCGTTTCGCGATCACTCCGGACAAGGCCGACGAGATCCGCGACCTGTCCAAGGTGACCGATAAATGTCAGCAACTCGGCGCCGGGGTGGCCGTGAATGTCGAGGTCACGGGGTGAGGCTTCGAAGCCTTGTCGTAGCGGCCGCGGTGCTGGCCGCCGGTGCGGCGGGTGCCACCGCGGTGGTCCTCGGCGAGGATCCGCCCGCCGCGCCGGCGAGCGACGGCGCCGCGGCCAGCACCATGGTGCGGCGGCAGACGCTGGCTCAGTCGGTGACCATCGACGGCGAACTCGGCTACGGCGATCCGGTACCGATGAGGTCGTCCGCGCCGGGCATCGTGACCTGGCTGCCGAAAGAGGGAAGCGTCGTCGGACGTGGCCGTACCGTCCTGCGTGCCGACAACCGCCGGGTGGTGCTCCTCGACGGGGTCCTGCCGATCTATCGGACGCTGCGGCCGGGCATGAAAGGCCCGGACGTGCGACAGGCCGAGCGCAACCTGCGGGCGCTGGGATGGGACGGGTTCACCGTCGACGACGAGTACACCACCGCGACCGCCGCGGCGGTGCGACGGTGGCAGAAGGAGCTCGGTCTGCCCCGGACCGGGAGGATCGACTCGAGCTGGGTGATCGTGGCCAACGGGGCCGTCCGGATCGCCGAGCACAAGGTACGCGTCGGCGACGCGGCGACCGGCGTGGTGCTGACCTACACCGGCGCGCATTCGGTCGTCACCGTCGATGCCGAGGTCGGCGCGGCGGACTGGGCCCGGCCACGCGCGGAGGTGTCCGTCGAGTTGCCCGGGGGCAAGAAGGTGGAGGGGGTCGTCACCCACGTCGGCGGCAAAGTGAGCGCCGAGGAGGACGAAGAGCCGACGGTGCCGGTCACCATCAAGCTGCGTGACGCGCGGGCCGCCGGCGGGCTGCGCGAGGCGCCGGTGGAGGTGACCTATGTCGGCGAGCGACGCGAGAACGTTCTGACGGTTCCGGTGGCCGCGCTGCTCGCCCTCGCCGAAGGCGGGTACGGCGTGCAGGTGCTGGAGGGCGGCACCTCGCGATACGTACGGGTGACCGTCGGCATGTTCGCCGGCGGGCATGCCGAGGTCCGTGGCGAAGGCCTGGCCGACGGCACCGTGGTGGGGATGCCGGCATGATCCGGATGAGCGAGGTCGGCAAGGTCTATCCCGGCGGTGTCGCCGCTCTCACGTCGGTGACCATGCGGGTGGACGCGGGCGAGCTGGTCGGCATCGTCGGCCCGTCGGGATCGGGCAAGTCGACGATGTTGCACCTGCTCGGCGCGCTCGACCGGCCGTCCACCGGCGCCGTGCACATCCTCGGTCACGACGTGGGCGCTCTGCCCGACCGGTCGTTGGCGGCACTGCGTAGCCGTACCATCGGCTTCGTTTTTCAGCAGTTCCATCTGGCGCCCGGCATGTCGGCGCTCGACAACGTCGCCGACGGGCTCCTCTACCGCGGGCTGCGCCGCCGGGATCGGCGGGAGCGCGCCGAACACGCCCTGCAGCGTGTCGGGCTGCACCACCGGCTGCGGCACCGCCCACACGAGATGTCCGGTGGCGAACGGCAGCGCGTGGCCATCGCCCGGGCGATCGTGGGTGAACCGGCGGTGCTGCTCGCCGACGAACCGACCGGCAACCTCGACTCGGTGGCCGGGGCCGCGGTGATGGAGATCCTGCACGGCCTGCACGCCGCGGGCAGCACCGTAGTGATCATCACGCATGATCGGGAGATCGCCGCGGGTCTCCCACGCTGCCTGCACATGCGCGACGGCAGGCTGGCCGAGTCATGACCGTGTCACAGGATGCGGCCCGAACCGAGCCGGTCCGGCCGTCTCCCGTACGGCTGGCTCCCGCGCGCCTCTCCCCGATCGATGTGCTGCGGGTCGGGGCAGGGGGTCTGCGGACGCGGCCGCTGCGCATCGCGTTGTCGGCTCTGGGTATCGCGATCGGGATCGCCGCCATGCTCGCCGTGGTGGGGATCTCGGCGTCCAGCCGCGCTGATCTGGACCGGGCCCTCGACGCACTCGGCACGAACCTCCTGACCGCCGCGCCGGGACAGACCCTGGCCGGCGAGGACGCGAAGCTCCCCGCGGGGTCGATCGCGATGGTACGGCGTATCGGGCCACTCCGATCGGTGACCGCGACGGGCTCGGTGCAGGCGAAGGTCTACCGCAACGAGCACATCCCGGCCGGCGAGAACGGCAGCATCGCGGTGCTCGCGGCGCAGCCGGATCTGCTCGGCACGGTCGGCGCCCGGCTGACCGAGGGGCGCTGGCTCGCCGACAGCGCCGACGGGCCGGTCGTCGTCCTCGGCGCCACCGCGGCACGACGCCTCGGCGTCGACGCGCCGGGCCAGCGGGTCTGGCTGGGCGAGCAGTGGTTCAGTGTGGTGGGGCTGCTGGCACCGGTGCCGTTGGCCGCCGAGCTCGACTCCGCGGCGCTGGTGGGCTGGTCGGCCGCCGAGCGGCTGCTCTCCTTCGACGGGTCACCGACCATGCTCTACACCCGCTGCGCGGAGGAGTCGGTGGAACAGGTGAGGAGCGTCCTCGCTGCGACAGTCAACCCCGAGACGCCCCACGAGGTGCGGGTCTCCCGTCCGTCGGAGGCGCTCGCCGCCGCGCGAGCCACCGACACGGCGCTCAACGGGCAGTTGCTGGGACTCGGCGTGGTGGCGTTGATCGTGGGCGGGATCGGCGTGGCCAACACCATGGTGATCTCTGTGCTGGAACGGCGGGCCGAGATCGGGTTGCGCCGGGCGCTGGGCGCGACCCGCGGACAGATCCGGTCGCAGTTCCTGTGCGAGTCGCTGCTGCTGTCGGTCCTGGGCGGCGGCGCGGGCGTGCTGGCCGGGGCGCTGGTCACCGCCGGCTATGCCGGATATCGCTCCTGGCCACTGGTCCTGCCGGTGTGGGCGCTGGCCGGTGGCGTCGCCGCCACGATGCTGGTCGGTGTGACGGCAGGTCTGTACCCGGCGGGACGCGCGGCCCGCGTACCCCCGAGCCAGGCGTTGTCGCAGTGACGGACCGCCCGAGGTGACGTGGCGGCGTCACCTCGGGCCGGAGGGTCAGGACGCCTCGGCCTGGCGGTCAGGACGCGGAGCGGCGTACCGAGGCGATGGCGGCGACGACCGCCGTGACCACGACGGCGATGCCGACTCGAACGTAGAAGTGCTCCAGCGGTCCGTCTTCGAACTGCTCGGTCCGCGCCAATGCGCTGAGCAGGACATGAATGGCCAGCGGAACCAGCAGGTAGACGATCCACTCGCGACGGGTTTCGTTCTTCGACATGCCTTGAATTCTGGTGGCCGGCGGGTTCTCGCGGATCTGGCCGCAGGCGGAGATCTCTCTCTACCCCTGGGCATAGAGGCGTGCGGACGGCAGTGAGGACCATCTCAGTGTACGAGTGGTCATTAAGCGCTACAGTCCTTAATGACCAACCGTTCATTAGGAGGACGTGTCATGAACCTCGAGCCCCTCACCCCGCAGAACACCACCGTCGTGCTCGTCGACCACGCCGTCGGCTTCGGCAACGTCCTGCGCTCGCACGATCTCGCCACCCACATCAACAACGTCGTCGGTCTGGCCAAGACCGCCCTCTGGTACGACAGCGGCCTGGTCGTCACGAACGGCCTGCCCAGCAAGCCGTCCGGACCGCTCTACCCCCAGCTGCGCGAGGTCCTCGGTGACCACCCGGTGATCGAACGGCCCGGCAACTTCAACAGCTTCCTCGACGAGGGCTTCGCCGAGGCGGTCCGCGCGACCGGCCGGCGCAAGCTGGCCATCGCGGGCGTCTCCACCGAGGGGTGCGTCCTGCAGACCGTCCTCGGTGGCCTGCGCGCGGGCTACGACGTCCACGTCGTCGTCGACGCGTCGGCCAGCGTCACCCCCGAGACGCACCGCACCGCCATCGAGCGGATGACCCAGGCCGGGGCCGTGCCGATCACCTGGTACTCCCTCGCCGGCGAGTTCACCGTGGACCACCGCAGCCCTGCCGCGCCCCACTTCCAGCGGCTCATGCGTGAGCACGTCCCCACCATGAGCATGGGCGTGCACACCCACCTCGCCGCTCTGCAGCAGGCCGCCGCCCGCTGACCGCCGTACCGATCCGGGAAAGGGGAAACCGTGCATACCAAGCCGCCGCCGCGGCATCACCTGGCCGTCATGATCTGGCTGGCGGTCTTTCCGACTCTCGCCGCGCTCCAGCTGCTGTTCGGCAGCTTCCTGCGCGATGCGCCCATGCTGCTGCGGACATTCTTCCTGGCCACCGCCACGGTGCCGATCGTGGTCTACGTTCTGCTGCCGCCGTTGCAGAAGGTGCGTGCGCGCCTGGTCGGCCGTCGACCCTGACCGATTTTGCGGAAACAGCAAAGAACTTTGCTGTTCTCCTGAAGTGGCGGGAAGCTGGCCGGCATGAGCGAAGATGACGGTTCACTGGCGGGCGAGGGCCCGGTGGCTCCTCGGTCCGGCGCCACGGCGGCGCCCGCGGACGGCGGCAGGTCCGCGGTGTCGATGCCCGCGGACGGCGACGCGGAGCCGTTCTCGGCAGCGATGGAGCGGCGAGTCACCGAAGCCGTTCTCGGCGAGCGCCGGCACGGGTTGCCGGTCCGCCGATGAACGGATCGGGGATTCCGCCGCTCAGGCGGGAACGAAGAGCAGCGTGGCATTGTGCCCGCCGAAGGCGAACGAGTTCGACAGCACGGGTGCCGGTTCCCAGGTCCGGGGCTCGGTCACCAGGTCGATCTTGAAGGAGGGGTCGACGGCGGTCGTGCCCATCGTCGGCGGCAGAGTCCGGTGCAGGTAGGTCAACGCGACAGCGGCTGCCTCGATGGCACCGGCGGCCCCGAGCGAGTGGCCGGTCACGCCCTTGATCGAGGTGACAGCGGGTCCGTCCGGTCCGAAGACCGCGACGATGGCCTCGGCCTCGGCCGCGTCGTTGAGAGGCGTGCCGGTTCCGTGCGCGTTGACGTGTGTCACCTGCGCCGGTTCCACTCCTGCGTCGGTGAGAGCCTCGCGCATGGCCGCGGCAGCGCCGCGGCCACCGGGCGCCGGTGCGGTGAGGTGGTAGGCGTCGGCGGTGGACCCGGTCCCGGTGATCTCGGCATAGATACGTGCACCACGGGCACGGGCGCGGGACATCTCCTCCAGGACCAGAACGCCGGCGCCCTCAGCCGCGCAGAAGCCGTCACGCTCGGCGTCGAAGGGGCGGCTGGATCCGGTCGGGGACAACGCCCGCATGTTCCCGAAGCCGGCCAGGTTGACCCCGGTCAGGCAGGACTCCGTGCCGCCGGCGAGCGCGACGTCGGCCCGGCCGGACGCGACCCAGCGCGCCGCGCCGGCAATCGACTGGGTGCCGGTGGCGCAGGCGGTGGAGACGGTTTCGCACGGCCCGGTGAATCCCCACCGTTGTGAGACGGCCCCAGCGGCCGCGTTGGGCATGACCATCGGGATGGTCAGCGGCGAGACGCGCCGCGCGCCCCTGGCGTCCAACGTGCGCACCTGCTCCTCCCAGGAGTAGGCGCCGCCGATCCCGGAGCCGATCAGGACGCCGGTGCCCTCCCGGTCGGCGTCGCCGAGCCCGGCGTCGGTGATGGCCTCGTCGGCGGCGACCAGGGCGAGCTGGGCGAAGCGGTCGAGTCGCCGGAGCTCCACCCGGGACAGGCCGATCACGGCCGGATCGAATCCTTCGACGCGGCGCTCGGTGGCCTGCCGCGCCGGTTCGCTCAGTCCTCGCCAGAACGCCGCGGCGCCAACACCGCACGACGCCAGCACGCCGACGCCGGTCACCGCAACCCGCCGGCCACTCCGAGACTCGCGCATGTGTCCCCTCCTCGTGAACCCTCTCCTCGTTTCGACCCTGCGCTCTCCGAAGGGTCAAAAACCAGTCCAGCACTGTCCAGCGGGCGCTCAGCTCGTCGGGCTTTGCCGGCGTGGCTTATCTTCCCGGCATGAGACCTGCGACACGGGCTGCCGCGGCAGTCGCCTTCGTCGTGGCGGCCGCGGTTGTCTGGGCGTACACCGTGCGGTTGGAGGCGGTCTGCTGCCGCGCCGATATCGGCACGGGCATGGCCGATGCCGACGCCTACTGGTTGCGCGATGTGCGCTGGGGCGCCGTCGTGGCGGTCGCCGGTCTGCTGGTCGTCGTCGTGATGGGCCGGCGGCCGTCGGCGTCGCGCCGGTGGCCGATGACGGCGGCGGCGACGGTGTGCATGACATGCGCGGCGGCGGTCGCGGCGCTGGAAGGGCCCGGTGACACCGGCTGGGCACCGGCGGCAACGCGGACGGCCGCCGTCGGACTGCTTCTCGTCGCCGGCTTCGCAGGGGTGGCCGCCGTGGCGCCCGCAAGGATCCGGCGGGTGCCGGTCGTCGCGGGGCTCGCCGCGTCGTCGTTCGTCCTGCTCGCCGTGGTCGATCACTTCGTGGCGCTGCTCGCGGGAGCGTTGCTCGCCGTCGGCGCGGTCACGATTCTCAGCCGCCCGAGACTCGGGCTGCGAGCGGCCGTCGCCCCGATGCTGTGGACCCTGGTGGGCTACCCGGCCCTGTCCTTCGTGATGACGCTGGCGACCCTGGACGCCGGCCGGCCCGTCACCGCCCTCGCCGGAGATCCGGCGGTCAGTCCGGCGGACTCCGACATGCTCTACACGGTGACCGCAGTGACGGTGGGACTGGCCTTCGCCGCTGTCGACGGGTTGTGCCGGTGGATCGGCGCCGAGCTACGGCGCCGTCCCCGGATGCCGGACCGGCCGGCCGCGGTGGTGTGACCGCTGACGCCCTGTCCCGGGCCGGACGCTGATGGACATCCCTTGAGCTGGCAGATGGCAGCCTCGCAGAGACAGTCTCGCCTCATGAGCCGGGCGGCGAACATCAGCCGTCTTCGACCATTGGGGGAGAGCATGGACGTCATCGGCACCTACGGAACACTGGCTGGACCGGTGCGGCTGGGACACCGGGAGTGGAGCACCTTCGAGTGGGCCGACCGCTGCGCCGAGGCTTCGCGGGCCGGACTGAGCGGCCTCGGGATACAGCACGGTGACCTCGAGCATCTGCTCGAGACCCGGAGCCTGACCGAGATCAAGCAGATCTTCGACGATCACGGCCTGCGGTTCCTCGAACTGGAGTTCCTCACCGACTGGTTCATCCCCGGCAACGCTGCCGCTCAGCAGCGCAAGGAGCTCTTGTTCGAGGCCGCCGCCGTGCTGGGAGCCCACCACATCAAGGTCGGCAACAGGTACGGCCGCCCCTACTCGGCCGCACATCTCGCCGACAGCTACGCGGCCCTGTGCGCCGAGGCAGCCCAGCGCCACGATGCCGTGCTCGCCTACGAGCCCATGCCGTTCGGTGTCAAACCCGTCACGCTCGACGAGGCGGTGGGCATCGTCGCGGCTGCCGGCACGCCCAACGCCGGCCTGGCACTGGACACCTGGGACCTGACGCACCTCGGCGTCTCCCCCGACGACCTGCGCCGGGTGCCGCTGCGGTACATCGCTCACGTGGAGCTCAGCGACGGCGTGGAACCCGATCCGATGAACCCGATCGGTCTGCTGCTGGAGGCGGTCACGCGCCGGCGCTTCCCCGGCGCCGGCTCCTACGACGTGGCCGGGTACGCCCAGGTGGTGAGCGACATGGGCTATGCCGGGCCCTGGGGTGTCGAAGTGCTCTCCACCGAGCTGAAGGACGTTTCGCTGCGGAGCCTGTGCCGCCGCACCTTCGACTCGGCCCGGCACGTCACCTCGGCGCCTCGTACCGTCGTGCCGGCTGCTTGAGACGGGATCCGGGCCGGCGGTGAGCCGCCCGGCCCGGCCAGGGGACGTGCCTGGCCGGGCACTCCGTCGTCATGTCCCGGTACGCCGCAGCCGGCCGTCCGCCGCGATGTGGACGGTTTGACCACCTCGCACGGCGGCCTCCACGGCGGATGCCAGGGCGCTACGGGCGGCGGTGCGATGTGTGGCGCCGATCTGGCGGCCCACTTTGTTGTTGTGCAGATCCATCGCCACGGTCACCGGGTCGGCGGCCGGCACTCGCTCGTGTGCGGTGGTGAACTGCTCGGTCCAGGCCTCGCCGAACCGCTGGGTCAGGCGGGCGTTCCAGTACGTGTGCCGGAAGGCGTCGGGATAGCCGTCGTAGAAACCGTCGCCGCCGAACCTGCGGGTGCACTCACGGGCCGCGTCTCGCGAGATCACGGCGACGCGCATGGCACGGATCGGGTTCAGCCGGTGAAGCAGCGCGGCTTCCGAGCGTGGCACGAGGCGGGTCCACCGGCGTAGCAGGGCACCGAGCAGACCGCCCGGTATCCGGACGAGTCCGTCCGGGTCCGGCTCGACCCGGTAGTCCTGCAACATCTGCTCATGGAAGTCGGTCGTGCGGGCGGCGTCCACGGTGTCCTCCAAGTCCGGCCGGGGTGATACAGAAGGTAGTGTCGAAGCCCTCCCACCAGCTGTTCTGCCGCTGTTCAGCCGTGTCCGGACGGCAGTGAACTGCTGCTGATCTGGCCCCGGACATCCGTGTCCGCACATAGTGGCGCCGGAAGATGGGAGATCCTCGTGCTGTATGACCGTCCACCGCGGATGACCGGGCGTGGCTCCGGCACTCGCCTCGACCAGCGGAGGGCCCGGACCCGGGCGGCGCTGATCGGAGCGGCTCGAACTCTGCTCGTGGTCCGCGACGCGGAGGAGGTCAGCGTTCAGGAGATCACCGACGCGGCCGACGTGGGGTTCGGTACCTTCTACAACCACTTCTCATCGAAACAGCAACTGTTCGCGGCGGCACTGGACCAGGTGGCCGAGGAGCATGCGGCGATGCTGGAGAAGGTCACCGCCGAGATGGCCGATCCGGCCGAGGCCGTCGCGGTCGTCGTCCGGGTGACGGCTCGTCTCCTTCGGTGGCGGCCGGAGACCGCGCGCGTGATCGACCGGGCTGGTGTGCGTTACCTGACCCCGGCGTCCGGACCGGTCCTGGTGCTGCTGCGTCACCTGCGGGCCGCCGAGCAGGCCGGACGTCTCGCCGTCGGCGAGGCCGAGCTGGACATCGCCTGTGTCGCCGGCATGCTGCTCGGTGTCCTGCACCTCGGGCTCACCGATGGGCGTGAGTTCGACATCGAGAGGGCCGCCGACGGTCTCGCCGTCAATGCGCTGCGCATGTTCGGGATGCCGGAGCAGGACGCCCGTGCCGTCGTGGCGCGCCCGTTGCCGCCGATCCCGTGGGCGGCTCCGGCCGGCCCGGCCGCGGTGGCCGGGCGCTGTGCCGTACCGAAGGAGATCTAGCTCTAGCCGGCGGCACCGACCTCCGCGAGGTAACCGGCGGCCTTTTCCTCATCGACGAACCAGTGGAGGAAGTCGTTGGGGTCGTTGAAGCCGGCCGCGAACCGGCGGGCGATCCGCTCGTTGCTCGAGGCGGCGCCGAGCAGCTGCTGCACGTGCGGTGGCAGCGGCTGGAGCATGGCGTTGGTCCAGCCGGTGACGGCGTGGCCGTGCGCGGCCCAGAATCCTTCGAAGGTGTCGGTCATCCAGTGCTCGTCGAACGGCTGGTCGCCGCGGTTCAGGATGGCCCGCAGGTAGTGGTGCGCGGCCTTGGCGGCGGTGTTGCTGCCCTGACCGGTGATCGGGTCGTTGGTGACGACCACGTCGGCGAGCCCGAGAACCTTGCCTCCGCCGGGCAGGTGTGCGACCGGACGCCGGACGGTCGGGGTGTACCGCCCGTGCAGGGTGGCCCTGGCGTCGGTGAGCCGCACGTCACCGGCGCGCTCGTGCACCCAGGGCACGTACTCGCGGATCAGCTCCAGGGTGAGTGCGAGGTGCTGGTCCGGCGACATCCGGCCGGGGTGCCCGGCCCAGCGATCCAGCGGGCCACCCGGGACCGCCTCCCAGAACAGCATGTCGCACGGGCCGGTGTGGGTCAGGCCGGGGATCACGAACAATTCACCGAGGCCGGGTACGGCGTGGAAGCCGATGTGCGGGACCGGCCACTGCGGATCCGGCTCGAGCCCGTGCACGTACGCGACGGCCAGTCCGCGCTGCGCCTCGGTGTACGGCGAGCGGCTCCGGTCCCGCTCGAAGAGCGAGACCAGGTCACCTCTGCCGGCCGCGACCACGGTCAGGTCGTAGTGGCCCAGCCGGGTGATCGTGTCCAGATCCTCGGGTGTGACCGCCTGGTGGACGACCCGGACGCCTCGTTCCTCCGCGTCCTGCAACCAGCGGGCCATCTTGATCCGCTGGTCGGTCGATCGGGCCGGTCTGTCCAGCGGCGCGGTGACGGCGAGGGCGAGCCGGCCGGGCGGGGCGGAGAGCGCGACGCGCAGGCCGTGGAGCGCCGGTGTCTCGTCCTCCCAGTGATTCAGGCCGTACGCCCGCTCCGTCCCGAGCGACATGTCGAACATCGCCTGGGTCGAGGTGACCCAGCCGTCGCGGATCTCATCGGAGGTGCGCGCCGACATCACTGTGACCTGGTAGCCCTCGGCCCGCAGGCTCAGGGCGAGTTGAAGGCCGGCCTGGCCGGCGCCCACGACGAGAATCTTGCGCAAGGTGCTGCCTCCTGTGCTCGCGTCCATTCGGTCCCCGCAGGACGTACGGGGACGGCGAGAGAAATCTAGAAAGCAGCCATGACCTCCACCAGACGACGCGTTGTCCGGCGGTGTCCACCCGCAGCCGGGGCCTTACCCGGCCGACGCGGCCGGATGAGCCTGTGCTCCACAACGAAACGGTCCACCGGCGCCGGAACGCCGATGGACCGTGTCGAGCTCGATGAGCCGTGTTCAGTAGATGGTGGTGCCGGTCTTGGCGAGGGCCTCCTTGACCGGTTGGTAGACCGTGTACCGGCCGGGTCCGATCGGATCGGAGCACGTACCCTTCAGGCCGGACAGCAGTCCGAGGGCCGTGTTGCCGGCGAACAGCGGTCCTCCGCTGTCTCCTGGTTCCGCGCAGGCGTTGGTGACGACAAGGTTGTCGACGAGGACTCCGCCCACCTTCATCTCAGCATCCACGACCGCCACCGTGCCCTGTCGCTTGCCGGTGGTGGATCCCACCCGGGTGACCACTTGGCCGACCCAGGCGTCGCCGGCGTTCGCGATGTCGCGGAGGGTTCCGTCCTTCATGTTGACCGACCCGGGCCGGGCGACGTTGTTGTTGGCGTACTGGACCACCGCCCAGTCGTCCGGACCGTATACCGAGTTGAGGCGTACGCCGAGAAGGGTGCCATTGGCGTCCCCCCAGAGTGCCTTCCCGGACCCAGTGCAGTGACCCGCGGTCAGGAACGCCGCCTGCCCGTCCGACAGCCGCACGTTGAACCCCAGCGAACAGCGGCTGTTGCGGACGGTGAAGATGGCGTCGCCACCTGCCGCCGCCAGGCGCAACTCATTGCTCGACCGTTCCACTCGCACGGCATCTCCGTAGGCCTTGATCCGCTCCCGCAGCCGGGCCTCGGCGGCTGGGGTCACCGTGCTGTCCAAGCTGACCAGGACCTGGTTGTTCGGCACGTCGACAGCCCACAACATGCCGGACACCGCCGCGGCTCGCACCGCGTTCTTCACCTCGGCCAACTCGTCGGCGGTGTGCGCCACGACCTTCGGCGCCGCACCCCAGGCGCGGACCTGCCGGGCCGAGGCCTCGCTGTCGACGGTCACCACCATGGCGCCGGATTCGTTCTGGTAGACGCCCGCGGACCGCTCACCGAGACGCTCGCCGATCGCTACCGCCGTCTCGGGACTCACCACCGGTGCGGCATGAGCGGCTTCGACACCGAACGCGACAACCGCTGCCGTAGCGATCAGCGCACCACCGACTCGTGTGGACCTCGACGACAACACCATGAATCAACCTCCACGCATGGGGATCCCGACCTCCGAGGCCGGCCGGGTGAGCGTAGGAAGACATCACTGGCAATAAACACGCCAATCGTTATCCGGCTATGTCCACTCTGGTGCGCCGGGCCGTGACACGGCTGTCGGCGGCGATGACGTCGTGGCCAGGGCTGGGAAAGGGCTGACCGGCCCGAGGTCAGAGCGCGGGCCCGCGCCGTAGGTAGGCCGCCGCGCCCGCGACCAGCAGCACCACGGCGATCGTCCACGGGACGGCGATGTCACCGGGTTGCATCGGCCACCCCCACCACAGCGCGGCGCCGTGCTCCTGACGGGGCGGGGAAGCCAGGACGAAGACGGTGTATCCGAGAGCCGGCATCCAGCTCGTTCCGGCGCGCATCACACCGGACGCCAGCAGCACCAGCCCCAGCAGGCCGATCGAGTTCCGCACCACGACCACGGTGGCGTCGGTGCCGAGCGCCGCCAGGCCCGCCAGTGCGGGCGGAACCACCGCGACGAGCAGGCCCGCCACGACATGCGCCGCCCGGAGCGCCGGCCGCTGTCGTGCCGTCGACCGTTCCAGCGCCACGTCGGCGCCGGCCAGCGTGCGGGCCACGAACGTCACGGCCAGCAGCGGACCGGCCGTGACGATGGGCCACCACCAGCCGGGTGCGAAGTCGCCGTCCTTGAACCACCCGGCGGAGTACGCCATGGCGAGGGCTGCCACCGAGACCGCGAGGAGGGTCGCCGCCGCGCCACGTGCCTCGAGGTGGCGGCGCAGACCGACGCTCATTGCCGGACCAGCTCGTCGAAGGCGGGACGGTCGCAGTCGCGTGCCGCGTCCAGGTAGGCGGCGATCCAGGCCCGCCGGGCCTGCGTGTCGGCGGCAAGGCGCGTGGCGATCGGATCCGTGGCCGGGCCGGTGCCCGGCACGATGGTGGTGCCGATGTTCCAGGCCCGCTCCATCGACGGCGTCTGCGCGGTGCACCAGGCCGTGAAGAGGTATTCGACCATCTGGGTGCGCAGCCATTCCCGATCGCGGAGGTCGGCGCTGAAGGAGGCCGTCCGGCCTTCCAGGAAGGGAATCGTGGCCCGGCCGGGCACGTAGGGCGGCCGGCCGGCGTCGGGGTCCACGATGAATTCCTCGGCGACGAAGCTTCCGGCGGGTAGCTCGGCGAGAACCGGCCTGACCACCTGCGTGACGGCCGGCAGCAGCGCCTCGTGGACCCGCTGGACGCACACCTTCGGCGCGTCGTCGGTGCACACCAGGGTCAGCGCCACCGGATCCGGCTCGGTCCACGCCGCGGTGTAGCTGTTGCCGTTGAACCGGTACGGGAGGGTGGACAGCGGGACCGCCATTGCCACGGCCAGCACGGCGGGCAGCAGTGCCCACGCCCGGCGCCGCGCGCCTGCCAGGGTCAGGAGCGCCACGATGCAGGCGAGGAACCACACGGCGGCCTGCACACCGACGGTGAGGCGCAGCCGCTGGCCGTCTCCGCCGGGCAGGGTCATCGGCACGAGCTGCCCGATGCTGCTCTTGGTGTAGACGGGCACGACGGCGGCCACGTAGACGACCAGGGCGACGATCGGCGCGGTCCAGCGGTAGGGCAGCAGGCGGCCCGCCGCGAATCCGATCGACAGGCAGGTGAGGAACTCGAGCAGGGCCAGCAGCCCGAGAAGGGGCCAGCGGCCACCACCGTAGGACAGCGCCGGGAAGACCGGAGCGGCGATCACGGCCAGCACCGGGATCAGGCCGGCCGTGACCGCGACGACCAGGGCGGCGACGGCAGTGAGATCACGCTGCCAGCGGGGCCGGGACACGACGGTCAGCAGCTCGTCGACCCGCAACCGCCGTTCCCGGCTGCCCACCCAGGCGCCGGCCGCGGCGACCAGCGGCCCCAGCAGGATGCCGGCGGTCATGAGTCCGGACAGGATTCCGGGTCCGGAAGCCGACCAGGGTCCCGTCGAGTCCGGATTCGCCCAGGTGATCAGGGACAGCAGGATGCCTCCCACGGCGACGACCGCGGCCAGCAGCGCACCGGTGCCCCGCCGGAATTCCAGCGTCATGATCCGCGCACTCATCAGCGCACCTCGGCGATCGCGCCGGCGCCGCGCAGTGCCGCGGTGTAACCGCGTTCCAGCGCCGACGTCCCTGGTTCCGGTGAGGCCACGGTCGCGCCCAGCCTCTCCAGATCGGCCGGCGTCCCGCGCAGCACGATGCGGCCGTCGCCCATCAGCACGATCTGGTCGCAGACCGACGCGACGTCCTCGACGATGTGGGTGCTGATCAGCACAGTGGTGTCCAGGCCGATCTCGCGAACCAGCTGGCGGAAGGTCACCCGCTGCTCCGGGTCCAGTCCCGCCGTCGGCTCGTCGAGCAGGAGCAGCTCGGGTTCGTTGACCAGGGCCTGGGCCAGCCCGGCCCGGCGCAGCATGCCGCCGGAGAGTTCCTTCATCCGGGTGTCGGCGCGATCGGCGAGCCCGACGCGGGCGATCGCCTGCTCGACGGCCGCCGCCGAACGCGACGCCGGCATCTCCTTGAGCCAGGCGAAGTAGGAGACGAACTCCCGTACCGTGAAACGGGGATAGGAACCGAAGGCCTGCGGGAGGTAACCCAGCCGGCGGCGGATCTCCCGGCGGTCGCGCTCCTGGCGGACATCGCGGCCGAGCAGCATCACTGCCCCGGAAGTGGCGGGGAGCACTGTGGACAGCACCCGCATCAGCGTGGTCTTGCCGGCCCCGTTGGGCCCGAGCAGGCCGTGGACGCCGGTGTCCAGGCTCAGATCCAGACCGTCGAGGGCGGTACGTGCTTTGTGGCGCCGGCCGTATCGGACGCCGAGTCCGCTGACATGCACCGGGGGCAGCATGTTGAGCGAGGTCATCGGTTGCTCCAATTGTTCGCGGTGACGAGCTGGAAGCGCTCGCGGTTGAGGTAGAGGGCTAGAGCGGCGAGGCCGGTGGCCGCCGCCCACAGCGGTTGCGCGGTGGTGTTGAAGGCGATGCTCTCGGCGAGGGGTTGCGCGGTCAGCCGGGCAGCGGCGAGCAGATCGCCGCCGCTGCGCAGGAGCGGCAGCCCGAGGGTGCCGGCGCACCACAGCACCAC
This sequence comes from Actinoplanes sp. NPDC023936, assembly GCF_040639325.1. Taxonomy (NCBI): domain Bacteria; kingdom Bacillati; phylum Actinomycetota; class Actinomycetes; order Micromonosporales; family Micromonosporaceae; genus Actinoplanes; species Actinoplanes sp. NPDC023936. Next base: position 62,418 of record NZ_JBEZZR010000025.1, on the reverse strand, counting down.
CGCGGCACGGGCGGCGCGCTCGACGCCGAGCACGGAGCCCACGGCGAGGGTGGCGGTGGTCAGCGCCGCACAGGGCAGCAACCAGGCCACGGTCCATCCGGCATCGCCGCCGGCGGCACCCCGCACGAGTCCGGCCACCACGGTGAGGGGGATGGCGACCGCCAGCACGACAAGCGTGCGCCACAGGGTCAGTCGCAGCATCGCCGAGGGGGCGGCGAGCACCGCCTCCCAGCACGGGTCGTCCTCGCCGACGGCGGCCAGCGCGACTCCGGCGACCGGTATCGCCGGCGCCAGCAGCCACAGGAGGCTGCCCGCCGACTCGCCGGTGTTGCCCGCCAGCAGGTCGAGCAGGGTGGTGGCGGCGACGGCCAGCACGACCGTCAGAAGCGCCCCGGGCTGGGTGGCCCACCGCAGCCAGCGCACCCGCTGGCGTGCCGGTGCGGGCAACGGCTGCGGTGGCCGGGACAGCACGGCGTCGCGGACGTCGTGGAGCAGCCGCAGGTCCGGGGGAGCCATCACGGCGGCCAGCTCGGCCCGGCAGGCCGCGCAGGCGACCAGGTGTGCCTCCACCGACCAGGCGTCGGCTTCCGGGGCGCGGCCTTCGGCGTACGCCGTGAGCAGTGCCGGTGACGCGTGCCAGCGCGCGGATTCGGCTCCGGTGGGGTGTGCTGCGTTCATGCGAGTGCCTGCCTCAGCGTCGTGCGGGCTCGGAAGGCCCGCGCTTTGACCGTTCCTTCGGGTACGCCGAGCAGAACGGCGGTCTCCCTGGTGCTGAGCCCGTCGAGCACCGTGGCCTGGAGCACCGCGCGCAGCTCGGGTGAGAGCCGGTCGAGCGCGGCCTCCAGACCGCCGCTGAGGAGCTCGTCGAGTACCACGGCCTCGGCCGACGGGGTGGCCTGTTCCGTGGTCATGGCCGCGTGGCGGGTGGTCGCCGACGTCCGCACCGTCCGGTGCCGGTAGGCGTCGACCAGCCGCCGGGCCGCGATCGTCCAGATCCAGCCGGCGACCTCACCGCGTCCGTCCCACTGGCGAGCCGCCTGCCAGGCCGCGGTGAAGGTGTCCTGTAGCACGTCGGCGACCATCTCGGCGTCGGCGCATCGGCGGCGGAGCCGGATCAGCACCATCGGCGCGAGCCGGTCGTACAGCACGCCGAACGCGGCTTCGTCGCCTCGTGCGGCACGGCGTAACAGGGCCGCGTCGTCGAGTCCGAGCATGTCTTTCACGATCTCTCTGACGGGGCTCGCCGGAAGCCGGTTCGGGGCGATCCCCGCGGGTTCACCGGACCCGGGCGGACAGTGAGCGACCAGGCGGCATCCGGAGCCGATATATGGTCGAACCGACCGGTTTCGGCTGTTGCTGTGAACCCGAAAAGCAGGTCGCCGGCGTCGGCGAGTGACGAGCGCCGCATCGGGTGTTCCCGTTGTTCGCCTGGTTCGCCGCGGACCTGCGGGCCGGCGCCACCGATGGGGAGATCGGATGGCCGCCGGCCCGATGCCGGGCGCTCACTCGCTGCGCAAACCCTCGGGTTTGGTCAGTCTCCACAGCAGGGGCAGGCTGGCGACGGCGACGGCGAGCACCGTGGCGGCGGCCGCACCGGACACGCCGCTGATGGCGGCCCAGTCGAAGCGGACCGGGATGTCGGTGGCGGCCGCGAGCAGGGCCGACAGTCCGGTGCCGGTGGCCATGGCCAGCAGCAGGCCGAGCACCACCGGAATCGCGACCTGGTACAGCACCGAACCCGACAGCGTCGTACGCCGGACTCCGAACGCCACGAGCACGGCCAGCAGGCGCCGCCGTTCGCGCAGCTGTTCCAAAACGTTGACCAGCATGCTCGCCCCGATGATGAGCAGCAGGGCGGTGGCGCCGACGAGCAGGCCCTGCTGGACCTGGGCCAGGGTGCCACTGATCTGGCGTGCCGACAGTTCCTGGACGGCGGCGAACGGGTCAGCCCGGGAACTCGCGTTGCGCAGCCGTTCGATCGCGTCCGGGTCGGCGCGGTCCAACGCCACCAGCAGGGTGTCGGGCGCGGGTACGGCGGTACCGAACGCCGCCGGGGTGGACAGGAAGACGCTCCGGCCATAGGTGTCGGATGCCGGCGCGGCGGTGCGGACATCGCCGGGCACCGTCCAGCGGGTCGCCGGGCTGGTCTCCCCGGGCAGGCTCAAGGTCGCGCCGGGAGCCGCCCCCTCCGGCAGGCGCTCGCCGATGTAGAAGCTGTCCCCGTCGGCGCAGGCGTCGAGTTTCGCGTACTGCTGGAGGGCGGCACAGTCCGCCACCCGTACGGTGATCTCGTCGGCAGTGCCGGGCGTGGCCCTGGTCTCCAGCGTCGTGACACCGCTGACACCGGTGACCCCGGGAACGGCCGTCAGGAGCGGCACCCACGGCCGCTCGTCACCATCGGCGGGGCCGGAGGTGTAGACGGTCGCCTGGAACCGGTCGCCGGGCGCCTCGCCACTGGTGAACTCCGCCTCGAACGCGGCGACCAGCCCCTGCATCGCGATGACGCCCGCGACCGAGACGGCGATGCCGGAGACCGCGCGTACCGCGGTGCCGCTGTCCAGTTGCAGCCGGCGGATGGCGAGCTGCCACGACACCTGGCTGCCACCGAGCCGGCGCACTGTCGCCTGGACCACCCACGGCAGCAGAAGCACGACGCCGATCAGCAGCAGGGTCACACCGGCGGCGACGAGGACCTGCGTCATCGTGTCGGGCTCGCCCTCGCCGCCGAACAGCAGTGACAGCAGGGCGGCGCCGAGCGCGGTGGGAATGAGCCGCCACCACAGCCGGCGCCGGCGTTCCGCGGTGTGCCGGACCACGCCGAGCGGCTCGATCACGACCCGGCGCAGGGCGGAGAGCGTGACCAGCACGGCAGCCGCGGGAACCAGCACGATCAGCGCGGCCACCAGGGCCGGTACCGGGCGCAGGTCGGAGGCGAAGAAGCTGAACTCCGGCGGTACGAGATCGAGCACCAGCCGGCCTCCGACGGCGAAGACCAGTCCGCCCAGCAGCAGCCCGAGCACGGCGCCGGTCAGCGTCTCCCCGGCGGCGATGCGCCGGGTCATGCCGGTGTCGGCGCCGACCAGCCGGATGGCCGCCAGCTGCCGGTCACGTGCTTCGCCGCCGAAGCGCACCGCGGTGGTGACGAACACCATGACCGGTACCAGCAGGACGACGAGGCCGACCACGGCGAGGATCACCAGCAGGGGCGCCAGCGAGTCGGCCTCCCGTTCGTCGTCGCCGAAGGACCGGACCCGCTGGGCGTACCCGTCGTCCCCGGCGGCGAGCTGGTCGTCGCCGAGGTAGAACACGTGATCGCGAGGGCCGGTGAGTCCGGCCGGCCCGATGGTGCCGACCACACGGGCGTTCCATCGGTCACGGAGCAGTTCGCCCTCGGGGGACTCGAGCAGCTCCGCCAGGGCCGGCGACACGACCATCTCTCCGGACGCCGGAAGGCGTCCCACGCCGGGCGGCACGGGGGCCCGCTCTCCCTCGGGCCGCACCAGGTGCCCGGCGATGGTCCGGTCCCGGAACTCGGTTCGGGCGTCGGCGATCAGAAGTGTGTCGGGGCCGGGAGCGGCGACCTCGGGGCCCGGCTGTTGCGCCACAGCGCGCTCGGAGCGGGCCGCACCGATGCTGGGCAGTGCCGCGGCGGCGAGCAGCATCGCCACCCCCAGCCCGATCCCGACGGAGATCATCGTCAGGCGGGTCCAGCCGGTCCGGCCCGCCGCGACGCTCAGCCGGACGCCGAGCAGCAGGTCTCGTATCCAGAGCGCGGGCCCGCGTGGCATGGTGTCCGGCGGGGTCACGCGATGTACTCCGGCGCACGGACCCGGCCGTCGCGGACCACTGCCTCGCGGTCGGAGTAGGACGCGACCCGGACGTCGTGGGTGACCAGCACGACAGCGGCGCCGCTCTCCCGGGCAGCGGTGATGAACAGCTGCATGACGCGTTCGCCGTTGAGGGAGTCCAGCGCGCCGGTGGGCTCGTCGGCGAAGATGACCCGCGGACGGGTGATCAGGGCGCGGGCGACGGCCACCCGCTGCGCCTGACCGCCGGAGGCCTCACCGGGCCGCTTGCTCGCCACCTCGGCCACCTCGAGGCGTTCCAGCAGGGTCGCGGCCCGCCGGTTGGCCTCACGCGGGCGGACACCGCCGAGCCGGAGCGGCAGGACCACGTTCTCCAGGCAGGTCAGTTCCGGCACCAGCTGACCGAACTGGAAGACGAAGCCGAAGTCGGTACGGCGCAGCGCGCTGCGCCGGGCGTCGGACATGGTCGCGAGATCGGTGCCGGTGTAGGTCACCCGGCCGGAGTCCGGGGTGACGATGCCGGCCAGGCAGTGCAGCAGGGTGGACTTGCCGGAGCCGGAGGGCCCCATCAGGGCCAGCACCTCTCCCGCGTGCACCCGCAGTGAGGCCCCGTCCAAGGCGGGCGTGGCGCCGAAGCGTTTCGTGACGTTCTCGGCGGTCAGCAGTGGTGTGTCCGGACTTGGCTCGATCATCCGGCGTCGCTCCTCACGCGCTCGCTGAGTTGGTCCAGCCGGGCCGCGGTCAGCTCCAGCCAGCGCAGATCGGCTTCCAGGTGGAACAGGGCGTGATCGCAGATCAACTGGTCGGCGAGATCGCCGTGGAGTTTGCGGGTGGTCAGCTCCCGCATCTGCTTGAGGTGTTCGCTGCGCTGGGTGTCCAGCAGGTCGGCCGCGTTGCGACCGGTGAGCAGGGCCAGCACCACCTTGGTGAACAGGGTGCTCTGGAGGTAGACGTCCGGTTTCTCCGGCTGGTTCAGCCAGCGCTCGACATCGGTGATGCCGGCGTCGGTGATGGCGTAGCGCTTGCGCTCGGGGCCGTCACCCGGTTCCGACTGGACCTCCACGAGACCGTTCTTGAGCAGGCGGGCCAGGGTCGAGTACACCTGCCCGTAGTGCAGCGCGCGACCGTGGCCGAACTGGTCGTCGTAGGAGCGTTTCAGGTCGTACCCGTGCCGGGGACCGCGTTCCAGCAAGCCCAGGAGGGCGAAGCCAACAGACATGATCACGAGTATACGCATAGTTTATACATTGAGTGTCTACTCGCAGTTCGTGCCCGGTCCGGTCGCTGCCCGGGGCGCACACGCGCCTCGGGCAGCGGGTGACCGGCAGGTCAGCTCAGTTCTGCGGCCCGGTAGGTGACGGTCCGGTCGGTGGTGTGCACGGTGATCGCGAATCCGTCGGCCTCGCCGCCCGCGGGTCCCGGCCACCAGGCGCCCCACCATCCGGAGGCCACGCTCGCCTGGAAGGTCTTCCCGTTGTCGAGGCGCACCTCCACGCCGGTCACGCCGGGACCGGCGAGGCCGACGGCGTTCGAGTACTCGCTGTCGCCGTCACCCTGCGAGCTCCTCGTCACCAGGTTCACGGCGGTGGCGGCCGGCGCCGGGGAATCGGCCGCGCCCAGCGTCATCGAGGCGAACTGCTCTCCGCCGACGATGAGGCATTCGATCGCGGCGCCGTCGTCCTTGCGCATGATCAGCATGGTCGCCTCCCCTCGCTGCTCGGCGAGCAGCACGTCGGACGGGGTGAACGCGGTGGAGCTGCCACCGGCGCCACTCTCGGCACATTGCTTCGCCTGCGGCAGGACCTGCGCACCGGTACGGGCGGTAGGCGTCGCCGTCCAGGACGCGACAGCCTTTTCGGCGGCGCCGGGCACGAGCGCCGGCACGGTCACCGCGGCCACCGCGCCGACCGCCATGGCCACCGCGCCGGCGGCGATCCAGCGGCGCCGAGCGGCGTGGGCCGGCCGCCCGGTGACCTCGCCGGCCATCGTGCGCTCCACGAACGCCCGGGAACGAGTCCACTGGAGCTGGCTGGGCTCCCGGCCGCGGGCCGGGTCCAGAACGGCGAGCTGGTGCAGGTCCTTCATGCTGTCGTTCACGACTGCTCCTGGAAGGTGTGCGGACGGGAGGAGAGAACAGGGGCGACGGGTGCGGCCGGTTCGAGGGCCTTCTGCAGCCGCTGGCGAGCGCGGGTGAGCCGCATGGCGAACGACGAACGACGAATGTTCAGCACGGTGGCGGCCTGCTCGGCGGTCAGGCCGTCGAAGGCGACCAGAGCGAGGGCCTCCCGGTCGGTGGCGCTGAGCGTGCGCCACGCTCGTTGCAGGTCGACGCGAGCAGCCGCGCTGCTGGAGCCGTCGGCCACATGCTGTTCCTCGGTCGTGCTCAGCCGTACGTCCAGCGCCCGGCGCCGCAGCCACCCGCGGGTCTGATTCGCCATGGTCTTGCGGGCGACAGCGAAAAGCCAGGGCCGCGCGTCCTCGGGCAGCTCACCGAAACGCCGCCACGCGGTCAGATAGACCGTCGAGACGATGTCCTCGGCCTCGTCGACCGGCACCCGCCGCTCGACGAAGCGCAGCAGGTCGGCGAAGGTGCTCTCGTGCAGAGCGCGGAAGCGTTCCTCGGCCTCCGCCCCACGCGAGCCGCTCATCGGTGTGTTCCTTGGTGGTTCATGTCCTCTACCTGTCCGGGTCGGTGGAAGGTGCCACACCTCCATGCCGCTTTTTTCGGGGGCCGTATCGCCGTCAAGGGCGGCGGGTGAGCTGCCACCACAGCGACGGCTCGCCGATGGCGGCATCGGCACGCAACGGCACGCGAATCCCGGCTGCCTCCACCGTGCCGACCACTTCGCCGTGCCGGACCCGGCCGCTCGGCGGCGTCGCCGTCACCTCGACCGGAACCGTCAGTCCCGGCCATCCGACCACCGTCAGCGGTCTGGCCGGACTCACGGTGACAGCCTGACCCCACGCCGACTCCAGTTCACCACTCGGTGACGCGTCGAGCAGCCGGAACTGCTTCACCTGCTCCCGTACGGCGGTCAGCAGCTTGCGGACCACCTTGTTGACCGCGGCCAGCTGCTCCGGTGTGTCGGTCCCCGGCTGGTTGAAGACGGCGCCCACGATGATGTAAGTCCGTTTGGCCACCGTCAGCCGCGCGGCGAAGAGCAGGTTGCCGCCGGCCTCGTCGGTGGAGCCGGTCTTGATGCCGAAGACACCGTTCACGCCGAGCAGGTCGTTGTAATTGCGGATCTTCCCCGCCACCGGGATGGTGGCCTCCGGTAGCTCGACGATCTCGGTGAAAACCGGTGACCGCAGCGCGGCGCGGGCAAGTTCCACCTGGTCGGCGGCGGTGCTGACGGTGCTCGGCAGATAGCCGCTGGGATCGGTGTACTCGGTGTCGGCGAGCCCGAGCTCGTCGGCCGCCGCGTTCATCTTCGCGACGAAGGCCTTCTCGCTTCCGGAGTCCCAGATCGCCAGTTGGTGCGCGATGTTGTTGGCCGACGGCAGCATCAGGGCTTCCAGCGCGTCGCGCTGGGTGAGCCGCTCTCCCTCGACGACCGGCACCAGGCTCTGCCCGAGCGGGATCCGTGCCTCGTAGTCGGCCACGTCGGCCGCCGTCACGGTGAGGGTGGGCCCGTCCTCGCCGCTGCCGAGGGGATGGTTCTGGAGGATCACGTAGGCCGTCATCACCTTGGCAACGCTGCCGATCGGCTCGGCGCCGCCGCCGCTGCCGGATCCACCCAGCCGCCCCAGCCCTTCGATCATCAGCTCGGCGGAGCCCTGCCGCGGCCAGGGCAGAGCCGGAGCTTTGCCGGGGATGCGGATCTGCGGGGCGATCGACGTCATGAGGGTCGTCCGGGGAAGATCCCGGCTCAGCTGTGCCGCTGTCCCGGCGCCGAACAGGGCGGCAAGCAGCAGAACGGGTACGAGAGCGGACAGCAGCCGGCGTCGCGTTCGTCGCGGCGGCGGTCCCGGGGCACGATCACCGCCTGCGCCGGCGGCCGGCGCCGGGCGGTGCGGGAATCGGGGCGGTGGTGCGGGCAGCGGCATGTGACGTGGTCCCTATCTGTGTGGAGACCGAAGTAACGCACCGTGCGGTGTCGAGCTGCCAGTCCAGATGCTGTCTGTGCCTGTCCAGAACGGTGGAAGTGTGTGGGCGGCCACCCCGAGGGAGGGATTGGTCGGTGGACGCCCACACACCCGATCAACCGGTGATCTGCTTCAACCGCTGGGCGTACTGCTCGTAGCCGGTGCTGTTCGGGTGGAACGCCTCGGTCAGCGCGTTGAGCTTCACGTCGTGGATCCACGGTTCGCGGGTGCACGCCTCGTGGCCGGCGAAGATCGACCGGCCGTCGACGTACGTGAAGCCGCTGTGGGCGGCCGTCCGCTGCCGGATCACGTCGGCGAGGACATCAGCGGAGTGATTGAGCAGGCTGCGCTTGTAGCTGTTGAGCGAGCAGGCGCCGACCGGCGCCTTGTCCGCGGCCACGACGAGCCGCGGATAGCCGACCACGTAGACCCGGGCGTTGGGCGCCTTGGCGCGGATGGTCGAGAACAGCTGCCCCAGGGTCTGCGGCAGCGTCGTCGTCGCGATGCCGATGCCCCGCTGAACGGCCTGATGACAGGTCGCGTCGGTGCCGGCCACGCAACCGGTCAGCGTCGAGGTGAAACCGATGTCGTTGCCGCCGACCGTGATGGTCACCCAGCCGGTTTCCTTGTCGAGATCGCCGAGCTGCTTGGTCCGCACCGTCGAGACGGTGGCGCCGCTGCACGACCGGTTGACGATGCTCTCCCCGAACGCGGCCCGGCCCTTCTTGGCGACCCAGAGAGAGGGGTACGACTTACCATCGCTCTGGAAACAGGTCGTGTCGCGGTAGTTCCCGGCGCCGAGGCCAGCGGCGTAGGAGTCGCCGAGCACTACGTAGTCGCGTGCCGTGGCCGCCTGAGCAACCGCGCCCGAGAGCGCGACGGCCGCGACCGACGCCGCGGCGACGGCGAGGGCGCCGATCCAGCGTCGCTTCACATGAGCCTCCTGAATATCGACGAGTTTGGGCCCGACCATGCTGCGCGAGGGCCGGCGGACGGACCAGGCCAGTTCCCGCCCGGCAGCTGTCCGCGACACGGCCCGGCGGCGGTGGACAGCCGCTGAACACCGGATGGTCTCGTGCCGGGTGGCCGCGCTCTGGATCATGGGCGACGCTGTTCTACGCATGCGGGGTGGCCGCATCCGTGTCGTCATACCCGGCCGCATGCTCGTCCGAGCCGGTCACCGGTCCGATCCGGATCGGGACCGCGCCCGTGTCACCGGCGCTTCCGGACAGTGAATTCCTGTCGTGAGCAGCCGTGATCCGCTGATGTGACCGTCCTGCGTCGTTCCTGCGGCGCAGTCGATGGGGGAGGCAATGATGAAGGGGAGAACCGTGTTCTCCGGTGTCCCACGGGCGACGTCCCGTGCCGCGTCGTTGATCGGCAGTGGTCTGCTGGCCGGAGTGCTGCTGGCGGCGGCGCTGCTTCCCGCGGTGGCGCTTCCCGGGCTGACCGTCAAAGCCGGAGCGGAGATGTTCAACGAACTGCCGGCCGAGCTCGTGGTCCGGCAGGCGCCGCAGAACAGCTACGTGTACGCGTCCGACAACAAGACTCTGCTGGCCGTCATCTACGACGAGAATCGTCGCGATATGACGGGGAACGACATCCCGAAGGTGATGCGGGACGCGATCGTCGCCGCGGAAGACCACCACTACTACGAGCACAACGGCGTCGACCTGAAGGGTGTCGCGCGCGCGTTCGTCAACAACAAGGCCGGCGGCTCACAGCAGGGGGCCTCCACCTTGACGATGCAGTACGTGCGGATGGCGCTGTCGTACTCGTCGACCCGCCCGGCCGACGTGGTCGCCGCCAACGAGGACACGACCGGCCGCAAGGTGCGCGAGATGCGCTATGCCACGCAGCTCGAGAAGCAGCTGTCCAAGGACGAGATCCTGGAGCGGTATCTGAACATCGCGCCGTTTGGTAACGGCGCGTACGGCGTGTTCGCCGCCAGCCAGGTCTATTTCTCCACGCACCCGAAGAAACTCACCACCGAGCAGGCCGCCATGCTGGCCGGGATGGTGAAGGCGCCGACGGCGTTCGATCCGACCACGAAGGACGGCCGGCCGCAGGCTGTCGATCGCCGCAACTACGTGATCGGCAACATGGCCCAGCTCGGCATGATCACCGCAGCGGAGGGCAAGCGCGCCGAGGCCGCGCCCTTGAAGGTCAACGGCAAACGCACGCCGAGCGGCTGCTCCACCACGTCGAAGAACCACTGGGGATTCTTCTGCGACTACTTCTATCGCTGGTGGCAGTCGCAGAAGAGCTTCGGCGCCACTGCCTACGACCGGGAGCAGCTGCTCAGGACGGGTGGCTACCGGATCGTCACGACCCTGGACCTGCGAACCCAGAACGCCGCACGCAAGAACGTCGCGAAGCGGGCGGCGAACGGCAACCGCAACGCGATCATGATCGCTGCGGTGGAACCGGGCACCGGCCGGGTGCGTGCGCTGGCCGTCAACCGTGCCTACCGCAACGACACTCAGCGCAACGAGCCGCACAGCAACCCGCAACTGCGCGAGGCGGGTCGTAAGGGCAGCTATCCGAACACCACCAATCCGCTTCTCACCGGTGGCGGCGACGTCGCCGGTTATCAGGGTGGATCGACTTTCAAGGTGTTCACCACTGTCGCTGCCCTGGAGCAGGGCTACCCGCTGAGCCACGTGATCGATTCCCCCAAGCCGTACTACCGGTCCGGGTACCCGGGCGACGCGGGACAGCGCGGCCCGTGCGCGGGTCAGCCCGTCTACTGCCCGAAGAACGCCTCCACCTCGCTGGTCGGCAAGTTCGACATGTGGGGCGCCACCGGCAAGTCGGTGAACACCTATTTCGTGGCGTTACAGGAGCGGGTCGGCACGAGCCGGGTCGTTGACGCCGCGCGGCGTCTGGGCATCGAGTTCCGTGCCCAGGAGGACATCGATCTGGCGAGCAAGGGCAATGTCGGCAACTGGGGCGCGTTCACCCTCGGCGTCTCCGCGACCACCCCGCTGGACCTGGCGAACGCGTACGCAACCCTGGCCGCCGACGGCAGGTACTGCGAGCCCATTCCGGTGCAGAGCATCAGCCGTGGTGGCGAGAAGCTCGATCTCACCGATCCGCGATGCCGGCGTGTGGTGAAGAAGGAGATCGCCCGCGCCGCGATCGATACGCTGCGGTGCCCGGTGGGTGACCGGTCCAGCACCTCACGCTGCGTCGGCGCGACCGCTGGCGATGTCCGTGGCATTGTGGGTAAGCCGGTGGCGGGCAAGACCGGCACCACGGACGGCGATCGCACGGCTTCGCTGGCGGTGACGACCCGGCAGTTGTCCGTCGCCGGCATCGTCGCCGACCCGGACAACCACGCCACCAGCATGCGCGGCGGTGGGGACCGGTGGGCCGATCCGCACGGTGAAGCGATCAATCCCGCTGTCGCCGAAACATTGCGCGACGGGATGAAGGGCGTCCCGGCCAAGGACTTCACGCCGCCGTCCGGAGAGCTGATCGGCGGTCGGGCGCCGCGGTGAGGATTCCCAGCTGCATGACCTCGCGGTTTCCTCTCCGGCGGACCGCCGAGGAAACCGCCGGAGAGGTGGCACGGGCGAAACCGTGCACCGGGGCGTCCGTGGCGGGCCGCCCCGGTGGCCGGGCCCCACGGACCCGCTTGGCCCGCCTGCTCAGCGACATCCCGGCCGCGCCGGGCGATCGGAGGAACGACGTGGCGTTCACCGGAGTGACAGTTCCGCATGATGCCCGGCCGGACAGGAGGACAACCGATGAATGAGGATCACGCTGCGGTGAGATGGACCGACGACATCGATGCGGTGCTGGGCGGTGACCTGACTGCCGCGCTGACCTATGTCACGCCGGCCGGTGGAGCCGTCGCTGTCGCCGTGGCGCCGGTCGGGCTACGCGACCGGGAGAAGGGGTGGGTCGCCTTCACCACGTCGCTGGGCTTCGGCAAGAAGCTGGAGCGGATCACGCGTGACCCGCGCGTCGCGCTGGCCTACCACAGCCGCGAGCACGGTACGGCGACCGGCGACCGGTACGTCCTGGTCCAGGGCCACGCCGAAATCGTGCCGCAGCCGGATCCCGAGCTGGCAGCGCTCGTCCGGCGCCAGGCCACCGCCGCGCTGGGGCCGCCGCTCACCGGCGTCTTCTGGGACCGGTGGCTGCGTGAGTACTACCAGGTTCGGGTGCCGGTGCTGGTGCGGGTCCGCCGCGTCACCAGCTGGCCGGATCTTCGCGCCGCCGGTGAGCCGCTCGTGCTGGGCGCCGCGCCGGTGCCGCCGCCGGCTCCGCAGAACCCGCCGGCCTCGGGAACCTGGCCGCGTGTCGACGTGCAGCGGACCGGTGACCGGTTCCGTAAGCATCCGCATCGGCTGCTCTCCTATCGGGGCAGCGACGGCTATCCGGTCACGGTTCCAATTGAGGTCCGGCGCGTCAGCGCCGAGGGCATCGAACTGGCCGCGGCGCCGGGGCTGATCCCGGATGGCGCCCGGCGAGCCGGGCTGTTGACGCACTCGTTCGGCCCGCAACTGGTGGGACTCTCCACGCGGTACCACACCGGCTGGCTGAGCAAGGACGCCACCGGCAAGGTGATGTACTTCCCGCACACCGCCAGCGGGTTCTCGGCGCCCCGGCAGAAGGCGTTGCAGATGTTCGCGACCGGACTGATGGCCAAACGGGGGCTGCGAGCCTCCCGCCGCGCGTCGGCCCCGTGAGGTGCGGATTGCCCGGCGCACGCTCGTGCGCCGGGCGTCCGGGTGCCGGCTCAGGCCTTGACCTCACCGCGCCGGTCGGCGAGAGCGCGGCGGGATTCCTCGTCGACAAGGTCGGTGTTGATGGCCATCGCGGCCCGCGCGCCGCCGGCGGCGGCCATGATCACCTGGTCGAGCGGGCTGGTCACGTTGCCGGCCGCCCACACCCCGGGGACAGCGGTCGCCCCGGTGGAGTCGGCGGGGATGTGTGTGCCGAAGACGTAGCCGTCGCGTTCGAGCGGGGCGGGCTCGAGGCCGAGCTCGGCCAGGAAGCCGGCACGCGCGCTCATCCGGCCGGTCACCACGACGGCCCGGCAGTCGATCACCCGGCCGTCCTCGAGCCGCAGTCCGGTCAGGGTGTCGTTCCGCACCACCGTTTGCGACACTCCGCCGTCGACCACGGTGATGTCTCGTGCGGCGAGTTGTTCCCGCTGCTCATCGGTGAGAACAGGCCCGGTGTGGGTGAACAGCGTGACGTCCTTGCTCCACTGCCGCCACAGCAACGCCTGATGAACCGCCAGCGGACTGGTCGACAACACCGCGATCGGCTCATCACGGACTTCCCAGCCATGACAGTACGGACAGTGCAGCACCTCACGACCCCACCGCTGCGCCAACCCCGCCACCTCGGGCAACTCGTCCACCAGACCCGACGTGACCAGCAGCCGATCAGCACGCACCAACCGCCCACCGGCCAGCATCACCTCGAACCCGGCGCCGTCCTTCCGGCGCGCCGTGACCACCTCATCGGTGACCACCTGCCCGCCGTAGCTCTCCACCTCACCACGACCCACAGCCAGCAGCTGCGCCGGCGGCATCCCGTCCCGGCCCAGATAGGCATGCATGGCATCAGCCGGCGCGTTGCGCGGACTCCCCGCATCGACCACCAGAACCGACCGGCGCGCGCGACTCAACGTCAGCGCCCCACTGAGACCGGCAGCGCCGCCACCGACAACCACGACCTCATAGCGGTCTTGCATTGCTTTCTCCATCTCCTGAGTGATGCGGTCAGCGGCTCACAGTCCGCTGGTGACGGCGGCCTCTCGACGCCACAACTCTTCGATCAGCAGGTCGAGGCCTGCGGCGAGGCGGTGGCGGTAAGTGCCGAAGGGGATTCCGATGCGCGCGGCCGCGGCCTCCTGCGTCACGCTGCCGTGGAAGAACGTCACCGCCAGCACTCGGTGCAGCTTCTCCCGGTGCACCGTGCCCTGCAGGGTGTCCACGGCATCCTCGATCTCGGCGCGGAGCGCCTCCGTACGGGCCTCCAGGTCCCCTGCGCCGGCCAGCTTGGACTGCAGCAACGGGCTGGTCGCGAACGACGAGGGGTGCCGCCAGTTGCGTAGCGCCTCACGGACGGCCGCGCCGAACTCGTCGCGGGGCAGAGCGACGAATTCGTCCCGGGACGGCGGGATCTCGGGACCGTGGAACAGCCGGTTCAGCAGCAGTTCGAGCCAGGCCTCCATCGGGGTCGACCACCAGTCGTGGGCGAACACGGCGGACAGATCTCCGTCGAGCCGGCGATGGTCGACGTACTCCAGCAGCGGTGCCCAGAAATCGGGATCGGGCATGGTGACGAACGTCCAGGCCAGGTTGGTCTCGCGCATGCACACCGCCACGCAGCGCATCGCCACGAGGTCGAAGACCGGGCCCGGTTGCGCGGGGCCGTCCGCGAACACGATGAACCGCTGTACGGCCAGTTTGCGGTCCGGGCGGGGCGCGCCGTTGTGCTGAGCGTGTCGCCAGATCGCGGCGATCGTCGGGTCGGCCCGGTTCTCCACGTCGTCCGGTGCCCAGAGGTCGAGCCAGGCGACGAACGCGGCTGGTTCGCCCGTCGTCGGCCGGCAATAGACGTAGAGGGACTCGGGCTGCCGGTCCAGCCAGAATCGCAGAGCCGTCATCTCCGCACCCGACGCTGTTTTCGCAGCCATGGCGAGGACGGCGTCGCGGTGCTCGGGGCGGTACTGGGTCTCGTACACCTCGCCCTGCCCGCGCCAGGTGATGTATTTGCCCATGACCGCGCCGTTGCGGTGCAGATAGGACAGTGCCATCTGGCTGGGGAGCACTTCGGGCCCCCGAGCCCGGACGGCCTGCTGCAGGAAGTACGGCCGGATCTTGCTGTGCATGGACTGCCAGCCGGACGGGTCCCGCCAGCGCAGGTCGGCGATCAGCAGGTCACGTACCAGGTCGTGCGGATGCAGTCCGGCCGGCCCGGCTTCGATGTAGGGCTGGGCCCGGAGCCAGGAGAACAGCTCCGGAGCCTCGTCGCCGAAGACGAACCGCAGCAGATCCTCCCGCGTGGTGTACGCCTGCGCGCACACCTCCAGAGCGCGCCGGTGCAGAGGCGAAGGCAGATCACCGATGAGCCGGTCGAGCAGGGTCTTGATGGCCGGGTCCTGGGTCATCCAATGCCCGACACTGCTGCCGTCGCGCAAGGCGACCTCGGCGGCCAGCACCAGTGCCAGCGGGTGGCCGTCGGTGGCGTCGTACAGGCCGGTCCAGAACTCCCTCGGCACGTCACGCCGGCGCAGGACGTCGACCGCCGCTTCCTTGGACAGGTTCTTGAGGGCGATGACCTGAGTCACCGCGGACCAGGCCGGATCGGCGGACTGCAGCAGGTCCGGTGGCTGGCGGCTGGCCACGACGACCAGCGTCCCGGTGGGGAGACTCGGCAGGAAGACGTGCCAGAACCAGCCCTCCATGCCCTGGCAGGCCTCGAAGGTGTCGACGAGCAGAACCTGTCCCTCGCCGTCGAGTCCGGTGGCCGCAGCCTGGAAACCGCTGGGTGAGCGCTCGATCAGGCGGGCGTCCAGCCAGGTGACCTGCCGGTCGGCAGCCTGTGCCTCGTCGGCGAAGCGGTGGAGAAGCGCTGACTTGCCGGTACCGCCCGGCGCGTGGACGTACAACACGGAGTAACCGTCCTGGGGCTCTCCGTAGGCCGGTTGTCGCAATCCGGCACGGAAGAGCGCCAGTTCTTCGTCCCGGCCGACGAACGTAGCCCGACGAGCTTGCTGGAGGCGGTCGCCGAGGCGCGTCGACAGCCTGTTCCGGGTCCCGGATCGCATTGCAGTTCCTTACTTTTTGACGTCTCTTGTCGCAGCGATCGCGTGTCCGCATCAGAACCGAGCGTCAGCACAGGCGACAAGCTGAGATGGCGATGGCCGATGGCCCCTCATCGGGAGGTCGCTGAGAACATCCTCCGAGCGGCCGTATGTTGTCGTCAAAGATGGTTTTGAGCAAACCTATGCACTATCGGTATAGCTGCAGGTGAGACTGGGGGTGCTTGGGGACCCTAAGCGGGTGGAGGGGGTCGGGTCGCGTCCGGGATGTGGCGGAATGTGACGCCCGAGCATGTCTTTCACGATCTCTCTGACGGCGCTCGCCGCGAGCTGGTTCGGACACGGCCCCACCCTGCTCGCGGCGACCGGGGCCCGCCAGGTCACCGGCCGTCCATCGCTGTCCGGACTGCCGGGTTGAGTGCCGAGGGCGCAGAAGGCCGTCAGTCGGCTCCGAGCGCCTTGACAGCGAGGGTGGCGACGAAGCCGGCCGGGTACGCGATCGCGTAGTACCACAGGATCAACTGCCCGGGGCGCCGTAGGTGCAGCACCACGGCGGTGACGGCGACGGCGGCGACCACGTACAGGTCGAAGCCGATCGTCTCGAAAGCCAGGTTGGCCATGATGCCGGCGGCGACGACAAGCCCGTTGCCGGTGGACAGCACCCGGTCCGACCGGCTGAGCGGGGAACTCGTCGGATGGGCCCACTGGGCGGCCATCACGCTCAGATTGATGATGGTGAACCCGGCGAAGAACAGCAGATGCGACACCTCGTCGTCGTGGAAGCGGACGATGTCGCAGATCTCCCCGCCGGCCCGCGGCGGACAGAAGCGCGCGTTGAGATAGTTGGTGACCTCGTGGTTGCCGTAGCTCAGCGCGAACAGATATGCGCCGACCATGAAGACCACACCGCGGATCAGGCTCGCCGGCGAGGCGCCGTGCGGGACGGCTGCGCCCAGGCGGGCGATCAACGCGTAGGACACGATGAGGCTGAACAGGGCGAGAACCATGTTGTTGAGCTCGACAAGTCGCAGGAACTCGTACGGTGGCACCGGCGTCAAGGTGATCGGCGCCAATCGGTTGACCGACACCAGGATCACCACGACCGACTGGGCCGTCAGCGCCACGTGCAGTCCACGCCGGCTCATGGTGCGCTCGGTCGGCAACATCGATCCTCCGGGCCTCTCGGAACAGCCACCATCGCCCGGATCAGCCGCGCCCACCAGACCGGTCACTGTCCATCAGGAGTCCGCCGGACAGGACACCCTCGGCCCGTAGCGCCGCGATCAACGGCGGCAGGCTCACGGCCGCTGCCCGCGCGTACCCGTCGGGCGAGGGATGGAACCGGTCGGCGCCGAACATCCGTACCGAGTCGGCGGCGAAGTACGGGTTGAGCAGCTCGGCCAGGGAGATGGGATGACCTCCCGCGGCCACCACCGCGGCCGTCTGCGCGGTCGCCAGCCGGCGGCTGCGCACGCTGGCCAGCCAGCGCAGCGGTGGCCGTAGTGGCGGCAGCACCCCCAGGTCCGGCACGGTGCCGACGAAGACCTGACAACCGGAGTCCCGCAGGCGCCGGACCGCGTCACCGAGATGACGTGCCGCGGTCCGGTACGGGGTGAACCGGGTGACGTCGTTGCCACCGACATAGATCACCGCGATGTCGGGTGCCAGCCTGAGCGCGGCGTCCACCTGCGGCGGCAGATCCGCGGACATGGCACCGACGAACGCCGGCCGGTGCAACAGCACCTGCCGTCCGGCCCGGCGAGAGAGCGCGGTCGCGAGCAGCACACCCAGGGTCTCCCGGGGCCGGGTGGCCCCGAAGCTCGCGGCGAACGAGTCACCGAGAACTGCCATCGTGAGCGGCCGGCCGGTCGAGCGGGCGCCGATCAGCCCGTCGACGCGGGGTGGTGGGTCCGTCGCCAGCGGCACGGTGCGCTCCACGCTGCGAGCCTGACCGAAGATCACCGCGCTGAGGCCGATCGGCACGACGGCGAGTGCGCCGAGCAATGTGCTGCATACCCCTGTCACCGGGCCAGGCTAGGAATCGGGACGGCATCGGACGAGGTCAGTCGATACCCATTCGCTGCTCGGTCGCGCTCATCCGATGCCCGGTCCGACGTTGCGGTCAGGCGCGGATCTCCTGCTGCCAGAGAGCCTCGCTGAGGCGTTCGATTCCCTGCCGGAGGTGCCGGCGATAGGTGCTGAACGGCAGGCCGAGACGGGCAGCCGCGGCCTCCTGGGTCGATCCGCCCCGGAGGAACGCCTCGAAGACGGCGCGGTGGCGTTTGTCGCCGCCACGTCCCTCCCGCAGCCGGTCGACTTCCCGGCGCATCAGCGCGGCCAGGTTCCCACCGTGATCGAGGGTGAGTTTGCTGTGTGCCAGCGGGTTGCCGTCCAGGCGGGCGGGGTGGCGCAGATGGCGTAGCGCGTCGCGGACGGCCGCGTCGAACTCGGGTCGCGACAACACCGTGTGAGTGGTGGCCGGCTCCGGGGTCCGGGTCAGCACCGCGCGTTTGTGCCGGCCGAACCACGGTGCCACCGGCGCGGCCCGCCAGTCGTGTGCGAAGAGCGCATATCGTCGGGCGCCGACCGCCGGGGTGGCGTCGATACGCGGCATGTCGAAGTGCGAGAGCTGTTCGTCCCAGTACCCGTTGTCGCGCATCACCACATAGGACAACGCGAGTCCGGAGGACCGGGCGATCTCCGCGATCGCACGCCACTGCACGCGGTCCATGACCGGCGAGAAGCGCTGGTAGTTCTCCGGCTGCACGGAGAAACGGGCCAGGCCGATGTGCTCGCCGTCGCGGACCGGGCTGGTGGCCGTGGCGTGCTCCCACGCCGCTGCCACCACCGGGTCGGCGTCGGCGCCCTCGCCGTTGCGCAGTTTGAGCCATGCGGAGAACGCCACGGCGGACTCGCTGCGCGGTGATCGGTAGACCCGGAACGCCTGTGGTTGACGGCGCAGCCAGTAGGCGACGACGGCCGCCGAATCCGGGCCCTCCGCCTTGTCGGCGAGGTGGAGCACGCGTGCGGTGTCGGATCGTCGGAAAGCGGTTTCCTGCACCTCGTTGTCAAGGTGCCAGGTGTGGTACGACGACATCGGGCCGTTGTGCCGGATCAGGAAGAGCAGGGCGCCGACCGTGGCGGTGACCTGCGAATCCGGCCCGGTGTGCAGCTGCCGCAGGAAGTAGTCGTAGACGGCGCTGTGCAGTTGTTCGTAGGCGGGCGCGTCACGCCGGCGCAGATGCCGGTCCAGCGTCTCCCGGATCACGTCGTTCGGCTGGATGCCCTGGGCCGTGCCCCGCATGAACGGTAGCCGGCGCAGCCAGGCGAACAGACTCTCGGCGTCGTCGCCCAGGACGTCCCGGAGCAGGGCCTCATTGGTGACCTGGGCCATCGCTGACACATGGAGTGCTCTCTGGTACCGCGCGGAAGGCACCGTGCCGAGCAACTGGGGCAGCAGGCGCGAGGTGACCTCGGCGGGCGGTTGCCACGGCAGGTCGTCGTCGGCGGCGGATGCGGCGGCGGACGCGGTGAGGACCAGGGCCAGGGGGTGACCCCCGGCGAGCTCCAACACCGGGCGATACCGGGCGGCAGGTACGGCCAGGTGCTCCAGCAGCGCGGTGGAATCCGCCATCCGCAGTGGGCCGAGCCGCTCGACGCGCAGCAGGTTCCACCATCCGGGGTGAGCCGCCCATTCCGGGTCGGGTGCCTGCCGCCCGGCGATGACCACGAGCGAATCGGCGGGCAGCCGGGGCAGGAACACCTCGCGCAGCCAGACCTCGAGCACCTGGCACCGCTCGAACGAGTCCACCAGCAGAACACTGCGGCGTTCGTCGACGGCCCGGCGTGCCATCGCTTCGAACCCGGCCGGTGAGCCGTCCACGTCACCGCAGTCGATCGATACCGTGACGTATCCGGCGGCACGGGCCTCCTCGGCGAAGCGCCGCAGCAGGGAGGACTTGCCGATCCCGCCCGGTCCGTGCAGGAACAGGACGGCCGGCGCCGGCCCGCTGCGCGACAGCGCCCGCCGAAACAGAAGCAACTGTTCCTGTCGCCCCACGAAACCCGAATGGGGAGCACTCAGGTCGCTTACCTCTTGGTCCATGAGGTCATTGTCGGCGGCGAAAAGCCGGCCGGAAGCCTTGGAAAAGGCAGGCGAACTGTTCCCGGCTGTGAATGGACAGCCGGCGGGCAGCGGAGGCGACCGGCCGGGACGCTCACCCGGCCATCGCGTTGCGGCCGCCGTTGTCCAGAATGGTGCCCCACAGCTCCCGGCGCGAGCTGATGTCGAGTTTGCGATAGATGCTGCGCAGGTGAGCGTCCACCGTGCGAGGACTCAGGAACAGCTGAGCGGCGATCGCCTTGGACGTGGCTCCGGTGGCGGCCAGCCTGCCGACATGCGTTTCCTGCGGAGTCAGTTCCGCGACGGTGACCGAGGCCTTCCCGCGGCGAGTTCGCTGGCCGGTGGCCCGCAGTTCCCGTGCGGCGCGTTCGGCGAAGCTGTCGATGTTCAGCGCGGTGAAGGCGTCGTGCGCCGCGAGAAGATGTTCGCGGGCTTGGCCGCGGCGGCGCTGCCGCCGTAGCCATTCGCCGTAGAGCAGGCTGGTCCTGGCTCGCTCCAGTCCGGCTCCCGCCTGCTCCAGATGGTCGAGCGCCGTCCGGTAGTGGCGCTCGGCGATCTGCCCCTCGGCGAGCAGCGCCGCGCAAGTCGCCTCGGTGCCGAGGGCCCATGCCGTCCCGGCGGCTCGGGTGCGCTCGCGCAACGCTGCGAAGGCGATGCGGCCTCGCTGTGGCTGACCGTCGCGGGCCGCGGCTTCGACGAGTTCGCGCAGCGCCATGCCGGTGAAGCCGAACGGGATCACCTCCCACGCTGATCGGGCCGCGGTGATGGCGTCCGCGTAGTCGCCGGTGCCGTTGTTCATGACGGCGCCGGCGAGATAGGAGTAGCCGACCAGCAGCCCCTCGCCACGTGCGGCCGCGTCGCGGCGGGTCTCCTCGATCGCGGCGCGGGCGGTGTCCCGCGGACCGCGCAGAGCCTTGAGGTAGAGGCCGCAATAGTTCGCAGGTGAGTCGTGGACGGCGCTGCCGAGGTCGGCCGCCTCGTCACGGAGCTGCTCGGCCCGGCCGAGGTGACCGGTGGCGACCGCCGCTCCGGCCAGCGCCTCCAGCGTCTGCGGCAGCAGTGTCAAGGCGCCGGCGGTCCGTGCCCGCTCCGCGTTGAGGCCGAGGATCTGCTCGTAGGCGGACAGGTCCCACATCTCCAGGGCGACGAGTGCCGTCAGCAGTGGGCGGGGCGTCCACACCGGTGCCTTCGTGTCGGCCAGCGCCGCACGCAGCCGCGGCGTGGCCTGGACCCGGTGACCGTCCAGGATCCCGGTGATCCCGCTCAGCAGCAGGCCGGTGGTGGTGGAGGGGACGGTTGTCGCCGGTCTCGGCTGCTCCGTCCCGGTGCCGGCCATGACGGCGGCGAGCAGGGCATCGAGATGTGCCTCGGGAGCGTCGGGCGACGCCACCGACTCCAGGAGCGTCGCGGCCTGACGCAGTGCGGGTACGGCGTCGAGGAAGTGCCGCACCGACAACGCCAGCCGGCCCCGAACCGCCGCGTGGCGGGCTCGGCTCCGTGGATGGAGAGCCGGCTCGTCGAGGGCGCTGAGGAGCCGGTGCGCCTCGTCGGGGAGGTCCGCGTCGAGCCAGCACTGCGCGGCGTCGAGCAGCCGATCGGCGCGTCGGTCCGGGTCGGGGGAGAGGGCCGCGGCCCGTTCCAGGAAGGCCGCGGTGGCCGGGAGGCCGCCACGCAGACGGGCTCGCCCGGCGGATCGGATGAGCTCGGCGGCGAGTTCCTCATCGGGTCCGGCGGCGGCCTGCGCCCGGTGCCAGGCGCGCCGGTCCGGATCGCGTCGCCGGTCGGTCACCTCGGCGAGGGCGGCGTGCACGCGGCGACGTTCGGTCGGTGAGGCGGCGCGGTAGGCGGCCGATCGCACCAGCGGGTGCCGGAAGCGCACCCGGACGTCGACGTGCAACAGGCCGGTGTCCTCGGCGGGCACGGTAGCGGTCAGCGGGATCGCCAGCCGGTGCGCGGCGCGCCACAGCAGGACCGGGTCGCCGACCGGTTCGGCAGCGGCGAGCAGCAGCAGACGCCGGGTTTCGGCGGGAAGGCCGGCCAGCCGCCGTCGGAACAGGCTCTCGAGCCGGCCGGTGTCACCGGCCGGTACGCCGAAGCCGCCGGCCGTCTCGACCGGATCCGATGCCGCCGACAGTTCGAGCAGGGCGAGGGGGTTGCCACGGGCCTCGGCCAGGATGCGGTCCCGGACCTGCTCGTCAAGTGGAGTGGGCAGCGCCGACAGGAGCAGGGCGCGGGCGTCGTGGTCCGGCAGCGGCTCCACCGCTAAGGCGGGCAGCGCGTCGAAATCGCCGAGGCGGTCGGTGCCGCGCAGCTCCAGCAGGATCGCGACGCGGGTACCGGCGAGCCGGCGAGCGGCGAACGACAGCGCCCGCGCCGAGGACCGATCCAGCCATTGCGCGTCGCTGACCACGCAGACGACGGGCTCGTCGCGGGCCGCGGCGGACAGCAGCGACAGGACGGCGAGCCCCACCAGGTACGGGTCCGGTGCGGGCCCGGTCTCCAGTCCGAAGCTGACGGCAAGCGCTTGCCGCTGAGGCTCGGGCAGCGCGTCGAGCGTGTTCAGCAGGGGCGCGACGAGTTGGTGCAGCGCGGCGAACGCCAGTGCGGTCTCGAATTCCGTGCCGTCGGCCCGCAGCGTGCGAACCGGCGGCAGCTCAGCGAGCGTGGTCTCGATCAGCGCTGTCTTGCCGACGCCGGCCTCACCGTGGACGACGAGCGCGGTCCCGGCCTCCGCGTGAGCGGAGTCGAGGAGGTCGCGCAGCCGCTCGCGTTCCGGCCGGCGTCCCAGTAACGGCCGGGGCGCCCGGTGCCCGGCCGGCTCCCGCCGGCCGGACCGGGTGGTCACCAGCCTCATGCGAGTGACCGATCGCCGGTGGCGCCCGGCACGGTGCGCGGGACGGGAATGCCTGGCGCCGACGGGTCGGCGTGAACGCGGCCTGATCTGCTCATGGTCGTCCTCGAGGTTCGGTTGGGCCCACCGGCACCACCGTGTGTCGTCCGATGCGGGGGCGCCAGGTCATCGGGTGTGCAGCCGCTGTTCGCCGGTGATCGCGGCGGGACCCGGCGCCGGTCCCGCCGCGGACCGGCTCAGCGCAGCGCCGCCACGACGGCCTCGGTGGCCTCGGCGATGAGGGCGTCCTGAGACTCGGCGTCCTTGACGCCGCGGTCGGACTGGACGGCGATGATGATCGGTTCGCCGGTCTTCGGCCAGACGACGGCGATGTCGTTGCGGGTGCCGTACCCTCCGCTGCCGGTCTTGTCGCCGACCTTCCAGCCGTCGGGCACACCGGCGCGGATGTAGGTGTCGCCGGTGGTGTTGCCCACCAGCAGGTCGGTGAAGGTCTTACGCCGTTCGGCCGGCAGTGCGTCGCCCAGGACGAACTGCGCAAGGTCGGTGCCGAGCGCACGCGGCGTGCTGGTGTCCCGGGCGTCGCCGGGGGTCGCCTCGTTGAGGTGGGGCTCGATGCGGTCGACGTTCGTCGTCTCGTCGCCGAGCTCCCGTAGCTTCCGTTCGAGACCGTCCGGCCCGCCGACCTCCTTGAAGAGGAGGTTGGCGGCGGTGTTGTCGCTGTACTGCACGGAGGCGGCCAGCAGGTCGCTGACGGTCATGCCGGTCGTGACGTGCTTGGAGGTGATCGGCGCGTACTCCAGCAGGTCACTGGTCTTGTACTTCACCACGCGTCGGAGGTCCTGGTCCGAGGCGTCGCGCAGCACCACCGCGGCTTGCAGCGCCTTGAAGGTGGACGCGTGGGCGAATCTCTCGTCCTGCCGGTGGGCGACGGTGCGGCCGGAGCCGGTGTCGAGGGCGTAGACGCCGAGCCGTGCGCGGTACTCGCGTTCGAGATCGTCGAAGGCAGCGATGTCCGTGGTACTGGCGGCCGATGCGGAGGCCGCGGTAGCGGGCACGGCGGGCGCTGACGTGCTGTCGCTGTCGCTGTTGCCGCAGCCGGACAGGAGCGCCACGGCGAGGACGACGGGAAGTGCCAAGCCGGCGGGGCGTTGAGATGCGAAGAACATGGTCAAGAGCTTGCTGTGCCGCTGGTATGTCGTCAAAGACTGTGATGCGGAGTCTCATGCGTTAGTGGCATAACATGAGTTCATGGACTTGATCGAGGCGTGCCGGGTGTTCGTGCACGTGGGGGAGAAGGGCAGCTTCACGCTGGGCGCCGCCGCGGCGGGGGTGCCCCAGCCGGTCGCCAGCCGGCGCGTTGCGGCCCTGGAGAGACGCTTCGGCGAGCAGCTGTTCGACCGCGCCGCCCGGCGCGCCGTCCTCACGGCCTTCGGCCGCGACATGCTGCCGCCGGCCAAGCGGCTGGTGCAGTTGGCGGACACGCTCGACCACGACGTCGAACAGGCGAAGCTGCGTCCTCTGCCGCTGAGCGTTCCGGACGTCTGCCCGATCCGTCAGCTGGCGCTGCTGGACGCCGCCGCGCGAGGGGAGGGCGCCATCCTCGACTTCCGGCCGGCCGGCCCATCGGCCCGGTTCGCCTCGTTCTCCGCCGGCGAGGTGCGAGCAGCCCTGGTAGCGGTCCCGCCGGGCGAGGCCACCTGGGTGGTTCCGCTGGGGCTGGGATCGGCCCGCAACGAGGGCACGGAGCCGACGCGTATCGAGACGCTACGGCCGGGCCGGGCCCGATCGGCCTGGCGGCGGATCTGGATTCAGCCGGAGGACGACGTGGCCCATGTCCGGGACCGGCTGACACAGCTCGGCAATCGCGCCGCGCTGATGCCCGCGCAGATAGCGGTGGCACCGACGCTGACCGCCGCCGTCTCCGACGTGGTGCGCACCGACAACCTGTTGCTGTGCTCCGCGGCGCAGGCCGAAGAGCTGGAGTTGTACTGGCGGCCGCTCACCGGGGACCCGGTGGGCCGGGGCTACGAGGTGTCCGCCGCCATCATCGGCGACGCCGACCGCTTCCGCGGGCCGCTGCGTCACCATGTCGGGCTCTGCCTCGGCGCGCAGCCGGAGGGGTCAGGGCCGCGATGACGACCGACCGATTGCTGCGCGACCTGCGTCAGCGTCTGGCCGACGCGGGCCTGTCCGGCTCCTTCCTGGTGCGCGACCTCACGAGCGGCGCAGAGATCGGCATCGAGCCCGATCTCGAGTACCCCATCGCCTCGGTGGTGAAGATCCCGCTCGCTGTCGCCGTCCTGAAACAGATCGAGGAGGGCCGGCTTGACGGCGGCACGATGCTGGACGTCGAGCCGGGGCGGATCAGTTCGCGGGGACCCACCGGCTTGACCAGGTTCCGTCACCCGGCCCGCATCGCGGTCGAGGACCTGCTCTACCTGAGCACGGCGATCAGTGACAACACCGCCGCTGACGCGCTGTTCGGGCTGGTTGAGCCGGCCGAGGTGGACCGGTGCCTGCGCGAGGCCGGGATCTCCGGCATCGCCGTGCGTCACCTGATGCGGGATCTCGTCGAGACGCCGGTGGAGCGCTTCGAGCCCAGCGACGCTCATCTCGCGCACTCCCTGGCGATCGGCTCCCGTACCGCGGCGCGGGGGCACGCCGTCGCGCAACTGGACGTCGCGCGGGCCAACACCGGAACGGCGCGCGCTCTGGTCGACCTGTTGCAGGCGCTGTGGACACCGTCGCGGATCGCGCCCGGTGTGGCCGCCCGGACCCGGGAGCTGATGGCGAACAACCTGATCCGGCATCGGCTGGCGCCGGACTTCAGCTCGGACGCGTCGCGGTGGTCGTCCAAGACCGGCACGTTGCTCAACCTGCGGCACGAGGTGGGAGTGGTCGAGCACGACGACGGCGGGGTGCTCGCCGTGGCGGCGCTGACCGAGTCCAGCGTGCCGGCCGCCGTCCAGCCGGCCGCCGAGGCAGCGATGGCGCAGGCCGCACGGGAGCTGCACGACCATCTGCGTTCGCAATGAGCCGCCGTCGCGGTTAGGTGATGTCGCCGATGTGACGGACCCGCGCGACGCGGCATCGTCGACCGTGCCGATGAGGGGGCAAGGGCCGACCGGGCAGTGAGAGGGAGTGAGAGGCACCCAGCGTGCCGATCATCCGCCCGGTCGGCCACCCGGCATCGGGATCCGACACAGAGGAGAACGCCATGGGCAGGTTCGACGGCAAGACGGTCATCATCACGGGAGCGGCACGCGGGCTCGGCGCCAGCCACGCCCGTGGATTCGCGGCGGAGGGCGCCAACGTCGTCCTGACCGACGTGCTCGAGGACGAGGGCTACACCGTGGCCAAGGAGATCGGCGACCAGGCGGTCTTCATGCCGCTGGACGTGACCGACGCGGCGGCCTGGGAGACGGTGGTCCGCGACACGGAGACGAAGTTCGGGCCGGTGTCGGTGCTGGTGAACAACGCCGGCGTGGCCAGCCTCGGTGGCCTGGAGCAGACCGATCCGGCGACCTGGCGCTGGGTGCTCGATGTCAACGTGACAGGCGCCTTCCTCGGCATCCGTGCCGTCGCGCCGTCGCTGCGTAAAGCGGGTGGCGGCTCGATCGTCAACGTGTCCTCGGTGGCCGGGATGATGGGCGTTCCCGGTCTCGGTGGTTACACGACCACGAAGTGGGCGCTGCGCGGTCTCACCAAGGTCGCCGCGCTGGAGCTCGCTCGCGACGGAGTCCGCGTCAACTCGGTGCACCCGGGCGCCGTGCACACCTCGATGACGGTCTCGCCGGAGACCGGCGAGGTGCTCTTCACCGACCTGGAGGCACTGGCCGTCGACCGGCTGGCCCAGCCGTCCGAGATCACCTCGCTCGTGCTGTTCATCGCCTCCGAGGAGGCCGCGTTCTCCACCGGGTCGGAGTTCATCGCCGACGGTGGCCGGCTGCTCGGCTACGTGCCGCAGGCCGCCACCGCTGACTGAGCCGCCCGGCTGGTCCTTGCCGGTAGGCGGGGCGGTCATCGGCAAGGCCGGCCAGGCCCGGTCACCTTTCTGGGCTGTCCTGGACAGCGCGCGGACTGTCGGGTGATCGGGAATACCGACCAGAGTGGACGATCGCGACCAGCGGCCGGGCTCGCGCCCGTGTCGCCGGCCGAGGCACCGCGAGTCGGCGTACTTCCAGGAGGCCATGATGACCAGCGACAACGGCACCGAAGCGGACCAGGCCGGGGTCGGTTCCCCGGACCAGCGCCGCAGTGTCCTGCTGGACCGGATCGAGAAACGCCGGTCGGCCATCGATCGGTACCTGCGAAAAGTGCGCCCACGCAGCGCCCGCCTCGGACTGGTCGGGGTCGTCGCCAGCACCGTCTCCGCCGGTTTGGTCGCCGGCCCCGCGGTCGGCGGCGAATCGTTCTCGAACCTGGTCCAGGAGGTCTTCCACCTCCCGAAGGAATCAGTGGTGTGGCAGGCGCTCTGCCTCACCGCGCTGATCGTGTCCATCGTCGCGGCCGTCGCGAGCAACCTGCTGCGCTCGGAGGACCTGGTGGCCCGGGTGAGTGCCGCCGAGGCGGCCGCGGCCGAGCTGGAAGGCCTCGCCACGATGCTCGAGTTCGAGACCGTCGATGTGCCCACCGGCGTAAAGCTCTACCAGCAGTACACATCCACTGTCGCCTTCGTCGACGAGCCGGCCGGCGTGCCGGGCTGAGCGCCACCGACGTCCACTCGTTGCGAAAACGGCAAAGAATTTTGCCGTAATGACAATCATCTCGCAAAGGTGGACGCATGCCACTCAGTTCAGCCGACACGGTCGGCACCGCCCCGCAATCGTCACCGCACCCGGCACCACGAGCTCGGCGACCGGCCCTGGCCCTCGCCACGGTGCTGCTGGCGGCCTTCGTCGTACCGACGGCCGTGGCCGGCACCGCGCTCGCCGTGCCGGCCATCGGCGCCGACCTCGACGCCGCTGTCGCACCGCTGCAATGGGTGCTCAACGGGTTCAACGTCACTTTCGCGTGTTTCACGCTGGTGTGGGGATCCGCGGCCGACCGCATCGGGCGAACCCGGGCGTTCGTCCTGGGCGCGGCCCTCTACGCGGGGGCGTCGGTGCTGAGCGCGGTGGCGCCCACCATCGTCGTCCTCGACGTGGCTCGCGCCCTGGCCGGCATCGGCGGCGCGGCGGTGTTCACCTGCGGCAGCGCCATCCTCGCCGCGCTCTACTCCGGCCCGGCCAGGATGCGGGCGTTCGCCCTGTTCGGCACCGTCTCCGGCGTCGGTATCGCCTTCGGTCCCCTGCTGTCGGGCGCTCTGCTGGCCACGCTCGGCTGGCGCTGGATCTTCGCCGTCCACGCGGGGGCGCTGCTGGTGGTCCTGGCCGCCGTGCCGCTGGTCATGCCGGTCGAGCCGGCGGCGCAGCGGCGACGCGCACCCGGTGACCCGGTGGGCAGCATCCTGTTCATCGTCGCGATGCTGCTGCTCACCTGTGGCATCGTCCAGGCCTCGGTATGGGGATGGACCGGCGCCGGCACCGTGGCGCTGCTCGGCGCCTCGGCCCTGGCCTTCGTGACGTTCGCGGTGCTCGAAGCGCGCCACCCCAGTCCCGTGCTCGACGTGCGGATGCTGCGCAACCCGCGCTACCTGGCCTTCTGCCTGGTCCCGGTGGTCGCCTCGTTCGGCTTCATCACCCTGCTCACGTTCCTGCCCACCCATCTGGCGGCGGTGGGCGGGTACAGCAGCGGGCAGACCGGCCTGATCCTGCTCCTGCTCACCGCTCCCATGCTGGTCCTGCCGCTGGCCGCCGCCGCGCTGATGAGCCGGGGGGTGCGCGCCTCGACCATCGTGATCATCAGTCTGCTGCTGATCGTCGCCGGCGACGCGGGACTCGCGTTGCTGGAACCGGGGGCGTCGCTGACCGTACTGGCGCTCCCCCTGATCGCCGTCGGCACCGGGATGGCCTTCTGCGCCGGCGTGGTGGACGGGCAGGCGCTGGCCATGGTTCCCGCCGACCAGGCCGGGATGGCCGCCGGGTTCCTGAACACCCTTCGGCTGGGCAGTGAAGCGGTCGCGGTCGCGGTCTTCGGATCGGTGGTCGCCACGGTCCTGGCCGATTCGGTCGCGTCCCGTCTCGGCTCGGTGGTCGACGTCGACGCCGCCGTGGCCGGAAATCTCGACGAGGCCGGCGCATCCGCCCCGGCCTCCGGGCAGCCGGGTGTCCTGGCGGAGCTGAGGCTGCTCTACGACTCCGCCTTCGACCAGGCACTGTGGCTCAGTGCGGGCGCCGGCCTGCTGATGGCCGTCGTGATCGTGACGCTGTTCCGGTCCCGGCGCCCGGCGCGGTGAGGGAAGCCGGCAGAACCGGCGTGGCCACCGCTCTCGTCCAGGCGCCGTGCACCTGAACGGGCGGTGGCCACGTCGTCCCGGTCACCGGCCGGTCATCATTCCGGGACCAGGTAGGTCCAGTTCTCCACGGTGCGGAACCCGAGTTCCTCGTACAGCGGCCGTCCGGACTTGCTGGCCTGCAGGTACGCGTAGTCGGCACCGGCCAGGAAGCCGTCGAGCAGCATCCGTTGGGTGACGGCGTACGCGAATCCGCGCCGGCGATGCTCGGGCGGCGTGGCGATGTTGAACAGGCCGAACCGCTTGCCCTGGCGCAGACTCAGACCGGTCGAGGCCGGCATGCCGTCCTTGGTCAGCAGGTAGGTCTGCGCGCCGGCGCCGGTGAGGACCGGTGCCGTCAGCATCGCCCCGAACACCTCCGGGGGCGCCTCGAAGCCGGCCGCGATCACTCCGGCCGCCACCGGCACCTCGTCGGCGCCGACGAGCCGGATCCGTCCACCCACCGGCATCAAACCGGGAAGCGGGTCTCGTCCCCGGACCATCAGCGGAACCGAGATCTGCCGGGTCAGACCGTGCTGCCGGGCCACCTCGCGGACGGCCCCCGAGGGCTCGCGACGGGTCGCGATGCTCCACGGGATCCCATCGGGCACGAGAGTGGCCAGCTCGGCGATCGCGTCGGCATCCGGCGTCTCCGCGGTCGTGGTGATGCCGTTCAGCATGGGCACCCGGGCGCCGGTGACCGCCAGCACAGCGCCGTCGCGGCCTCGCATGGCTAGGCCGCCAGGGGTCGCCTGAGCCAGCCATTCCATTGCGGCAGCCATCGCGTCGACCGCGCCGACTGCCATCGCACTTTTCACACTCATACCCCGACGGTGGCCTTGTTCACCGCCGCTCACCAGGCCGTGAGCCGCCCAGCGTTGTCCACTTCCGGAACCGATGCCGGCGCGCTGCGGACGGCGGAGGACTGCCGCACGGCAAGAGATGAGCAACGACCTGATGCAGGATCGGCGCGGGTCCGGGCCGGCGGTGCGGTCCGGCCCGCGAAGGCTTGGACCACCGCTCGCGGCAAGCAGCGTCACCTATGAACAAAGCAGCGTCACCTATGAAAGAGAGAACAGTGAACCTCAATCCGAACGCCGGGCCCACAGTTCATCGGCGTGCCGTGCTCGGCATGGGTGTGGCCGCCGGTACGGCCTCGTTCCTCGCCGCCTGCGGCGACGAGAGCGGCACTCCGCAGGGCGGCGCCGGCTCGTCGCCCGCCACCTTCTCCCGCGCGGACCTGCCGTCCGGGCTGCGGGGCAAGGCGCTGCTGCCGGGCGACGCGGGTTACGCCGACGAGGTGAAGACCTACAACCTGACCGTCCAGCACCGGCCCGGGGTGATCATCGCAGCCGCGGCGGCGAGTGATGTGCAGGCGGCGGTGCGCCTGGCCGCGGAGAAGGGCGCCGCGGTGGCCGTCCTGGCGACCGGGCACCAGGCGATCCGGTCCGTGGAGCCCGGCGCTGTCCTGGTCACCACCCGTGCCATGCGCAACGTCGAGGTGGACCCGGCCAAGCGCACCGCACGCGTCCAGGCCGGCGCCCTGTGGCAGAACGTCATCGACGAGTCGGTGAAGTCGGGCCTGGCGCCGTTGGCCGGCTCCACCCCGATCGTCGGCGTGGTCGGCTACACGGTCGGTGGAGGCCTGAGTCCGATGATGGGCCGCGCCCATGGGTACGCCGCCGACCACGTGCGCAACTTCGAGATCGTCACGGCCGACGGCGCCCTCCGTACCGTTGATGCCAAGACCGACCCGGACCTGTTCTTCGCCGTCCTCGGTGGCAAGAGCAACTTCGGCGTCGTCACCGCGATGGAGTTCGGTCTGTTCCCGGTCACGAAACTGTTCGCCGGGGCCATGTTCTTCTCCGGTCAGGACGCCAAGAAGGTCCTCGAGGCGTACCGGAAATGGGTTTCCACCGTGCCGGACGCGATGTCGTCCTCGGCGGCCCTGCTGCGGATGCCCGATGTCGAAGCGGTTCCGGCTCCGCTGCGGGGGCAACTGGTGACCACCGTGCGTGTCTCGTACCTCGGCTCGCCCGCCACCGGCGCACGGCTGATCGCGCCGTTGCGGGCCGCGGCCAAGCCGCTCATCGACGGCGTCCGGGAGATCCCCTTCGCCGCGTTCCCGAGCGTCCATGCCGATCCGGTCGACCCCGTCCCCGCCATCGAGCGCACCGCCCTGCTGCGCGAGCTGACACCGGAGGCGATCGACGTGCTCATCGCCGCCGCCGGGCCGAAGGCTGCCTTCCCCCTGTCGATGATCGAGATGAGGCAGCTGGGCGGGGCACTGGGCCGGCAGCC
Organism: Actinoplanes sp. NPDC023936; assembly: GCF_040639325.1. Lineage (NCBI taxonomy): Bacteria > Bacillati > Actinomycetota > Actinomycetes > Micromonosporales > Micromonosporaceae > Actinoplanes > Actinoplanes sp. NPDC023936. The sequence continues at coordinate 31,086 of NZ_JBEZZR010000025.1, read as the reverse complement.
GGCCACGCCGAACGCGGTGTCGAACCGGGACGCGGCCTTCACCCTGTTCGTCGCCGGCGTGGGGCGGCCCACCGACGCGGCGGCGATCGCCGCCGCCCAGGAGGCGGTGATCAAAGCCGTTCAGCCGTGGGCCACCGGCCAGATGTTCGTCAACTTCATGGCCGCCGCCGACGTCGCTCCGGAGGCGGTGCGCCGGGCCTACCAGCCACAGGCCTACCAGCGGCTCGCCGCGATCAAACGCAAGGTCGACCCGAACAACATGTTCCGGCTCAACCACAACATCGCGCCGGCCTGATCGGACAGCGACTCAAAGAGGAGGACCACAACGTCATGGCGCCTGATTCGACCAGGGTCGGCATGCGCTCGGTCCGGCTGGGCCGCAGCGACCTCCGGACGCCCTCACTGATCTTCGGATGTGGCAACTTCGGCGGAATCGGCTCGGCGGCCGAGGCGGTGGGGCTGGGCGACGACGAGTCGACCGCGTACTCGCTGCTCGACCGGGCACTGGATGCCGGGATCACCATGTTCGACACCGCTGACTCGTACGGTGGCGGCCGTTCCGAGGAATGGCTGGGCCGATGGATGGCCTGCCGTGGGGTGCGCGCCCAGGTCATGGTGACCACGAAGGTGGGCAACCGGGTCGGGCCGGGTGAGCACGACGCCGGCCTTTCCCGGCGTCACATCCGAGCGCAGATCGAGGCGAGTCTGCGGCGGTTGCAAACCGACTATGTCGACCTGTACCTGACCCACGTCGCGGACCCGCATACTCCGATCGAGGAGACCGTGACGGCCTTCGACGAGCTCGTCCACGAGGGCAAGATCCGGTACTACGGTCTGAGCAACGTCAGCGGGCAGCTGCTGGCCGACACTGTTGCCACCGCGACGCTGGCGGGCGTGGGCGGACCGGTCAACATGCAGGGCGGCTACCACCTGCTCGACCGCGGTCACGAGGCCGGCGCCATCCCGGCCAGCGAGCACTACGGTGTCGGGTTCACCGCGTTCAGCCCGCTCGCGGGGGGTCTGCTGACCGGCAGGTACCAGCCGGGTGCGGAGCCACCCGCCGGCTCACGAGGGGCGTTGCTGCCGGACTGGCACTCCACTGTCGACCCGGTGCACTTCACGCGGGTGCTGTACCGCCTGCGGCAGGCCGCGGCCCGGCGGGATCTGGCGCCGGCCACGCTCGCGCTGGCCTGGGTGCTGACGGCGCCGAAGGTCCGCGGCGCTGTCATCGCACCGCGTACTCCTCACCAGCTGGAACTCGTGCGAGCCGCTGTCGAGGTGTCACTGACCGATCCGGAGCGGGAGTGGCTCGCGTCCGGCGAAGGAGAGGAAATTCGATGACTGTCCCGAGTCACGGCCGGATGACGCCGGTCCGGGTGCACTTCGACGAACTGGACGCGATGGGGCTGCTGCACCATTCCCGGTACGCGCTGCTCTTCGAGAGGGCGGCCGCCGATTACTGGGCGGAGCACGGCTGGAGCCCGGACCCGCGGCAGTCCGCGTTCACCGAGGCCGTCCTGGCGGTACGGGAGCTGAGCATCTCCTACCACGTGCCGATCATCGGGGTGTGTGAGCCGGTGGTGCACTTCTGGTTGGAGAGCGTCGGCCGCAGCAGCCTGGTGTACGGCTTCCGGATCCTCTCGGCGGACCGCAGCGTGGTGCATGCCGAGGGGCGGCGGGTGAATGTGAACGTCGATCCGGTGGCCATGGGACCGGCGCCGTTGAGCGACAAGGCGCGGCAAGCGGCCGAGCTTCTGCTGACCGAGACAGCGACCTACTGACGGTTCTCACTGATCGTTGAAGGTGTCCAAGGACGCGGTGAGTCTGCTCAGCGCCTGCTGTAACGCCCGTACCTCGGACTGTTCCAAGCCGGCGGCCGCGGCGATCCGCCCCGGCACCAGCCGCGCCTGCCGGCGTATGGCGGCACTGCCCTCGGTCAGGTGGACCACCACGGAGCGCTCGTCATCGGCGCTGCGCACCCGGCGCACGAGCCCGGCCGTCTCCAGACGGCGCAGCAGTGGCGAGAGGGTTCCCGAGTCCAGTCGCAGGGCGCGGCCCAGTTCGCGGACCGTCACAGGTCCCCGCCGGCTGAGGGTCGCCAGCACGAGGTATTGCGGATAGGTCAACGGCAGGTCGAGTTCCCGGAACACTCGGCGGTGCGCCGCGTCGAGCGCGTGGACGGCGAAACGCAGCTGCCGGTCGAACTCCTGTTCAAGCATTTCCCCCACCCATCTCACCCGCTGCCCCGGTGCGGCAAGGCATCACGAGCCGACCTCAAGGCTGGGCACCCGGCGCGGTGGCGTCAACGGCCCGGATGCGGATCCGAGCGCCGGTGAGCTGCGGGTGGGCGTGCGGTGGACAGACGCCGAACCGCTCCCGGCCGGCAGATCCATTCCTCGAAGGAGAAACAGCTTCATGAAACACCACCCGCGGGTTCTCGTGGTGGGCGCGGGGACGGCCGGGCTCGCCACGGCACGCGCCCTCCTGCTCCACGGCATCACCGCTGAGGTCGTCGATCGCTCGGCCCGGGCCGAGCCCGCGGGCTACGGGATGTTCCTCCCCGCGAATGCCGGTCGTTGTCTGCGTGACCTGGATCTGGGAGCGGCGGTGGACAAGGTCGCGCACCCGATCGCCCGGCAGCGTCTGCTGGATCACCGAGGCCGCCTGCTCGCCGACATCGACCAGCAGGGGCTGTGGGGGGACACCGGCCCCAGCGTGGCGGTGCGACGGGCCGATCTGCAAACCGTGCTGTCGGACGCGCTGCCCGACGAAACCGTGCGCTACGAGACCGAGGTGACCGGCATCAGCGGCACCACGGTGCGGTTCGCCGACGGGTCGCGCGGTACCTACGACGTGGTGGTCGGGGCCGACGGCATCAACTCGACGGTTCGCCGGCTGGCGTTTCCGGCCGCGCGTACCGTCTACCTCGGCCAGATGAGCTGGCGATTCCTGGTGACCGGGCGCCCGGAGCTGCAGGACTGGACCGTTCGGATGGCCAACGGCCGCAGTTTCCTCACTGTCGCGCTGGGCAACGGGGACGCCTACTGCTACGCCGACGTGAACCGTACGGACGCCTCGGCCGGACCCGGCGACTGGCGTGACCTGTTCGCCGACTTCGGCGGGCCGGTGCCGGATCTTCTGCGGACGGCCGGGGACGCCTACCGTTCCCCGATCCGCCGGGTCGAGATGGACTCGCCGGTCCTGCCCGGGCTCGTGCTGGTCGGCGACGCCGCGCACGCCGCGTCACCCAACATGGCCCAGGGCGCCGCCCTCGCCATGGAGGACGCGCTCGTCCTCGGCGAGCTGTTGTCCACGGCGACCGCCGGGGACGCGCTGCGGGCTTTCGAGCTGCGCCGCCGCGAGCGGGTGCGCTGGGTCCACGAGCGGGCCGCCCGTCGCGACCGCACCCGTAAACTGCCTGGCCTGGTACGTCGGCCGGTGTTGCGCGCGGCCGGGGAACGGATCTTCCAGGCCGATTACGGGCCGCTGCGAACCCGGCCGTGACCGGGACCAGCACGGATGTCGTCGTCTTCCGGACCGCTGCGGGGGTGCGTGAGATACCAGCTGCCCACCGCGATGAGGGCGGCCAGCAGGGACGCGGCCTCGCGCAGCAATCGTCGCCCGGCGTGCCACCGGCTGCTCAGCATGTTCACGTTTCGCCTCCTCAGCGTGCCTGAGCGAGGCTAGGCGGACCGGACCGGTCGTAACCAGATCACACGCTGCCGGGAACCGTCCGCCGCCGGAGCCGTCGAGCGGCCGGCCTCATCCGGTGGGCCAGCAGCGTGCCGGTGACCGTGGCCGCAGCGACGAGGTAGCCGATGATCAGATCGGCCGCTGCGGTGGGAGTGATCGCCGGCAGCGCGAAAGCGAACACGGCGCTCACCGCGACGATCAGTGTTCGCCGGCGCTCGTCGTGCACGGTCGCGGCGAGCGCCGTGATCGCCCACGGGAGATACCAGGGCTGCACGACGGAACCGAGCAACAGGGCGGCCGTGAAGATCAGGCCGAGGGCGTGCACCGGATGGCGCTGTCCGCGGAACACCGCGGCAACGAGCCGCACCACGATCGGGATGGCCGCCAGCGCGCCGGCCAGATTGGTGGCGGTGACGGTAGCGGCCGTGAATGACGGCACTTCCGGCTCGATGAAGCCGCCCACCAGCAATCCGATGGCGGTGCTGGGGGACATCCAGCTGTAGACCGCGGTGCCGCCGCGGAGGGCGGTGATCCACCCGAAGCCGCCGATCGCGGAGAGCGCCAGAGTGCCCAGGCCGGCCACCGCTGTCACCGCCAGCACGGGTACGAGGGGCCGCGGGTGCCGGCGTGCTGCTTCGGCGGCCAGGACGACCACGGCCGCGGCAGCGACGATCTTGACGTTGGCGGCGGCCGTCAGGACAGCCGTTGCGGCGAGCAACCGAGCCGTGCCGGTGGCGCCGGAGTGTTGCAGGCCGGCCAGGCCGAGCTCGAGCCCGGCGAGCATCAAGCCGATCATGATGGCGTCGTTGTGCGCCCCGGCCACCAGGTGCCAGAGCGTCAGCGGGTTCAGGAGGCCGAGCCACACGGCGGTGGCGGGGGCCACGCCGGCTCGCTGCGCGAGTCGCGGCAGCGCCCAGGCGATCAGCACGAGGCCCGCGACCGCGAGCAGGCGATACAGCAGGATTCCGGCGGTGAGGTGTTCGCCGGTGAGGGCTGCCACGGTGCGCGACAGGACCAGCCAGGCCGGGCCGTAGGGCGCTGGGGTGTCGAGCCAGTAGTGACTGACGTGCTGGGTGTGCGAAGAGTCCATGCCGAGCGCCTGCGCCGGGCCGCTGTGGTACGGGTCCGACCCGGTCGCGGCGATCTCGCCCTGCGCGAGATAGCTCCAGACGTCGCCGCTGAACAGGGGACGTGCCGCCATCAGGGGCAGGCCCCAGCACAGGATGATCCGGTACAGCTGGGTGACGGTGATGGCGCCCAGCCGGCGGCGCACGGCCAGCCAGGCGGACACCACGACCGCCATCGCGATCAGGCTCGTGGCGACGACAGCTGCCGGTGGGATCGGCAGTCCGATGGTCACCAGGGCGAGCAGTGTCGTGGCCGCGGCGCCGAGCACCAGCGGACGGCGGATGCCGGCCCCGGGGTCGTGGGCGTCGAGGCGGCGTATCGGAGTGCGTTCAATTACGGACATACTGCACTGCACCTAACGTGTATACATGGTGTGTATAGCGATCGGAGTGCCACTATACACACCGTGTATAAACCCGGTTTATATGCTGGCCGAGCAGGCGTGCCGGACGAAGGCCGCCAGAGCCGGCGCGGTGGCGTCCTCAGCCCAGGCGATGGTGACCAGGCTCGGCGACAGCCCGTCCACGGTCAGCGACCGAAGGCCGTCAAGCGCTACACCGGTCAGCATCGACGCCGGTACGAAAGAGATCGCCAGACCGTGCCGGACCACCGCGAGAATGTCCAGGGAGTCGCGCGCGTCGGGGCCGGGGCGCCACCTGCGTGGCCGCAGGTCGGCGGCGGCCCAGTACGCCCGCTCCGCCTCGGTGCTCACCGGCGGGACGGTGACCGGGTCGTCGGCCAGGTCCGCCAGGTCCACCCGGCCCCGCGCCGCGAGCGGATGGCTCTGTGCCACCAGGGCCACCCGGGGATCCGTGAACAGCACCTCCGCGTCCAGTCCGGCCTGGTCGTACGGGAAGCGCAGGAACGCGGCCTCGGCCGCGCCGGCGCGCAGCGCGTCGGGATGGGTGAGCGGGTCGGAGAAGCTCAGTTGTGCCGGGACGGCCGGTGCGGTGGCGTGGTAGCCGTCCACGATCCGTCCGGCGAGCGCCGAGTCGCAGCCGCGGGCGAGCACCCGCAGCCGGGCCGGTCGGCCGGCGTCCCGTGCCCGGGCCACTGCCGCGCTGGCCCGGATGTCGAGATCGGCGGTCTCCCTCAGCAGAATCTGGCCCGTCTCGGTCAGCGTCACCTCACGCGGCCGACGCTCGAACAGCGCCGCGCCGATGGACTGCTCCAGGCCACGAATGCTGCGCGACAGTGCTGACTGGGTTATGCCAAGACCGGTTGCCGCGCGGGTGAAATTCCGGTCCCGGGCCACTGCCAGGAAATGCCGGATCTGTCGTAGGTCAATCTCTGTCGCAGAAGACAAGTCAGCTATTCCTTCGAATCATCCCCACCATGATCGTCGCGAACTTCCGTGGCGGCCCGCGACGGTGATGGAATTGTTCCGTCCACACGTCACCGATAAATCGGGAGCAATTCGTAATGAGTTCAGTAATCGTGGTCGGGGTCCTTCGTCTGCGGGAGGACCGCGTCGAGCAGGCGCACCGGGTGATCGCCGAGGTGGTGCGCCGAACCCACGAGGAGGAGGGCTGTCTGACCTACGCGGCGCACACCGACGCCGCCGACCCGCTGACCGTTGTGGTGGTCGAGCGCTGGGAATCCGCCGAGGCGCTGGCCGAACACAACAGCCGTCCGTACCTGACCGAAGCCCTTGCCGGCGCCGCGGAAGTTCTCGGTGCCGCGCCCGACATCAAGGTTCTGAAGCCGCTTCGGTGGGGCGATCCGGCCAAGGCCGAAATGCGCTGACTCCGGGATAGCGGAAAGGCTGCGCAACCGCTCTGAATCGGTGAGTCCGGCCACGACGAGTAGGGGGTGAAGTGGCCGGACCCATGTCGGCCATTGTTCGCGGTTGCCCCCGCTGCCGCGAGGTCATCGCATGTCCATCGGCATGCCGTCGCTGTCCAATCGGGGGTGGCCGGCGCTCCGGAGCGCCACGCTTAATGACCGCTTGTACACTGCGGTGGTGATCGCTGAACGCCGCCAGCACCGGCGTAACCCGGAACTGAACCGTGCCGCCATCCTGGCCGCCGCCCGTGCCGCTTTCGCCGAGATGGGCTACGCCCGTGCGAGCATCCGGGAGATCGCCCAGCGAGCCGGCGTCACCCACGGGCTGGTCATGCGGCATTTCGGCTCCAAGGAGCAGCTGTTCCTCGCCGCGATGCCGGGATCGGGAGATCTGGAGGATCTGATGCCCGGCGAGCCGGACGCGGTCCCTGAGCGCATCGCGCGTGCGTACGTCGACCGCATGGAGGCAGCCGAGGGCAACGACCCGTTCATCGCCTTGATCCGCAGCGCGGCCACCGACGAGCAGGCGGCGACCCGGCTCTACGCGGCGATGCGCGAACGCAGCTTCCACGCCTACCGGCCGCTGCTCGACGGGCCCGACGCCGAGATTCGCGTCGACCTGCTGGGAGCGCACCTGATCGGCGTCACCTTCAGCCGGTACGTGGTGCGGACCGGCCCGCTCGCGGACCTCGTCCCCGAGGACCTTGTCGGCTACCTCGCCGGCACGCTGCGCCAGATCCTGTACGGCTGACCCGCGACACCGCGCGGCGGAGAAGGCTCAGCGGGCGGGGAGAACGCGGTGCTTCGCGCCGGCGAGCAGGCGCAGCGCCTTGCTCTGGGGCAGGTGGTGGCCGTACCCGGAGTGCGGCACGTACGTCGCGGTGCCGTCCTTGTGCTTGGACAGCCAGCCGGTGTGATGCCGGGTGGACAGCCCGGTCAGCCGGGGACCGTAGGAGAGTGCCAGCAGGCCGGCCCGCCGGTCGCCGGCCGGCAGCGTCCCGGCCGGCGCGGTGATCCGGATCCCCTGCTCGCCCGCCTCCAGGATCCGCACCGGGATGGTCACCGGGAACCCGTCCCCGCCGGCGTAGGACAACAGCCGGTGCGGATGACCCCGGAAACGGCGGACCGCATTCCGCGCGTCCACGCCCGAGGCGGCGTGTGACGGCACCGGCTGGGGGAGGGGCGCGGCGGCGGCGGCCGCACCGAGCGTCGTCGGAATCCCGCTGGCCCGCGCGTCCGACCACGTCGTGATCCGATGGACGCGGACCCGTACGCCGATGGCGTCGTGTCGGCGTTCGCCGCGCCAGCCATCCCGGAAGGCGGCGACCAGGGCCGGTTCGAGCAGCTCGCTCGCCCGGGAGTGGATCGCCCCGGCGATTGTGTGGCCGGCCTCGGCGTGGCCCTGCACCAGGAGGTACGCGTCGCTGGTGGCGGTGCCGTGCGCCCGGCTGAGGAAGGTGAGAGCGACTCGCCCGATGGGGCCGGGCTGGTCGAGCCGGCCGGCGAAGCGGGCCGGCACGAAGCAGGAGACCCAGCCTTGGCCGCGGTCGCGCAGACCGAGCGGCGCCGTCGGCACGGTGACCACATCCCCCGAGGCCGTGGTCACCGTCAGCGCCGCGATCAGGTCGCCGGCGAGCACCTGGTCGATGTCGTCGGCCCAGGCCGTCACCGGGGCGCCCGGTGCTGTGGTGGTCATCGTCAGGCCCATGTGTCAGTCCTCCTCGTGAATGCCGGCACGAAGCCTGACGCGCGCGGGTGGCGCCTCGGTTTCCTGATCGGCGAGTCTCGATGTGACGGCGGTGAGCGGTGCCGGACAGTCGCTGAGCTTCCCGATGGTCGCCGGGAACCCGCATGCTTCAGCGCCGAAGCCGGCGCCTCCGGGACGCCGCGCCGACCGCGGGAGCGAGCGTCGGCCTGGATACGGTTCGGAGGCCACCGATGGCTTGGGACGGTTCACACCGCGACCGGCGACCGGTCCCGGGCCTCGAGCGTGGCGGCGGGGACCGCGGGAGCCGGGATCGCGGGGGTGCGAGTCGCGATGCCGCGCCGGCGGGCCAGCCAGAGGATCACGGCCGCGTAGGCCAGCAGCACCGGCAGGTCGATCGCGGCCATCTGCCAGGGCATGTCGGCGGCCGTCTCGTCCATCCCGAGATCGCCGTACGCGGCTCCGATCGTGCTGCCGAGCAGGTTGTTCATGACGTGCAGCACGATCGCGGCCTCCAGGCCGCCGGTCCGGACGGTCAGCCAGCCGGTGATGGCGCCGAAGATGAACAGGTCGGCGAAGCCCCACGGGGTGCCCCAGCCGTGCAGAGCGGCGAAGACCAGCGCCTGCACGGCGATCGGGAACCACGGGGTACGGCACCAGGCGCCGACGCTCTGCAGCAGCCATCCCCGGGTCACGTACTCCTCGGCGGCGGCCTGCGGCGGCACGACCAGCAGCAGGACCAGCATCGAGGTGGCGAACGGGCCCCAGCCCACGAGGGAGTCACCGAGGTCGAGGTCCTCGCCGGTCAGCGCGGACACGCCGACGCCGGCGGCGAGAAACGCGACGATGGCCAGGAACGCGATCGGCAGGCAGGTGAGCAGCCAGCGCCAGCGCAGCCGGCCGGTGACCGAGGAGAGGGTGCCGGCCGGCCGGCGCTCGATCCAGCGGGCGGTGAGCAGGACGAGCGGCAGCAGGGCGGCGATGATCAGGAAGCCGGAGGCGAGCTCGCCGAGGGCGCCGAAGCCGGCCATCCCGTCGGAACCGATGGGCTGGCTGGTCAGGTCGGCGGCGACCCCGATGGATACGTCGATGAAGAGGGCGAGCACGACGATGCCGACGGCGATGAAGGGCACGCCCAGCACCGGACGCCACCAGCGGTGCGCGGAAGTGCGGGCGAGACGGTGGTAGGCGGTGCCCGGGGGCGGTGGGATCAGCATGTGTCACAGTCTCCTGGCGCGTGGGCGCCGGCGGATCCCGCCGCGGGCGGATCCCGGTCTCTGCCCTCGGGCATAGATCGCCCCTTGGCGGGCGGCGATAGGCTCTCCGCCATCATGAGGATCTGGGCGCTGCCGGCGCTGCTTGCCGCCGCTCAGCTGTTCGTGTGGCCGGGCACGGTGCTGGCGCGCGGCGATGGGGTTCCGGCCGGCCAGGTCGCCGGTGTGGTGGCGGCCGTCGTGGTGGTCACTGTCGCGTTGGGGTTGCGGGCCCGGGTGCCGGTGCCGGTCACCGCCATCGTCGCCGTCGTGGCCGCGATGGGCGGCCGGCTGGTTCCCGGGGTGGCGTTGTTCGTGCCCGGGGACGCGTTGCTGGTGCTCTCGGCCGCCGAGCTGATCGCGTTGTTCAGCGTGTCGGTGCGGTGTTCCCGGCGCGCCACCGCGCTGACCGCCGCCGGGCTGGTGGCCTGGCAGAGTGTGCTGCTGCTGGACGACAGCCCGATCCGGGACCTTCCGCTGGACGTGCTGATCAATGCGGTGATCTACGGGGTGGTGGCCGCGGCCGGCCGGGTCCGCCGGCGGTGGGTGGCGGAGCGATCGGCGGCCGCCCGCAGGCTCGCCGAGGCGGAGCGGGACCGCCGGGAGGCAGCTGCGGCGGAGCGGCGCCGGCTGGCGCGGGAACTGCACGATGTGACAGCCCACCACCTGACGTCGATCGTGGTGAACGCGTCCACCGCCCGGTTCCTCGGCGACCAGCGGCCGGAGCTGGTCACCGAATCGCTGGAGTTCGCCGCCCGTACCGGTCGGCAGGCGCTCGCGGACCTGCGACGTCTCGTCGCGCTCATGCCGCGGGGAGAGAGTCTTTCCGACCCACCGGCGCCGAGCCTGGCTGATCTCGCCGACGACTTCCGGCAGCTCGGACAGGTGGTGGTCGCCGAGGTGGACGCCGCTGTCGATGCCAAGACGGCGGAGGTGGTGCACGCGATCGCGCGAGAGGCACTGACCAACACCCTGCGGTACGCGCCGGGCGCCACCGTCCGGTTGCGCCTGTCGCACGGCGCCGCCGGCACTCAACTGCTGGTCGAGGACGACGGCCCGGCCGGCGAGTCGTCCGCCGGCGGGTTGGGCGGAGGTCGCGGGTTGACCGGCATGCGGGAGCGTGCCGCGTCGATCGGCGGCACGGTGTCGGCGGGACCGCAGCAGCCACACGGCTGGCGGGTCCACGCGGTGCTGCCGCCGCACGCCTCCGCGGCGACCGGCCACCGGATGCGCCGCTGGGTGCGCAGCCAGGCGGTGCTCGACGCCGGCCTGGTGGCGCTGGCACTGCTGCTCCCGCTCTCCGGTCTGGCCGCCTACGTCGCCGAGGACCGCCCGGCGCCCGGCGCGGCGACGCTCGCACTGCTGGCGATGGTCGCGCATGCGGCGCCGCTGCTGTGGCGGCGGGCGCATCCGTGGACGGTCCTCGCCGCCGTCGCGCTGACCGCGGGCATCGGCCCGCTCCTGGTGGCCGCGGGCGCGGTGCCCGCCGACGACGGCTGGCTGTTCCTGTTCGCCGGCGGCGCCGAACTCGTCGCGGTCCACGCCGTCGCCGCGTACACCACACGATCCCGGTCGGGCTGGGCGGCGGTCGCCGCCCATACGAGTACGGTGCTGGCCCTCGGCGTCCTGTTCGCGATGCAGCCGGCCGACCCGGACAGGCTGACCACCGTGGTGGTGGCGGCCGTGCTCGCGGTGCTCGCCGCCGTCGTGCTGGCGGGGCCGTTCGCCGGCGCCTGGCTCGCCGGCGCGGCGGCCCGGCGCCGTCGTGAGCGCCGCTCGGCCCGGGAGGAGAACGCGGTGGCCACGGTGGCCGCGCAGGCCGAGCGCCTGGCCCTCGACGAGCGGGCCCGGGTCGCCGCCGGGCTGCGCGACGCCGTCCTCCAGCACGCCGCACGGGTTCCGCGAGCCGCCGATCAGGGGGATCTGGCGACAGTGCTCGACGCCGCCCGCGACGCCCTCGCCGCGATGCGGACGATGCTCGACGGGCTCGGCCCGGCTGACCGGAAAACCGGCCCGGCCGACCAGACGACCAAGGAGGTGACGTCATCGCCATCCGGGTGATCGTCGTCGATGACCAGCTGATGATCCGAGCGGGCCTGTGCGCGATCGTCGGCTCACAGGGCGACATGGACGTAGTGGGTGAGGCCGGCGACGGCGCGGCCGCCATCGAACTCGCCGAGCGCCTCGCGCCGGACGTGGTGCTGATGGACATCCGGATGCCGGGCATGGACGGGCTGACCGCCACCGCCCGGCTGACCGCCGGCGAGAACCCTCCCCGAGTCCTCGTGCTGACCACGTTCCATCAGGACGCGTACGTCTTCCAAGCGCTGCGCGCCGGCGCCTCCGGATTCCTGCTCAAGGACTCCGAGCCGGCCGATCTGGTTGCGGCGATCAGGGTCGTCGCCGCCGGTGAGGCGATGCTGAGCCCACTGTCCACCCGGCGACTCATCGACGCGTTCACCAGTGGCGCGGTCACCGTGGACCGCACCGACGACCCGCGCCTGACCCGGCTCACCCCACGCGAGCGGGAAGTGCTGGAACAAGTCGCCACCGGGCTCTCCAACGCCGAGATCGGCACGGTCCTCGGCATCGGCGCGGGAACGGTGAAGACGCACGTCAACGCCCTGCTGCCGAAACTCGGTGTCCGGGACCGGGTGCAGGCCACGATCCTCGCGTACGACCTCGGACTCGTCCGCCCGCGCTGACGGGTGACGTCGCCAACGGCACACCACTGCCCCACACCGATGACGTCCCTCTTAGTGAGTACGCAGCATGCGACGTCCGTCGTAGCGCGTTTAGAGTGGGCCGCTGACGGTGGCGGAAGGTGACGATGGCGAAGCTGGTCCTCTCTCCGGAGGAAGCGGTCCTCTGCGACGTGGTCGGCGTTCGCACTTTCCTCCAGGCACGTGCGGCTCTGGCCGCTGGGGAGATCGTTGTCCAAGCCGTCAGCGCGTCTGGTCCGGCGGTCGGGAAGATCCGCGATGGTGGAGTGGTGACCGGCGAGGTGGTCTCGGGAGCAACGCCCTCCTTGACCGGCGTGTGCACCTGTGCCGATGCGGACTGCGTCCATATTGTGGCGCTGCTGATCGCCGCTCAGCAGGAGACCGCACCGAAAACGCCCGTGGCTCCGGCTCAGCGGCGGCCGAAGGCCAGCCGGTGGGAGTCCCAGCTGTCCGCGTGGATGCGGGACGTGGCCGGGCCGCCACCGCTTCCGCAGCCTGCGGATCCCGGGCTCGGCCTGCAGTTCGAGCTGGTGAACGGATATCTTCCGCGGACTCGCAAGACCGGACAGCGGATCTCGATGCGCCCGGTTCTGCCCGGCCGCAAAGGCTGGGTGCGCACGGGGATCAACTGGCACTCGCTCAGCTACGCCGGAGACCACTCGCTGAACCTGGAGCACCACCGTCGGCTGCTCACCGAGATCGTCAAACTGTCCGGCTCCTACGCGAACTACTACGGTAGCGGCGGCACGAATCTGTTCCTCGACGAGTTCGGCAGCCGGCGAATCTGGGACCTGCTGGCCGAGGCGCAGGAGTCCGGCCTGCCACTGGTGCAGTACGGCAAGAACGCTGCGCCGGTGGTCGTGGCACGCCGTCCGGCCGGGGTCTCGTTGCAGGTGGGCCGGGTCGATGGTCACCTTTCGCTGCAAGCTGTGGTCCAGGTCGACGGCTTGCCGGTTGATGTTGAGCACTCGATGTTCATCGGCGAGCCGGCGCACGGCGTCGCCTCATGGGGCGCGGAGACCGGGCAGATGATGCGGCTCGCTCCGCTGGCCCGTCCGCTGCCGAAATCGGCGCGCAAGGTACTGGCCGCACCAAGCATTCAGATCCCGGCCGAGCAGGAAGACCTGTTCTTCACCGAGTTCTACCCCGGCCTGGTCCGGCAGCTGGAAGTCGTGCCGGCCGGACCGGACGTGAGCCTTCCCAATGTGGGTGCTCCGACCCTGGCTGTCACGCTGACCTCCGAGCGCGGGCATCAGCTGCGGTTGCGCTGGGAGTGGGTGGTCGAGGTGGGCGGCGTTCGGCAGGCCGAGCCGCTGTGGTCGCCGACATTCTCCGACGAGCAGGCTGATCTCGTACGCAAAGCGGTTGATCTTGTTGGTCCTGGCCTGCTCGAACTTGGCCGGACGGGTCCTCGGCTCGCCGCCGAATCGGTGCTCGGTGGCGACGCGATGATCCATTTCCTGAGTACGGTGCTCCCCGCGCTGGTCGAGCTCGGTGTGACAGTGATCGAGCCGGACGAGGACTGGGGCCTTCAGGAAAGCGAAGCGCCGCCGGTCATCACGTTCACCAGTGCCGCACAGGCTGACGAGCACGACTGGTTCGATCTGTCGGTTCGCGTCGAGGTGGGCGGTGAGCAGGTCGATTTCGAGGCGCTCTTCGTCGGGCTCGCTCGGGACCAGGAGTTCTTGATCCTGCCCAGTGGCGTCTATTTCGCTCTCGACCGCCCGGAGTTCCGGCAGCTGCGCGAGTTGATCGCCGAGTCTCGCGCGCTCACTGACAGCCCGCCAGGCGTGCTGCGAGTCGGACGGTTCCAGGCCGGCGTCTGGGACGAGCTGGCCGAGTTGGGTGATCTGGCCGGTCAGGCAGCCGATTGGCAGCGTACGGTGGCCGCGCTGAGCGAGGCCGGGGTGCTCCTGGACCAGCCGGTGCCTGCCGAGGTGAACGCTGAGCTGCGGCACTACCAACTGGAGGGCTTTCGCTGGTTGGCGGCGCTGCACGACAACGGGCTCGGCGGCATTCTTGCCGACGACATGGGCCTCGGTAAGACGTTGCAGGCCTTGGCGTTGCTCTGCCATGCCCGTAAGCACGGCAGATTCCTGGTCGTCGCGCCGGCCAGCGTGGTGCACAACTGGGTGGCCGAGGCGAGCCGCTTCACCCCAGACCTGGAGGTACGGGCGATCACCTCGACTGCGGCCCGGCGAGGAGTCGGTCTGGCCGAGGCGATCGGGCGGGCCGATGTCGTCGTCACGTCGTACACCCTGTTCCGGCTGGAGTACGACGATTACGCGGCGCTGGACTGGGCCGGCCTGGTGCTCGACGAGGCGCAGTTCGTGAAGAACCCGCAGTCACAGGCCTACAAGTGTGCCCGCCGCCTCCCGGCGCCCTTCAAGGTCGCCATCACCGGTACGCCGATGGAGAACAACCTGGCCGAGCTGTGGGCACTTTGCTCGATCGCGGCGCCCGGCCTGTTTCCCCGCCTCGACCGGTTCACCGAGTACTACCGCCACCCCATCGAACGCGAGCGTAACCAGGATCGGCTCGTCCAGCTGCGCCGCCGGATCCGCCCACTGGTGCTGCGCCGCCGCAAGAGCGAGGTCGCCGCGGAACTGCCGGCCAAACAGGAACAGGTGGTCGACGTCGAGCTCTCGCCCGGACACCGCAAGATCTACCAGCGGTACCTGCAGCGGGAGCGGCAGAAGGTGCTCGGCCTGCTGGGCGACCTGGAGAAGAACCGATTCGAGATCTTCCGCTCGCTGACGCTGCTGCGGCAGGCCAGCCTCGACGTGGCGCTGGTCGACGAGCAACACCGTGCGGTTTCGTCGACGAAACTCGACCTGCTCGTGGAAAAGCTCACCGACATCGTCGCGGAGGGGCATCGCACCCTGGTGTTCAGCCAGTTCACCCGCTTCCTCGGCGCCGCCCGCGACCGGTTGGATCAGGCCGGTATCGCGTGCGCTTACCTGGACGGCACCACCCGCAACCGCAAGCAGGTGATCGAGGAGTTCAAGACCGGTGCCGCACCGGTCTTCCTGATCAGCCTCAAGGCCGGCGGGTTCGGGCTGAACCTGACCGAGGCCGACTACTGCATCCTGCTCGACCCGTGGTGGAACCCCGCGACCGAAGCGCAGGCGGTGGACCGGGCCCACCGCATCGGCCAGACGCGCAACGTGATGGTTTATCGCCTGGTGGCACGCGACACCATCGAGGAGAAGGTGATGGCCTTGCAGGGGCGCAAGGCCGAACTGTTCGCCGGCGTGATGGACGGCGGAGAGTTCGCATCCGCCGGACTCACCGCCGCCGACATCCGCGAACTTGTCCGATAGCCAGCCGCGTCGTAGCGGACGAGGGCGGCGGCGAGACGGGGACGGCCCGGGCGTGAGCTGCGCCTCACGTCCGGGCCGTGCTGAGGGGAAGAGATCAGGGGAGGTTGATCGGGCGCAGGACGCGGTCGATGCCGTGGGCGATCTGGCGGTTGCCCTTGTTGATGTCGAACCGGTTGATGCGCGGGTTGCGGTCGCTGCGGTCGGCGTCGATCAGGGAGATCCGCTTGTGCCAGCGCGGCCCGTACACGTTGACCTTGATCTTCGCGCCGGCGGCGGTCGCCAGTTTCGCGTTGTCGGACTTCAGCGCGGCCTTCTTGGTGATCGTGGCGCCCGGCACGACGTGGTACAGCAGCACCGACTCGACGGTGTTGATGCCGAGGCCGGCGACCGCCGTGAACGCCTTCTTCTCACCCGGCAGCTTCTTCGACTTGGTGATGTCCTTGACGAGCAGCTGGAAGGCCCGGTCATTGGGCACGAACGCGGTGACCCGCTGCTTGCCGTCGGCGAGAACGCCGACCTTGCTGCCCGGCTTGGCCTTCAGCACCGCGTTCACCGCGGCGGCCAGGATGTCGTAGTCGTGACCGTTGCGGTCGAAGCCGCTCTTGTCCGCGGTCAGCACCGCGGCGAGGGACTTGGTCTTGAGCGGCTTCTTACCGGCTGCCTGCGCGGGACCGGCGCCCAGCGCGGAGGCGACGACGGTGGCGGTGACGACGGCGGCGGCCTGCTTGCCGAGACGGGTGAACCTCATCTTCGAGCCTCTTTCCGATCGGTACGGGCGGTGGCGGGATCTGCCACCACCCGTACTTCGCTCGGGCTCGATCAGATGGATGCAGTTATTTCATGAGAGTTCCGCGCAGCAGGCTCTTGCCCGAGTGGGTGGCGTCGCCGTCATGCGGTTCGTCGCTGACGTCGACGAGCCGGTACCGGCTCAGGTCGGTGCCCGGCGGCACGGTCAGCACGGCGTCCGCCGTGCCGGGCAGATTCCCGACGGCCACCATCCTGCCCGGAGTGTCCGGATCCAGCAGCCACACCTCATGAAAACCCGAGGTCAAGGGCAGATTGTGTACGTCGATGCGCAGTTGTCCGTTGGAGAGGACACGCACGTCGCCGCCCGCGGTCGGCGGGACCGTCTCCAGCGGGGCTAGCGTCGCTCGGGCCATCACCTGCTCGGTCGGCGCCCGGTCGGTGAACCTGTCGAATCCGAGGGTGCCCGCCACGGCGAGGACGGCTGCCGCCGCCGCGGTGAGAACCGGCGCGAGCCAGCGCGGCCGTGAGCGCCGTTCCCGGTGTTCGGTGAGGTCGATGACCGGCGCCGATTGTTCGGCGGGCGTCCGCGCTGTCGCGATTTCCGCCTCGATGGCCTGCCACAGGTGCTCCGGAGGAGCGGGCAGGTCGCGCAGTTCGCCGGTTTGCGAGCCGATGTCGGCGACGTCGTGCAGCGCCTGCATCTCGTGCCGGCAGCCGGCACAGTGCTCAAGGTGATCGGATTCGGTCGTTTCCTCGAGTTCTTCAGAGAGCGCGAGAAGGACCAGCCGATCGGGATCCAGATGTTGCACCGTCCACCTCCCAACGGCGTCGCAGGTTGGCCATTCCGCGCCGAACATGGCTCTTGACTGTGCCGAGCGGCAGTCCGGTGGCCGCCGCTATCTGCGGATGAGTGAGATCGTCGAAGAACGCCAACTCCAGTGTGCGTCGTTGTTCTTCGGGCAGCCGCTTCATCTCGTCGGCGACCACGAGACGGTCGACGATACGTTCCGGCGACTCCTCGACCGGTGGCGCCGGCGGCTGCGCCCGCACGGATTCGGTTGCCCGGTGCTCACGCGCCGCTGCCCGCAAACGGTCCACCGCTTTCCGCCGGGCGATGCCCAGCAGCCAGCCGAGCACGGTGCCGCGCTGCGGATCGAAACCGTCCCGGCCCGTCCAGGCCGCCACGAACGTCACCTGGGTGACGTCCTCGGCGTCGGCGCGGTTGCCCAGCAGCCGCTGAGCCAGATAGAGCACGGCCGGGCCGTGCCGGTCGTACGCCTCACGTAACGCTGTCTCGTCGCCGGCGGACAACCGCTCGGCGAGTCCGTCGTCGGAACTCATCGACCTCCTTCCCGATCATGAGGGCCCACTGATCACGGCCGTCTCCCAGCGACTAACGCACCTTGAAGTGCGTACTTCCCGATGGAGAGTTACCGGGCAATAGTGAAGCAGCCACCTGCCGGGTGGTAACCCCGCCCAGCTCACCACGAAATAGAGGTACAAGCATGTCGTCTCTCTCCCTTCCCGGCGGCACCTGGACTCTGGGCGACCTGACAGTTACCCGGCTCGGTTACGGTGCCATGCAACTCGCCGGTCCCTGGGTGATGGGGCCGCCCGCCGACCGCGCGGGTGCGCTGGCCGTGCTGCGGGAGGCGGTCGATCTCGGCATCACCCACATCGACACCGCCGACGCCTATGGCCCCCGATTCACCAACGAGGTGATCCGTGAGGCGCTGCACCCGTATCCGGCGTCGCTGCACATCGCGACGAAGGTCGGGGCGCTACGTGACGATCGGGGCGGCTGGCCGCCGGCCCGCCGCCCCGATCAGCTCCGGCGCGCGGTGGACGAGAACCTGGAGGTTCTCCGGCTCGAGACGCTGGACCTGGTCAACCTGCGTCTCGGCAACGCGGAGGGCCCACAACCGGGATCGCTCGCCGAAGCGTTCGAGACGCTCGTCGATCTGCAGCGGCAGGGTCTGATCCGGCACCTCGGCGTCAGCAACGCGACCCCGGAGCAGGTCGCCGAGGCGCAGTCCATCGCGCCGATCGTGAGCGTGCAGAACATGTACAACCTCGCGCACCGCCACGATGACGAGCTGATCGACAAGCTCGCGGCGCAGAACATCGCGTACGTGCCGTTCTTCCCGCTCGGCGGCTTCACGCCGCTGCAGTCCGGCGCGCTGTCGGCGGTGGCTGCCCGGCTGAACAGCACCCCGATGGCGGTGGCGCTCGCCTGGCTGCTCCAGCGGTCGCCGAACATCCTGCTGATCGCGGGAACCTCGTCGGTGGCGCATCTGCGGGAGAACGTCGCCGGCGCCGGGATCACGCTGTCCGCCGAGGATGTCGCCGCGCTCGACCGGATCGGCCGTTGAACAAATGACGCCCCACCACTTCCCATCAGAAAGCTGGCCCCGGATCGGGGCGTAACCTGACTGGTGGACCAGGGGAGGTGGGATGGCGACCACGACGGCGGCTGTGACGAGAGCGCAGGCCAAGGCGCAGTACAACGCCTTCCTCGCGGTGTGTCCGAGCCACAAGATGCTGGAGCGGATCTCCGGGAAGTGGGTCACGCTGATCCTGTCCGCGCTCGGCAGCGGGCCGGACTGCGTCGGAGACCCTCGCCCCATGCGCTACTCGGAGCTGTCCCGGGTCCTGGCCGGCGTCAGCCAGAAGATGCTCACGCAGACACTGCGTTCGCTGGAGCGGGACGGCTTGATCAGCCGCACGGTGACACCGACCGTACCCGTCACGGTCACCTACGAGCTGACCGACCTGGGCCTCTCTCTGCACGAGATGATGCGCGGACTGAAGAACTGGGCCGAGACGAACATGGACGAGGTGTCCGCCCGCCGCGCCACGTATGACGACGCGACGGCCTGAGGAGTACGCCGACTGACGCTTCCGCGTCAGTCGGTCCAGTAGGTGGTGGCGGCGAGGGCTTTCTGCGCCTGGCGACTCCGGCAGGACCGGGATGGTCGCCGGCGTCCGCCGGGCCCAACGATCTCAGTGACCAGCGGATCCGGCCGATAAGAACGTGCGGGGGAACACGGATGAGCTACCGGATCTCACTGGCACGGACCGTGGCCTTCGCCATCGCGTACCTCGTGTCGGCGTGGGCCGGGCGTCTCACCGTGGCGGACGGCACCAACCTCAGCATGGTCTGGCCGGCCGCCGGGGTGGCGGTGATCTGGTTCTGCGTGCAGCGGCGGTCTCCCTGGTTCTGGGCGGACGGCGTCGCGCTGATCACGATCTCGTACTTCGTGAACGCGCTGACCGGGGGGACGCACGCCACCTCCCTGGCCTCCGCGGCCGCCAACTTCGCGCAGGCCGTGGTCTTCGTCGTGCTGCTGCGGCGCTGGCGGCCGTGCCTGTGGGGCGCGGACGGCGACGAGGCGATCGGATCGCCGCGGGACCTCTGGATCCTGCTGGCCTCGTCGTGCGCCTCCACCGCCTGCGGGGCGCTGGTCGGCCCGACCATCCGGTGGTCGCTCGGCGAGGGGTACTCGTGGGTCTCGGCGGCGGTCTGGCTGGCGCGGAACACCGCAAGCACGCTGATCGTCGGCATGGCCGGGCTCTGCATCGGTCAGGTGGTGAGCACGTACCGTGCCCGGCACGGCTCGCCGGCCGGCTGGTGGCGGCAGTGGATCTCCGGGCTCCGGGCCACGCCGCGCTGGCGGATCGCCGAGTACGCCGCGCTGGCGATCTGCACCACCTCGCTGTACGTGGTCGGGTTCCGGTACGCGGATCGCCTGCCGCTCTCCTTCGCCGTGCTCGGCCTGACGGTGTGGGTGGCGACCCGGCTGGCGACGCCGTTCGTGGTGGCGCACAGCCTGGTCGTCGCCACCATCGCCGCGCTGTTCACGGTGAACGGCATGGGCCCGTTCGCGGTCGTCGAGAACCTCGCCCCCCGGACGATCATTCTGCAGGGGTTCGCCGCGATGGTCGCCGTGGTCGGGCTGGCGCTGGCGCTGGGGCGCGACGAGCGGGACCGGCTGATGGCCGAGCTGGCGGCGCAGCGGGAGCAGGCCTCACGCCATGCCGCGCTGATGACCGCGATCGTCGACTCGATGGCCGACGGCCTGGCGGTGATCGATTCCACCGGCGGGGTGGTGCTGCGCAATCCCGCCTCGGTGCGTCTGCTCGGTGACCGGATCGGCCCGGGGGAGAGCGACCCGGCCTCGTACGGGTTCTTCCGCGCCGACGGCTCCCGCTATCTCGACGAGGAGGCGTACCTGAAGGCGCTGGCGGACGAGGAGGTCCGGGACGCGGAGATCCTGGTCCGCAACCCCGGGGTGCCCGAGGGCCGCTTCGTCCGGGTCACCGCCACCGCCCTGCCGAACCCGGACGGCACCCGCAGCGCGGTGGTGCTCTACCACGACGTCACGGCCGAACGCCGGCACCGCGACGAGCTGACGAACTTCGCCGGAGTGGTGGCGCACGACCTGCTCAATCCGGTGGCCAGCGTGGACGGGTGGACGGAGGCCGCACTCGACGCCCTGGCGACAGTGCCGGCACATCCGGGCGTGGGCCAGGCGCGCGGGGACCTCGCCCGCCTGGCCCGGGCGTCCGGGCGGATGCGGTCGCTGATCGAGGACCTGCTCGCGTACACGACCGCCCGGAACGCCGCCGCCGCGCCGGCGCACGTCGACCTCACCGCGGTGGTGGCGGACATCGCGAGTGCCCGCGCCGACGCCGCGGTCGCCGCGGGCAAGCCCGAGCCGCGGTTCACGTTCGGCGATTTCCCGCCCGTGCACGCCGACCCGGTGCTGGTACGGCAGCTGCTGGACAACCTGATCGGCAACGCGATCAAGTACACGGCCGAGGGCGTCACGCCGGCCCTGACCGTCACGGCGGCCCGGGAGGGCGACATGGTCCGGGTCTGTGTCGCCGACAACGGCATCGGCATCCCGGAGGGGCAGCACGACGCGATCTTCGCCAACTTCCACCGCGCCCATCTGAACAGCGGTTACCTCGGCACCGGACTGGGCCTGGCGATCTGCCAGCGGATCGTGGAGCGCCACGGGGGCACGATCACCGCGTCGGACAATCCGGGCGGTGGGTCGCGGTTCGTGTTCACGCTGCCCGCGGCCACGGCGGGAGCTGGCACGGGCACGGCGGGGCCGGCAGCGGCGAAGCCGTGGGCGGGTTCTGGTGCGGTTGTGGCGTTCTAGGCCGTACACACGGAAGCCGGGGCTTCGTTTGCCCGATATCGGCCCGGGATGGGGGTAGCGGCGCCTCCGTATCATGGGCCCGTCAATCGGGGGGAAATGGAAATGCGCGACCAGGAAGATCCGGCCGAGCAGGAGCACGCCGAAGCGTCGGCCGGCGTGCCGGACCTGCGGGAGTGCCTGCTCGGATGACGGTTTACGGAACGGCTGTCGCGCCACCCAAGAAATCCCTGCGGAACGTCTTCGTCGGCATCGCCGCCGCGACACTTGTCCTGCTCGGCTCCGGGACCACGGTCCAGCTGGTCAGAGACCTCCCCGACAGCACACTCAGCACGACGGTCGGCACCGAGATCAAGGTGCCCGGCGCCGCGCCGAAGCTGCCCTGGCCGCCGACCGGCTCGGCCGAGCTGATGGTCGAGGGCCTCGGCCGCCTCGGTGGCTCCGGCGGCGACTCCGCCGAGCCGATCGGCAGCGTCGCCAAGGTGATGACCGCCTACGTGATCCTCAAGGAGCACCCGCTCACCGGCGACGACGAGGGCCCGTCGCTCACCGTCACGGCGGCGGACGTCGAGGACTACGAGGGGCGGAAGGCGACGAACCAGTCGCTCGTGCACGTCGAGGAGGGCGAGAAGCTCTCCGAGCGGGACGCCCTCGAAGCGCTGATGCTCCCCTCGGCCAACAACATCGCGCATCTGCTGGCGATCTGGGACGCCGGCAGCGAGGAGGCGTTCGTCGCGAAGATGAACGCCGCCGCCGACTCCCTCGGCATGGACGACACCGAGTACAGCGATCCCAGCGGCTTCCTGCCGACCACCGTCAGCACCGCGCCGGACCAGGTGGAACTCGCTCGCGCCGCGATCAAGATGCCGGTCTTCGCGGAGATCGTCGAGCTGCGTGAGGCGACCATCCCGGTGGCCGGGAAGATCTACAACTACAACGACATGCTCGGCGTCGAGGGGGTCTTCGGCATCAAGACCGGTTCCACCGACCAGGCCGGCGGCAACCTCGTCTTCGCCTCCCGGCTCACTGTCGGCAAGCGCACGCTGACCGTCGTCGGCGCGGTCTTCAACCAGCCCGGCGCGAACACTCCCGAGCAGCTCGCCGAGGTCAACGTGCACGTCCGCAAGCTGCTGGCCGCCGTCCGCAAGACCGTCAAGGAATACGAGCTGCTCGGCGCCGGACCGGCCGGGCAGGTGCAGGCCGCCTGGGGCGACTCCGCCACGGTGTCGCCCGCGGCGCCGCTGAAGGTGGTGGGCTGGCCGGGACTTTCGGTCCCGGTCACTGTCACTGCCGGTGCGCCGGGCCCGTCGCCCGCCGCCGGCACGGTGGTGGGCCAGGTCGAGGCTTCCGGGGTACGGGTGGAGCTGCGCACCGATTCCGCGATCTCCGCCCCGTCCACGTGGTGGAAGCTGTCCCGTGTCTCCTAGGCGCGGCCACCCGGCACGTTGACCTGGCGGCGGGCGAGGTCCTCGAGGATCTCGGCCGTCGCCGACGTGCCGAACCGGGTCACGCCGACCGCGGCCATCGCCAGCATGGTGTCCAGGGTGCGGATGCCACCGGACGCCTTGACCTGCACGGCGGCGGAGACGGCCGACCGCATCAGGGCGAGGTCGTCGACGGTGGCGCCGGTCGGCGCGAAACCGGTGGAGGTCTTCACGAACGCCGCGCCGGCCCGCTCGGCGGCCCAGCACGCGGCCAGCTTCTGCTCGTCGGTGAGGTACGCGGTCTCCAGGATGACCTTGACGTGCGCCTCACCGGCGGCCTTCACCACGGAACCGATCTCGTTCTCCACCGAGTTGATGTCACCGGACCGCAGCCAGCCGATGTTGAGCACCATGTCGATCTCGGTGGCGCCCTGGTCGACGGCGAGCTCGGTCTCGGCGACCTTGATCTGGGTCGCGCTGGCGCCGTGCGGGAAACCGATCACGGTGCCGACCCGCACGTTCGTGTCACGCAGCAGCGACACCGCGGTGGGCACGTCGCAGGGGCGCACGCAGACCGAGGCCACGTCGTATTTCGCGGCGATCGCGCAGCCGCTGCGCACGTCCTCGACGGTGAACTCGGGCCGGAGGATGGAGTGGTCGATCATCTTCGCGATCTGCGCGACGGTGAAGTTCATGGCATCGACGGTAGCTGTCTATACAGCCAGTTGTCTAGACAGCTTCCCTCGTACCCTAGGCTTTGTTGCATGCCCGACTTCGTGCCGCGCTACTTCCGCATCGAGCAGGCGCTGCGCGCACGGATCGCACAGTCCCGCCCGCACGACCCGCTGCCCAGTGAGCCGGAGCTGGCCCGCGAGTTCGGCGTGAGCCGGATGACCGCCCGGGCCGCCGTCACGCAGCTGGTCAACGACGGGCTCGTCTACCGCGCTCCCGGCCGGGGGACGTTCGTGGCCGTGCCGGCCGGTCCCCGCCGTGCCGACAACCTGATCCGGCTCAGCGAGGAGATCCGCAAGCAGGGGCGCAAACCGTCGGCCCGGGTGCTGCTCGCCGAGCTGCGCCCGCCGACCGCGGTCGAGGCCACCCGGCTGCGGCTGCGCGACGGCGACGTGGTGGCGATCCACCGGGTCCGGCTCGCCGACGACGAGCCGATCGCGTTCGAGCGGGCCATCTATCCCGGTGCGCTCGCCGCCCTGCTCGACGTCGACGTGTCCGGATCGGTCCACGAGGCGATCGTCGGCCTGGGCCGGACGCCCACCCGGGGCACCGCGACGCTGACCGCCCAGCCCGCCACCGAGGAGGACGCCCGCGAGCTCGGTGTGCCGGTCGGGGCGGCGCTGCTGGTCGAGGAGCGGCTGATCCTCGACGAACTCGGCCGCCCCCTGGAGCTGAGCGAATCCCGTTACGCGGGGGAGCGGTACCGCCTGGACGTGGCGTTCGGTGTCGAGCCGGTTTAGGTCCGGAATGGACTTTCTCGCCGAACAAAAACGAACAATAAGCATCGGCTGACTGCCTTTTCGTTACCTGAACGAGAATTAATTGTCATTCGGCTTACCTACGCTCCGGCGGATCTACTTCCATCGGAGGACCTGTCTCGATGCGTCCATATATACGCAGCGTGGGTGCCACCGCCGTGGTCACCGCGCTCGGCCTCTCGCTGGCCGGCCCTGCCGTAGCGGCCACTGACGCGCCGTTCATCAGCGAAATCCACTACGACAACACCGGCACCGACAGCGGCGAGGCTGTCGAGATCGAGGCTCCGGTCGGGTTCGACCTGACCGGCTGGCGGATCGTCCTCTACAACGGCAACGGTGGCGCCGCGTACAACACGGCCACCCTCAGCGGCGTCGTCCCGGCGTCCGGTGTGGTCGTACAGACCTACCCGACCGACGGCGTCCAGAACGGCGCGCCCGACGGCGTCGCCCTGGTCAAGCCGGACGGCACCGTCGCCGAGTTCCTCACCTATGAGGGCACGTTCACGGTGGGCGGTGTGGCCGGCACCGACATCGGGGTCGCCGAGACCACCACCACGCCGGTCGGCCACTCGCTGCAGAAGATCGACGGCACCTGGCAGGCGCCGGCCGCGAGCAGCTCCGGCACGCTCAACAAGGCCGTCGTCGAGGAGCCGGAAGAGCCGGAGGAGCCCGGCGCCGGCTGCACCACCCCGGCCACCGACTCGATCGCCGAGGTGCAGGGCACCGGGACGGCGACCGGCCTGGCCGGCAAGACCGTCACCGTCGAGGGCGTCGTGACCGCCGACCACCGCACCGGTGGCTACAACGCGATCGCGATCCAGACCGCCGGCTCCGGTGGCGACCGCTCGGTCGCCGCGGGCACCGCATCCGACGGCATCCAGGTCTACCTGACCTCGAACACCGCGAACCACCCGTCGGTCGCGATCGGCGACCTGGTCCGGGTCACCGGCGCGGTGAGCGAGTACAACGGCCTCACCCAGATCTCCATCGGCGCCAAGGCCGACGTGCAGGTCTGCGCCACCGGCGCGACGGTGCCCACCCCTGTCGCGCTGACCCTGCCGCTCGCCGAGGACGCCCGCGAGTCGGTCGAGTCGATGCTCGTCGCCCCGCTCGGCGCGTACACGGTGTCGGACGTCTACAACACCAACCGGTACGGCGAGATCATCCTCGCCGCCGGTGACGAGCCGGCCCGGATCCCGACCGACGTGGCACGTCCCGGTTCCGAGGCCGCCGCGAAGGTGAAGGCCGACAACAAGGCCGGCCGGATCCTGCTCGACGACGCCAGGACCACCAACCTCGCCACGGCCGGTCTCGCGCCGCCGTACCTCTCGAAGGACGAGCCGCTGCGTGTCGGCGACACCGTCGAGCAGTTCGGCCCGAGCATCCTGAGCTACGGGTTCAGCGAGTGGCGTCTGCAGCCGACCACCCCGGTCGACGCGAGCACCCCGGCCGCCACCCGGACCACGTTCAAGCACACCAACCCGCGTACCGCGGGTCCGGAGAACGTCGGCGGCGACATCAAGGTCGCCAGCTTCAACGTGCTGAACTACTTCGTCCACTTCGGTGGCGAGGCGCGCGGCGCGACCGACGCGACCGCCCTGGCGAAGCAGGAAGCGAAGATCGTCTCGGCGATCACCGCCCTGGACGCCGACGTGATCGCCCTCATGGAGATCGAGAACTCGGTCCGCTTCGAGGAGACCGACACCCAGTTGGCGCTGAAGACGCTGGTGGGCGCGCTCAACGCGAAGGAGGGCGCGGGCACCTGGGACTACGTCCGCTCGCCGGCCGAGCTGCCGAGCGCGGCCGAGCAGGACTACATCACCAGCGCGATCATCTACAAGCCGTCGGTGGCCACGCCCAAGGGCGCGTCCAAGTCGGTCAACGACGAGACGGTCTGGGGCAACGCCCGCGAGCCGATCGCGCAGACCTTCACCGCGGGCAGCATCGACTTCACCGTGGTGGCGAACCACTTCAAGTCGAAGAGCGCCTCGGTGGCGCCGACCGGCGACAACGTGGACACCGGTGACGGGCAGGGCGCGTACAACGGTGACCGGGTCCGGCAGGCGAAGGCGCTCGCCACCTTCGTCGAGGGTCTCGGCACCGACAAGGTGATCCTGCTGGGCGACTTCAACTCGTACGGCCAGGAGGACCCGCTGCAGGTCCTCTACGACAAGGGCTACACCGACGCGCACGCCGACTCCGCCTCGTACGTCTTCGGTGGCGAGTCCGGTTCGCTGGACCACGCGCTGGTGACTCCGGAGTTCTCGAAGCGGATCACCGGCGTCGACATCTGGAACATCAACTCGGTCGAGTCGTTCGCCTTCGAGTACGACGGCTACGCGCCGTTCTACTCCCCGGACCCGTACCGCTCCAGCGACCACGACCCGGTCGTGGTCGGCCTGGACACCGGTGCGGCCGGCCCGGTCGACCTCCAGCTGCTCAGCATCAACGACTTCCACGGCCGGCTCGAGTCGCCGACCACCGGCAACGGTGGCGCGGCCCAGCTCGTCGGTGCGGTCGACCAGCTGCGTGCGGCCAACCCGAACACCGCGTGGATCTCGGCCGGTGACAACATCGGCGCCTCCACGTTCATCTCCGCGATCGACAGCGACAACCCGACGATCGACGTGCTGAACGAGGGCGGCCTGGCCGTCTCCGCGGTCGGCAACCACGAGTTCGACAAGGGCCTGGCCGACCTGCTCGGCCGGGTCGAGGACCGGGCCGAGTTCCCGTACCTCGCCGCGAACGTCTACAAGGGCGGTGAGCGGATCCTGCCCGGTTACTCCGTGCAGACCCTGGGCGGTGTCAAGGTCGGTTACATCGGTGTCGTCACCGAGCAGACCAAGTCGCTGGTCAGCCCGGACGGCATCGCCGGCGTCGAGTTCCGCGACCCGGTCGCGGAGACCAACACCCTCGCGGCTCAGCTCTCCGACGGCAACGAGGCCAACGGCGAGGCCGACGTGCTGGTGCTGCTCGCCCACGAGGGCGCTGCCGAGGAGAACATCGACTCCGCGCAGGCCCTGCAGAACGACGAGGTCTTCGGTGACTTCACCCGGGTGAGCGCCGAGATCGACGTGATCTTCAGTGGACACACCCACCAGCCGTACGCGTTCCAGGTCCCGGTGCCCGGCACCGACAAGACCCGTCCGGTCATCCAGGCCGAGGACTACGGTCTGAAGCTGGGCAAGGCGGTGCTGACCTACGACCCGGCCACCAAGTCGGTCACCGGCTCGACCGCCGAGCTGCTCAACGTCAACGGCTACCCGTCGAACCAGGCGATCGCCGCCATCGTCGACAAGGCCAAGGTGACCGCGACCGAGCTCGGCAAGGCGGAGCTCGGCAAGATCACCGGTGACATCAAGCGGGCCTACACGGCCGCCGGCGCCGAGAACCGCGGCGCCGAGTCGGTCCTCGGCAACTTCATCGCCGACGTGCAGCTGGACCAGACCGCCGAGGCGGGACGTGGTGGCGCGCAGATCGCCTTCATGAACCCGGGTGGTCTGCGGGCCGACCTGCTGTACGGCACCGACGGTGGCGTGGTCACCTACTCGGAGGCCTTCGCGGTCCAGCCGTTCTCCAACGACGTGGTGACGCGCACCCTCAGCGGTGAGCAGATCAAGAAGGCGCTGGAGGAGCAGTGGCAGCCGGACGGGGCATCCCGGCCGTACCTGCACCTGGGTGTGTCCAAGGGCTTCACCTACTCCTTCGACGCCGCCAAGCCGCGCGGCTCACGGATCATCGCCTCCTCGATCAAGCTGAACGGGGTCACCATCGACCCGCTCGGCAAGTACCGCGTGACGACGAACTCGTTCCTCGCGAGCGGCGGGGACAACTTCCCCTCCCTGGTCAGCAAGGAGAACGTCGTCACCACGGGTGACAACGACCTCACCATGCTGGTCAACTACTTCGCGGAGCACACACCGATCACCGCCGACGTCACCCCGCGCGCCACCGCGGGCGTCGTCGACGAGACCGCGCCGACCGGCACCTACAGCCTGAACGCCGCGGCGCTCTGGCCGGGCCAGTCGGTCACCCTGACCGAGGTCGCGCTCAGCGACGACGTCAGCGCGGCCGACCGGGTCACCCGGGTGGTGAACTGGGGCGACGGCAGCGCGGCGGAGACGCTCGCGGCCGGCGCCACCACGGCGACGCACAAGTACGCCACCGCCGGCAGCTACACCGTGTCGGTCACGCTGGCCGACGAGGCGGGCAACTCCGGCGCGGCGACGTTCAGCGGCTCGGCCACGGTCGTGGTCGCGGCGCAGGCCGGAAAGTACAGCCTGAACCCGAAGCTGATCTGGGAAACCGAGTCGACCGACCTCGCCTTCACCGGCGTGACCGGCGCGACCGAGCTCACCGTCAACTGGGGTGACGGCACCACCACCACGGCGTCCACGAGCGGCACGAGCGTGTCGCACGCGTACACCAAGCCCGGTTTCTTCCAGGTCAAGGTGACGCCGTCGAACGCGGCAGGCGCGGGCAAGACCGTCACGGTCGGCGTGGTGACCGTTCTCGCGGACTGCTTCGGTCCCGAGGTCCGGCTCTCCGAGCCGCGCCACGACGACCGGGCCTCGTCCTGGACGTCGGTCGGCGGCACCGCCTACGACCTGGGCGCCGGCGTGGCCGAGGTGACGGTGAAGCTGGTGCAGGAACGGTCCGGCAAGTGGTACTACTTCACCGGCACGGCCTGGGTGAAGGCGAGCTCCGAGCGGGACGCCGGCACCAAGGCCACCGAGATCAGCACGGTCCCGAACGCCAAGGGCGCGTGGAGCGTGGCGATCACCGGTGTCGAGAAGGGCGCCCTGAAGATCACGTACGGGGCTGAGGACAAGGCCGGCAACAGCGCGAAGGCCAAGACCTACGTCACGAGGATCGTCAAGTAACACCGCTGAAG
This sequence comes from Actinoplanes sp. NPDC023936, assembly GCF_040639325.1. Lineage (NCBI taxonomy): Bacteria > Bacillati > Actinomycetota > Actinomycetes > Micromonosporales > Micromonosporaceae > Actinoplanes > Actinoplanes sp. NPDC023936. Next base: position 1,753 of record NZ_JBEZZR010000025.1, on the reverse strand, counting down.
AGGCCCCCACCGGTTGACGCCGGTGGGGGCCTTTTCGTGTCGTCAGATCCGGCGCGCGTTCCGCCAGCGGAACCCCGCCGCGATCGCCGTGACGATCGACCACGCCGCCGTCAGCAGCCCGACGATCAGCCAGCCGACCAGCACGCACACCAGGGAGGCGACGGCCAGGACGGCGGCGACGACGAAGAGGGGCAGGGGAGGGCGCCCGGTCGCGGAGACGCTGAAGTTGCCGCCACCCATGCGGGCGCAGAACTCCGGATCGTCGCGCTGGAGCTGGCGCTCCAGCTGCGCCAGCCGCCGGTTGTCCTCTTTACTGAGCATGCCGTCACCTTCCGGGTCGCCGCGCCGGGAGAGTTGTCGATCGAGATATAGCGATCCCGATCACAGTCATTGTTACCTCTGAGTTGCCGTTGTGATACGGGTCGGTGTGCCGATTTTTCCGCCCGGCCCGCTTCGTTACACACGATCCGTCCCGGATTTCACCGGAAAGATCAAATCCCGGGTGCGGGACCGATACCGAACACTTCAGCGTGGCCCGTAGCGCGGGCGTGTGATCACGCTGGCGGTGGCATGTCTCAGCTACGGCTGGGGTGGCTGTCGCGTCGCTGGGCCGTAGCGGACGCAGGTCATGCGCTGTGGTGGGCTGTCTGGGCTACGGCTGGGTGGGGTCCAGTCGTGCAGTCCGATCGTCTCGCTGTCGCGGGTCGTCGCTGGCACGGATCGACCGGTCCACCCCGGGGCGTCTCATCCGCCGGGTCACCCGCAGTTCCGCCCGCTGGATTCACGGATCGCCGCGTCTGCCTCCGGGCGGCCTCGCCGAGCCCACGCTGCGTCACGATGGGTGACTGTCCACGGGGAGCGCTACGGGGTGTGCGGCATTCTGTGGGGCCTCCCACGTCTGCGGCTTTCCGGAAAGCGCCGGCTTTACCCCGGATGCCGGCACACCGGGTGACGATCCGGGGTAGTCCGGCTGCGAGGGCGGCCGCATCACCCCGGACCCGTCGCTCACCAGCACCGACTCCAAGATCCACTCAAGCTACCTGGCATTGGGGTGGGTCGGCCGTAGCGCGCGCAGGTCATGCGCTGTGGGGACATGTCTGAGCTACGGCTGGGGTGGCTGGGCCGTAGCGGACGCAGGTCATGGGCTGTGGGGACATGTCTGAGCTACGGCTGGGGTGGCTGGGCCGTAGCGGACGCAGGCCATGGGCTGTGGGGACATGTCTGAGCTACGGCTGGGGTGGCTCGGCCGTAGCGCGCGCAGGTTATGCGCGGCGGTGAGCTGTCTGAGCTACGGCTCGGGTGGGCGGGCCGTAGTTAAGGCATGTGATCACGCGGTGGTGGGCTGTCTGCGCTACGGCTCGGGTGGCTGGGCCGTAGCGGACGCAGGCCATGGGCTGTGGGGACATGTCTGAGCTACGGCTGGGGTGGCTCGGCCGTAGCGCGCGCAGGTTATGCGCGGCGGTGAGCTGTCTGAGCTACGGCTCGGGTGGGCGGGCCGTAGTTAAGGCATGTGATCACGCGGTGGTGGGCTGTCTGCGCTACGGCTCGGGTGGGCTTGACCCGTTTCGACGGACAGGGTCGATGAGTTGATCTTCACGCTACCTTGAGGGCGGGTAGCGGGGCGAGGTTGGTGCCTGCCTCGTAGGCCGCGGGGCTGAGGTAGCCGAGGCTGGAGTGTCGGCGTCGGGTGTTGTACCAGCCTTCGATGTACTCGAATGTCGCCTGGTGGGCGGCTTTGCGGGTGGGCCATGCC